>JBLHVR010000016.1:0-26676 GCA_047628655.1 Lentimonas sp.
TAGTGAAGACAAAAAGCCCATTACTGATTTTATTAATGAAAGTGATGAATATTGCGGAATAGTTTTGGCAAGCTCCATCAATAATTACAAAAATGTTGTGGTTTTAAAAGAAATAGAAGGAGTTGAGATTAATTATCAAGCTTTAGTAATTGCTGGGGATAACATGACTGAGGCCAGAAAGTTTCTAGAATTCGTTAAAACAAAAGAAGCTAAAGAGGTTTATTCAAAAGACGGTTTTTTAACCAATTAGGTGAATTAAAACATATTTGAAGAAGAAGCTGATGAGTAAAATAATTACCGAAAACCACCAAATTATCTGATTAAATTTCTTAGTTTTCAGGCAAATTTCTGCTAATTCTTTTTTTGCAGGACAAGTTTGCGGTTTGATGAAAATAAAATATCCCGAAATTAAAAGTAGAAAAATAGATGTTGCAAAAAGATAGATACTTCTTTCTGCCAGCCAAATTAGAAATGGAAAATTAGCTGTAAGACTAGCAAAAACAGCGCCCATTCCCAAGGTTACCAGAATAATCGGCAAGGCGCAGCAAATTATTGTGGAAAAAGATGTGAATAACCCTAGAAAAGGTAGAGTTTTAGCGATTAATTTTGACAACATTATAGCCGTTATTAATTATTGTTTCGGTGATTTCCTCATCCGATAAATCTTGATTTTCTTTAAAATGCAGTAGAACTTTTTTTGCATCTAAATCTACTTCCACTTTCTCAATTTCGTCCTTCTTCATGAAAGTTTTGTCAATTGTAACGGCGCAAAACTCACAAACTAAACCATTAACATCAATATCGATTGTTTTTGCAAAAGCCAAATTTGCAAAAAACATTAAAGCTGTAATAAAAACTAATTTTTTAAACATTTAAAACCTCATTATAAAATTAAACAGAATTCTTTTATTGGAGCTTAATCCAATTTCCGCCATATGCACGCCTTTAAAAAAACGAACTAATGGAGTGGCAATAATTTCATCACCTTCAAATTTGGGTATGTGATTAATTTGTAACATTAACCATGTGTGGAGGCTACCATAATTTGCCACATAAGGAGCAATTCCAGCCCTAAAACTTTGTTCAAATTGATCAATAATTTCGCCATCCGATTTGTAATATTTGTTTTCGTAGGAGATGAAATATTTTCTAGTTTCAAAGTCTCCTGCAATTCCCAGCATTCCAAAAAGTTCATTTTTACCAGAATTGCCCGCGCTTCCAATATTAGATTTTAAATAAATATTTCCTTGCGCCGCCGGCAAATTCCATCTTTTAAGCAAATTATTTAATTGCACAGAGTTCAAAGTCGTTTGATCCTTACGTAAATATTCACCTTTGTAGCCAATTGAATATTTGTAGGATGGAGAATAATGTAAATGAATGGAGTTTTTAGATGCACCATTTTGTTGCATAATTGTGGTTCCGCTAGAATATGAAATTGGCCGCGCCAAGGTTTGCGAACTTAAGAAAAAAATAATTAAAATCAGGAATTTTTTCATATTTTTACTTAATTGCGGTGACGATGATTTGTGGGAACGCAGGCTAAAATATCCTGAATATTACGACAAGTTCCAGATATATTTTCTCCCCCTATTCCTGTAAAAAAACAATCTTGTCCAGAAGATTTGCTCGCGCAAGATTGTAGAGCTTCTTGTGGTGGTTTTCTTTCACCAGATAGGTTAGAACTAGATTCAGAACGATTTCTTCCAGATCCACCTCTTTTTTTCTTAAATGAATCATCGGCATTTCCTACCCAACATCTTGGAATGAAAGGAAATTCTTCGGTAATAACATAATGGTAAATTCCATTTGGATATTCAGGAGTTTTCCCATCATGACCATTGCAAACATCCAAATCTCCGGCACCGGCAACAAATTCGTAATCTGCGCTGTAAGTTCCATCATATTTCCCAGCAGGAGAATTGCTTGGCCGATTACCATTTTTCAGATGATAAGATGATTTTAACTTTCCACCACTCACATAAATTGGAAAACCATCAGCCGCGTAACCTATTAATTCTGGAGCATTAGAAGAATTTACAATCCCCAAAGGAACGCCATGATAATGGTAAGCTCCAGTTGGTTGAACATGAGCATTACTGACATCAATACCTAATTTTTTGTGGCCATCAACAATTCCTTCCTCATTCCATCCGGAAGAGCGACTTTGCCAAAATTCGGCAGTTGCAGGATCAAAAGGAATTCCGTTAATTGCCACGCCAAAATTATTCATTCCAATTGCAGTTGGTTGAGCATTTTTTTGAGGATTTAAAGCAACTCGAAATTGATGATTTTGCGCTAAAATAGCATTAGGATTTCCCCGCCCCGGAAATTTACCAGTTTGATGATTTGGAATTCCATCACTAATGATGTAGCGGTAATTGGAATCAGTTTTAATGGTGGTTTTTGCGGAAGATGAGACAGAATAAAAACCCAAAACTGAGCAAGATATTAACCAGATTGCGCAATATTTTTTCATCTTATTGGAAATTAAAGAGTGAATATTAAAATTGTGGAGGTGATATTTAACTAGCTAATATTGCCTGACGAATTGCTACTCCAGCTTCAACTTGATTTAAAATTAAGCTAAAATCTTCATCATCGGCTAAATCGGAGGAAATTTCCACATCGCGGTTAATTGGGCCAGGATGCAAAACAATGACATCTTTTTTGGCCAATTTTAAATTTTTATGATTCAAACCAAATAATTTGTAATATTCAGCCAAAGAAGGAATGAAACAGCCAACCATTCTTTCTTGTTGAATTCTAAGCATCATCACCACATCGGCGCCTTTAATTCCATCTTCTAAATTGTCGTAAAGTGTTGCTTTGCCTGCCAGCCACTTATTAAAATTCTTGCCAATTAAAGTTGGCGGAGCAATAAGTCGGATATTAGCACCGAGTTTTTTTAGTAAAATTAGGTTAGATCTGGCAACTCGGGAATGTGCAATGTCGCCACAAATGGCAATTTCTAAGCCTTGAATTGAGCCCTTATTTTGTAAAATTGTGAAAGTGTCAAGAAGCGCCTGAGTTGGGTGTTCATTGGTTCCATCTCCGGCATTAATAATTTTTGCATCAATATATTTTGCCAATAAATCAACAGTTCCACTAGAATTGTGACGAATTGCTACAAAATCTGGATTCATGGCGTTGATGGTTTTGGCGGTATCAATAGTGCTTTCGCCTTTTTTCAAAGAAGAAAGAGAAATGTCAATATTAATAACATTGGCACCTAAATTTTTGGCGGCAATTTCAAAAGAAGTTCGAGTTCGGGTGGAGTTTTCAAAAAAGAAATTAATTAGAGTTTTTCCCTTTAAAGTTTCATCAACAATTCTTTTACGATTATTATCTAGATATTTGGCGGCATTATTAAAAATTGATTCAAGTTTTGCGTCGCTCAAATCATTAATTGAGATGAGATTTTTGGTATTATTTGTCATTGGTCAGATATTTAAATACTTCTTCTAAATCAGCCTGCTTGGTTGAAATGTCGGAAATGTTGAGTTGATTTTTTTCTAAAAGAGCCAGAATTTCCGCAAGATTAAATTTACTGGGTTGGTAATTAATTAGAATTTGATTCTTATTTTTTAAACTAATTCCCGAAGGATTTTTAAATATTTCACTAATATTGGCTGGAATTTCCTTAATTTCATCTTTCAAACTAATTAATAATTCCTTTCTTTCTGGCATCATTTTCATTAAATCATCTTTCTTGGCGCAAGCAATAACTTCTCCGCGACTAATAATTGCAATTTCATCGCAAAGTTCCTCCGCCTCTTCCAAATAATGAGTTGTGAGTACAATTGTTGTTCCGGCTTGATTTAATTTTTTAACATATTTCCAAAGTGAAGTTCGAAGTTCAACATCCACTCCCGCGGTTGGCTCATCTAGAATTAAAACTTCTGGATTGTGAACTAAGGCTTTGGCCACTAAAAGGCGTCTTTTCATTCCGCCAGAAAGACTTCTAGGAACTGATTTTGATTTATCTTTCAAGTCAAGAGCGGTAAGAATTTCATCAGTTCTGCGGTTTTCTGGTCGAATTCCGTAATATCCGGCGTAAATTTCTAGAGTTTCATAAACATTGAAAAAAGGGTCAATTACTAATTCTTGAGGAACGATGCCAATTTTGAATTTGGCGCTAATAGGATTTTTGTCCAAATCAATTCCTGCAATTTTAACTGTGCCAGAAGTTTTATTCACCAATCCAGCTAAAATGTTAATAATGGTCGATTTTCCAGCTCCATTAGGGCCTAAAAGACCAAAAATTGAACCTTTTTTAATTTCTAGATTAATTCCTTTTAAGGCTTTGTGGGCGGCAGATTTGCTAGATTTTGCGTAGTTTTTAGTAAGATCTTTAATTTCAATTGCAAAATTGGACATAAATTATTTTTTAGTTTTGATTTGATTATGAGTCACTTTAAGACTTTGAATTTAGAAAAAAATATCTATTTTATTATTCTCAATTTCTTACAGAATTTCTTACCCAAATGACAGAAAGCAGCTCAAATAATCACAAAACTTTATCAGCAACTCTTCAAGAAGAAGATCGCGCCGAAAATATTCTACGACCTCTTTACCTGAAAGATTTTCTTGGTCAGGTTAAAATTAAAAGCAATTTACAGGTTTTTATTAACGCCGCTAAAAGCCGTGGCGACAGCCTGGATCACACTTTATTTTATGGACCTCCAGGTCTTGGAAAAACAACTTTAGCTCAAATTATTGCTCACGAAATGGGTGTTGGTTTTAAAGGAACCGCCGGGCCCATGATTACTAAAGCTGGTGATTTGGCAGCAATTTTAACCAATTTACAAGCTGGAGATGTTTTGTTTATTGACGAAATTCATCGCCTGAATAAGTCTGTTGAGGAAGTGCTTTATTCGGCAATGGAAGATTTTAAGCTCGACATCATCATTGGTGAAGGTCCAGCAGCCAGAGCCATTAAAATTGACCTGTCAGAGTTTACCTTAGTTGCCGCAACAACTAGAATTGGTCTAATTAGCAGCCCACTTCGTGATCGTTTTGGAATTCCACTGCGTTTAAATTTTTACGAAATTAGTGAATTACAGCAAATTATTATTCGCGATGCTAAAATTCTAAAAGTTGCAATTACCGATTCTGCGGCCTTAGAAATTGCCAAAAGATCTCGTGGAACACCAAGAATTGCCATTAGACTTTTAAAAAGAGTTCGCGACTTTCTAATTGATTACAACAAGGAAATTGTGGATCAAGAATTGGCGGATTTAGCTTTAAAAAGACTGGAAATTGATGAGCAAGGTTTAGATTCCTCCGATCATCGCTATTTAAAATTCATCGCCATTAATTATTCGGGCGGACCAGTTGGAATTGACACCATCGCTTCTGCAATTGGTGAAGAGCGCGATTCTATTGAAGAGGCCATTGAGCCTTATTTAATTCAAAGAGGATTAGTTGAAAAAACTCCTAGAGGCAGAATTTTAACCAAAATTGCTTTGGAACATTTAAATGCTGAAATTAACTAATGCAAAATCAAATTCTTACATCAATTTCTGGAAAATCTTATCAAAAAACTAGGGTTGACGAAAGAATGGCTTTGGCTATTTCTCAAAAATTTGACCTAGATCTTTGTGTGGCAAGGGTTTTATCTAGTAAAAATTTGGTTAATTTAGAAGAAAATTTCGGTAATGATTTTTCTGAGATTGAGAATTTTCTAAAACCTACCATCAAAGCTTCCTTGCCTAATCCATTCGATCTTTTAGACATGGATAAGGCGGTTTCTAAGATTGTAAAAATTATTAAAAATAAGCAAAAAATTACCATTTTTGGTGATTACGATGTTGATGGAGCAACCTCATCGGCTTTATTGAAAAGGTTTTTTGATGCAATTGGAGTTTCTTGCAATATTTACATTCCAGACCGAATTTTGGAAGGTTACGGGCCAAATACCGAAGCGTTTTTAAATTTAAAAAAGCAGGGAACAGATTTGGTAGTTACTGTTGATTGTGGAACTGTTGCTTTTGGTCCTTTGGAAGCGGCTAGTAAGGCTGGTTTAGATGTTATTGTTATTGATCACCATATTGGAGCTTTTGAGAATCCTCCGGCAATTGCAATTGTTAATCCTAATCGTTTGGACGAAGAATCTCCTCATAAAAATTTAGCCGCGGTTGGAGTTTCATTTTTGTTGGCAGTTGCAATTAATAAAACTTTGCGTGAAGAAGGATTTTATGTGAAGACTCCAGAACCTAATTTAATGAATTTTCTTGATTTAGTAGCCCTTGGAACGGTTTGCGATGTGATGAGTTTAACTGGTTTAAATCGGGCTTTTGTTTGTGTGGGTTTAAAAATTATGAAAAAACGCGGTAATATCGGAATTCGCTCATTGTTCGATGTTGCGGGTTTAGACGAAGAGCCTTCAGCCTATCATCTGGGTTTTGTTATTGGGCCTAGAATTAATGCCGGTGGACGAGTAGGGAAGGCTAGTTTGGGAGCAAAATTGCTTTCTACTAACGATCAAAATGAAGCACAAGTAATTGCCGAGGAATTAAATCACCACAACCAAAACCGTAAAGACATTGAGGTTGATATTTTAAGTGAAGCTAAGAGTGCTTTTGAGAAAAATCATCAAGATCATTCGGTGTTAATAGCTGCATCTAGCAATTGGCATCAGGGAGTTATTGGAATTGTTGCTTCTAGAATTAAAGATTTGTATCAAAAACCAACCATCATCATTGCCATCAATAATAAAATTGGGAAGGCTTCTTGCCGTTCAATTTCGGGAGTAGATTTTGGATCAGCAATTGTGAAAGCCAAGCTTGAAGGGCTTCTAATTGAAGGCGGAGGACATAAAATGGCGGGTGGTTTTTCAGTTCATGAAGAAAAGTTGGAAGATTTGCAGAAATTTTTTAATGATGAATTGGCAAAAACAGTTGAAATTTCTCGAGCTAATCACACCAATGAGGTAATTGACATTTTAGACATTAATTCTGCTAATTTGAAATTAGCCAAAGAACTTTCAAGTTTAGAACCTTTTGGCGCAGGAAATTCTAAACCAAGATTTATTATTCAGGATTTAAAAATTGTTGAAGCCAAGATTGTAGGTAAAGATGGAAAGCATGTTCGCTGCGTATTTTCTGCTAAAACCCTTGCTGGCTGGATGGGAAGAATTGTTGGTTTTGCATTTAATGCTATGGAAAGCGACATTGGTCCAGTTTTGATTTCTAAGAATAAAGGAAAGTCAGTGGCTGTTTCTGGTCAAATAAATATTAATAAATGGATGGGAAACGAGAATCTACAGCTTGTGATTGAGGATTTATTTAGGTAACTTTTACCAACGAATAACGCTAGAACCCCAAGTTAAACCACCGCCCAAAGCTTCAAGAACTACAATATCACCTTTTTTAATTCTATTATTTTTAAGGGCAAAATCTAAGGCCAAAGGAATGGAAGCTGCGGAAGTGTTAGCATGATTTGCAACCGTCATTATTACTTTTTCTGCAGGTAAATTGAGTTTTTTGGCAACTGAATTAAGAATGCGAGAATTGGCTTGATGGGGAATTAGTAGGTCGATATCGTCAACTTTTAAGCCGGCTTTTTCTAAAGTTGAAATGACTGAACCTGACATTTTCTCAACTGCGTGCTTAAAAACTTCTTTGCCTTGCATTTGGATTACTCCAGATTGACCATTAAAAGAAGGTCCGCCATCTGTTTTTAGAATATCATTCAATTTGCCGTCGGAATGAAGTTGGCTGGTTAGAATTCCTGAATTTTCATCTTCTGATTTTGATAAAACCACCGCTCCGGCACCATCGCCAAAAAGAACGCAAGTGTTGCGGTCTTCCCAATTTACAATTCTAGATAAAGTTTCAGCACCAATAACGACAGCATTTTTAATTTGGCCACATTTGATGAAATTATCAGCTACATTTAAAGCATAAATGAACCCAGAACAAACAGCCTGAACATCAAAAGCAAAGGCTTTGCTTGCTCCTAATTTAGCTTGAATTGTTGTGGCTGTAGACGGAAAAGTTAGGTCGGGAGTTGTGGTTGCTACAATAATTGCTTCGATATCTTCTACTTTAATTCCAGATCTCTCAATTGCTTTTTTAGCAGCAAAATAGCCGATATCAGAAGTTAATTCATTGTCAGCGGCAATGTGTCTTTGTTCAATTCCAGTGCGAGAAACGATCCATTCATTGGTGGTGTCGACTATTTTTGCTAAATCGGAGTTGGTGAGGATTTTTTCTGGAAGATAGGAATCTGCAGCAATAATTTTCGAATTACAAATTTTCATCTTCATGTTCCAAAATGTTGGTTGAGGATTTGATTTCTCTGATGATTGTTTCGTTAATTTTGTCTTCAATTAATGAAATAGTGACTTTAATGGCGTTAGCAAAACTAATTTCATCAGCACTTCCGTGGCTTTTAACCACTACTCCATTTAAACCAACCAACATTGCCCCATTGTAATTTTTAGGATCAAGATTTTTTAGAGTTGACTGGAGTGAAGATCGGGCTAGTAGATATCCTAATTTTGAAAGTAATGAGCTTTTGAAGCCTTCTTTTAAAGCGGATGAAACCATTTTTGCGGTTCCTTCAATTGCTTTTAAAGTTATGTTGCCGCAGAAGCCATCAGTTACAACTACATCAACAGTTCCCTTAGCAATGTCGTCACCTTCAACATAGCCGTAGAATGAATCAGCTAGATTACTTTCTTTGATAAGAGCGGATGTTGCTTTGACGGAATCACTTCCTTTTAAATCTTCTGATCCAACATTTAGAATTCCTATTGATGGCTTTTTGAGCTTGAGAACTGCTTTAGCAAAAGCGTTACCCATAATTGCAAATTGGAATAAAACATCAGAATTACAATCAACATTTGCTCCCATGTCTAGCATTACTGTCGCTGTTCTTTTTTGATTTGGCATGAAGGCCACAATTGCCGGACGGTCAATTGCAGGAAGAGGTCTGAGGACAATTTTAGAAATTGCCATTAAAGCTCCTGTATTTCCTGCTGAGACTACTGCTTGTGCATCACCATTTTTAACAGCGTCAATTGCTAATCTCATGCTTGATTTTGTACCTTTTCGAAGTGCAATAGAAGGCTTCTCACTAGCGCAAATTGATTGATCAGTGTGAATTATTTTGGAGTTCTTTTTTAGAGCGTAGCAACTTTTAAGAAGTGGGTTGATAACTTCAGAATTGCCGTAAAGTAAGAAATGAATTTGTGGATTTTTAGATGCGATGATATTGGCACCTTGAATTACCGAGTTTGGAGCGTTATCTCCACCCATACAATCAAGGGCTATGTTGATTTTCTTAGTCAATTTAAATATTTTTAATCAAGTTTTTTAACCAGTTTATAAATCAACTACTTAAATATGATTGGCTAATGTATTTATTCGCGGTCATAATTATTGACCAAATCGTTGAAAAAATTTTTTTACAAAAGATCTAAACTTCCTCTTCTTCGGCTACTTTTTTCTCTAGATCTACAACTTTTCTGCCATTGTAATATCCATCAACAGAGATATGATGTGATAATTTATATTCTCCAGTAGTTGCGTCAGCCACTACGTTTGGTAAGTTTAATTTGTAAGAACCGTTACTTCCTCTGCGCATACCGCGTTTTGATTTTGAGATCTTGGTTTTAGGAACTGCCATTAGCTAGATAAGTTTGTTTAAATATTTGTTTTCACTCGAAAAAATGATTTGCCATCATAAGTACCAATTTCATAAAATCAACTAATCTTTATATTGCTTATTAACCGGTTCACAAACTATTGTATTGATCTTGTTAAAAATTACAAATTTACATCATTAATAATAGATCTTAACGACAAATTAAATGAAATATTTTTTATTACTTACATTCATCTTTCTAATTAATTCTTGCAGTCAAATTGACAAGAGAGGATATTCTTTCGAATTATCAGATCAGCATCTTTTAAAAGAGGATATTCATAGTAAAGATGACGTAATGAAGTTTATGGGATATCCAAGTTTTTTTTCACAAATTGATGGTGAAGAGGTTTGGGTGTATGTTTCTGAGGATGTGAGAAGATTTATGTTTTTTAGACCAAAAATATTAAATCGTCAAATAACCACGATTGATTTTAGTAAGCAAAATATTATTGAGGAGATTCATAATTACGATTTAGAAGACCAAAATATCCTCTCTTTTGATAAAAATTATACCAAAGTTGCAAGCCCAAAAAAGAGCTGGTGGTCAAAAATATTTGGCAATATCGGACAAGTTAGAGCAGTTAACTAGAAAATATGAAGCGTAATATCATTGCGACTCTAATGCTAATGCCAATTGCTTCGGTTTTTTTAATTGGATGTTCTGCTGACAGATCAACAAAATTCAATACTGAAATTTATTGTCCAAAATCTTTTGAACGATTTCTAATTTTGCAAGTTACCAAGCAGGATGTGAGAAAATCAATTATTGATGCTATGCAAGAGCAAAGAGGGAAGGCTAAAAATAGATATACTTTGTTGAGTTTCCCGAAGAATAGAACTACATCAATTCGCAAAATATCAGCAAAAACCCTTATGTATGAGTGTATATTAATTGAGCTTCCTAGAGGTGTGGAATATTGAGATGAAATCTCACAAGGATATTGTGAAATTTCATTATGAGTTATGATTATAGAACATAATGAAATTTACTTTAATTGAATCTAGGTAGAGAAATTATAGTAATCCAACTTCTTTGTAATAGCGAATTGCTCCAGAATGTAATGGGGCAGAGTTTCCACTTCTTATTAATTCGTCCTTATGTAATGAGGAGAATACTGGGTGCAGAGTTTTAAAATTCTTGAAATCTCTAAATACAGCTTTAGTTAGGTAATACACCACATCAGCAGAAACATACTCCGAAGTAACTACTGTAGATTTTACCCCAAAAGTTGATATGTCATTTGGATTTCCGGTATACATTCCACCTGGGATTGTTGCTCTAACATAAAAAGGATTGGACTTGACCAATTTTTTTATTGATTTTTTATCAATATTTAAAATTCTAACCTTACATTTTGGATTTTGAGTTGCTTCTTGTAGAATTCCGTTTGGATTTCCTGAGGTATATAGCATGATATCGATATCACCATCACATAATGCTGCTATCTGGTCCACAGGGTCTAGATAAGATATTTTGGAGAAAGATTTATCATCCCAGCCTTTAACTTCAGACAAAACTTTCATTGTGGCATACATTCCAGAACCCTTAGGGCCAAAATTAACCTTCTTGCCTACAATATCATCTAAATCTTTAATTCCTGACTTTTCTAGAACCGCCAAGGTAAAAGTTTCAGTATATAGAGAGAAAATAGATCTTAGATTTTTAAATGGTTTCTGATCAGCAAAAAATCCGGTTCCATTATAAGCGTGATATTGCCAATCTGATTGAACAATTGCGAAATCAGTATCTTGTTGCCTAAGGGAGTTTAGGTTTGCTACCGAACCGCTAGTTGATTCAGAGGAGCATCTTATATTATGCTCTCTTCTACCACGGTTGACAAATCGGCAAATTGCCCCACCAGCTGGATAATAAACTCCAGTTATGCCACCAGTGGCAATGGAAATATATTTAGTTGAGGCAATTGATGAGGAAACATCATATGAAAAAACAACCGTAAATAATAAGAATAATTTTGTAAATATTTTCATTTTCATTGGTGTAAATTTGGTTGTTATTTACTTCTAGCAGCAGAGATTTTTTCTTGCAATACTTCTAGGCTAAGAGCTCCAGGAAACAAATCCTCTTCTATTATGAAAGCTGGAGTTCCATTAACCCCAATAGAAGAAGCTAATTCTCTATTAGAATCAATCTTGGATTGGATTTTAGCTTTTTTGTTTTTCAAAGTTTGCTTAAGATCGCTTTCATTTACACCAACTTTCGTAGCAATTTGAATTGCTTCGCCTTGAGTTTTAGCGTTGCTTTTCATTAAAGCGTCATGAAATTCTAGGTATTTTGATTCGTCAGTAATGTTAACTGCGATTGCAACTTTAGATAATTCTTCAGATGAAGATCCGAGGATTGGCAATTCTTTAAAGATGATCCTAACTTTTTTATCCTGCTCAATAAGATTTCCAACAATTTCTTGAGCCTTTTTACAATAGCCACAATTATAATCAAAGAATTCAACAATAGTTACGTCATAATTCTTTGGGGCATGAGATGGATCATTTTTGGCATTGAATATATCATCTTTTTTGGATGTAATGCTTTCTTGAGCTTTTACTTGTTGTTCTTGGGAAGCTTTTTGTTGCATAGCAACTACAGATTTAATAATTGCTTCTGGATTATTTTCAATCCAATTAGCGATAACTTTTTCAACATCACCAACATTAGTAATTTCCTTGGAAACATCTAGATTGGATCCTTTAGCTCTAGTGTTATTGCTTTGTAAGCCAAAATAGATAGCTGCTGCAATAATTAATACTAGCACTGAAACAACAACTAATTTAGTTATGTTTTCTTTTTCAGGAGATTTATTTGTCATTTTTTTAAAATACTTATTTAATAATTAAGAAGTCGAGAAAGCTAACAAACCATTATGATAATTGCAACAAAAATCAAACCACACTTTTTAAAGCCAGATTTTTCAATTGAAAATGAGGTAATTTATGAAAAATCAAACCCCAATTCTGTTATAGTCGGTATTGATGAAGCGGGTCGAGGACCTTTATCTGGACCAGTTGTAGCGGCTGCAATAATATTAAACAGAAATAATTATCCAGATGATCTTAATGACTCAAAGAAATTATCCAATAAAAAACGAGGTGAAATATTTTCTAAACTTAAAGATGTTGCTAAGTTTGGAATTGGTATAGTTAATGAAAAAACGATAGATAAAATTAATATTTTAAATGCCACAAAGCTAGCAATGCAATATGCATTTAAAGATTTATCTGAGAAACATAATATAAATATTGATTTTGCCATAATTGATGGAAACTTTGTTCCGGAATTACAATGCTCATCCAGATCTATTATTAAGGGAGATCAGAAAAGCCTTTCAATTGCGGCAGCTTCAATCATTGCTAAAGAAACTCGAGACAGTATTATGTGTAAATTAGATCAAGAATTACCAGAATATGGTTGGAAAGAAAATAAAGGCTATCCCACAGCAAAACATTATGAAATGATCAAGGAATATGGAATATCTAAATATCATCGCCAAAGTTTTAGACTAAAATAAATGATAATAATTAAAGAGAGTAATCCTAAGGCGGTTTCCACTGCTATTGAAGCTTTGAAAAATGATGGTGTAATCTGTTTTGCAACAGAAACAATCTATGCCCTTTCTTGCAATGCTTTTAGTGATAAGGCAGTAAAAAAATTGTATGAGATTAAGAAGCGTGATACTAGTAAACCAATTGCAATATTTGCCAATAATTTAGATATGGCCAAAAGATTTCTACATTTTAATGAAATTGAAGAAAGGGTTGCTAGAAAATTTATGCCTGGAATGATTACTTTAATTTTAAATAAAATTAGCAATACAAAGCTTTCTAATTATCTTAATGTGGATGATAATTTGGGTTTAAGAATTCCAGATCATCAATTTTGTTTAAAATTATTAACAAAATTTAATCAACCAATCGCGGCAACAAGCGCCAATTTTAGCAATGAAAATCCTATCAACAATTTTGAGCAGGCTTTAAATTTCTGTGACAATAAAGTTGATTTAATAATTGACGGAGGAATATGTGAGCATAAAATAGCCTCCACAGTTCTTAGGGTTGAAAATGGTATAAAAATCGTCAGAAAAGGATTAATTACGCAAAGAGAATTGAATTTATGCAAAATCTAGCTCGAAATCCAATTATTAAAGTAATCGGAATATTATTGATATTATATTATGGATTACTCAACATCAAAAAGAGTCCTGACAGTATTGGAAATAAATTAACTACTGATAATATTAAAAATAATTTCAAGGAAGTTTCGAAAAAAAGTGTTCGAATATTACATGATATTAAAAAGGCAGAAGAGTTAAATTCGCATTCAAATAATTAATTAAAGGAAAATGGACAATAAGAAACAATCATCCTTGCAATCAATTTGCGACATAGTTCCGTTGCTAGTATTTTTTGCAACATACAAAATGTCGAATCATGAAACACCAGTAATTCCAGCAACAATTGCATTGTTAGTGGCCACTTTAGTGGCATTAACAATTATTTATATAAAAACTAGAAAAATTGCCAAAATGCCGCTATTTTCAGCTATATTGCTAGGAATATTTGGCTTTCTCACGGTGTTCTCTGGTAATGAAATATTTATCAAAATTAAACCTACTTTGGTTAATTTATTATTCGCATCAATTTTATTATCTGGATATTTTCTCAAAAAACCCCTTCTAAAAATGCTTCTGGGCCATAGTTTGATAATGCAGGAGTCTGCTTGGCATCAACTATCACTACGTTGGGCTATATTTTTTATTTTCTTGGCAATTTTAAATGAGATAATGTGGCGTCATTTTTCAACAGATTTCTGGGTTGGATTTAAAGTCTTTGGTATTTTACCAATAACCATAATGTTCACTTTGTTTCAGATTCCTTTTATTTTAAGACAACAAAAACTTCATAATGAATCAAGTTCCAATTAAAGCAGAAAATCTTTTTAAAAAGTTCGGCAATAAATTAGTTTTAAACGATATTAGTATTGAAGTTGAGGATAACGAGATTTTTGGTTTTGTTGGCCTTAATGGAATCGGAAAAACTACTTTTATTAAGATTATCATAGATCTTCTAGAACACGATGGAGGGGGTATTGAGCTTTTTGGGGTTGATAAAATTCTTCCCGAGGCCAGAAAGAATATTGCCTACTTACCTGAAAAGTTCCATCCATCAAATCAATTAAAGGGTAAAGAGTTTTTGAAATTTGTTGCTGGATTTCATAAGCAAAAGTTTAACTTAAAAGAGGCTGAAGAGATTGCAACGATTCTAGATTTAGATCCAAAATCCCTTAATTTGAGAATTTCTAAATATTCGAAAGGAATGACCCAAAAGCTTGGACTACTTGGAACTTTTTTAAGTAAAGCAAAATTAATTATTTTAGATGAGCCGATGAGTGGTCTTGATCCTCGAGCTAGAATTGCTTTGAAGAAGCAAATAATTAATTATAAAGAGAAGGGTAATACCATATTTTTTAGCTCTCACATATTATCTGATATAGATGAGATATGTGATAGAATGGCAATTCTTAATGATGGTAAAATAGTTTTTACAGGAAAGCCTGAAGATTTCCGCAATAAACATAAAGAAAAAAATCTTGAGGGTGCCTTTTTAAGGGAGATTGGCATAATGCCAAATTATTAATTTCATATTCTCGGCCTAAGATTTAGAAGAAAAACTTTTCATGTATGCTTGATACAGGTGGTTTATCCCTAATATTTTTCTAAAAGATTAGTTATAAGGTAAATTGTGACATAAAGATCTAGAGAGGACATAACTTTGATCGTGAAGTGGTGTTCTATTTAGCTAGATTTGCTGAGGAATGCTAGAACTTCATCAACATGATTTTTTACTTTTACTGAATTCCAAATCGCTGAGATATTTCCTTTCTTATCAAGAATAAAGGTGCTTCTATCAATTCCTAAGTATTTTTTTCCAAACATTGATTTTTCCTTTAGAACATCATAGGAAGAGCATATTTCTCCATCTTCATCGCTAATGAGGTTGAAGGCTAAATTATATTTCTCGATAAATTTACAATGGCTTTTTACTGAATCTCTGGAAATTCCTAGAATAACAGAATTTAGTTCCACAAATTTCTCAATATTGCGGGTAAAATCTTGAGCTTCGATTGTGCATCCTGGAGTGTCATCTTTGGGATAGAAATAAAGAACAACATTTTTCCCTCGAAGCTCGCTAAGATCTATATTGGATCCATCGTCACAAATTGTATTAAAATATGGGGCAATTTTTCCGATTTCGATAGACATTATTCTTTCTCTTTCTGGTTTTTTAAATTTTACTAACTGATTCTAGGTTTTACTAACCAGAAGCACTTGGTTAAATTGAGATTGACTGCAAAGACCAAGTAAAACTATGTCACGAGGTTTCAGATTCTTCATATTCCAATGACTTTTATCACGAATAGAATCGATCATTTTATCGGTTGTTCCAATCAATTTCTTTATTTTCAGATTGGTAATTTCAGGATGATATTTTAGTAGATATAAAATTCCATCAGGCTTGTCCGATCTTCTGGCAATTGGAGTGTATTTACTGGCTTTCTTCTTAGTTGATGATTTAAGAATTTCTAAAATTGACTGATCTAAAGTCAAAGTAGCTTCTGAATCATTTTCACATTTTGACAATTCTTCTTTGGTTAATTGTCCTGAAATGATTGGGTCTTGGCCAATAATACCAATTGCAATATCTCCATCAGCAATTGCTTGAACTTCTAATTCATGAAGACCGCAAAAGTTAGAAATTTGTTTAAAAGTTAGAGCTGTATTTTCAACCAACCAAACTGCAGTTGCTTTTCTCATTAATGGTAGTTCTTGAGACATAGATTTTTAATTTAATTCAATTTTATAAATGCCAAAGGCAAAGATGAGTGGTGCACCCGAGAGGATTCGAACCTCTAACCGCTTGATTCGTAGTCAAGTACTCTATCCAGTTGAGCCACGGGTGCAGAAAAATTACTAGTATAATTTTATCTTGTTGTTAGAAAGTGGCAATAATTTTAGCCTTCAGCTTTCTTTGATTCTTTCTTTGATTCCTTTTGAGATTTCTTTTCTTTTTTAATTCCCAATTGAACTCTAACTGCATCTTCAATTTCAGCGGCTATTTCAGGGTTATTTTTTAAATATTCCTTAACGTTTTCCTTGCCTTGGCCAATTTTTGAGCCATTGTAGGCGTACCAAGATCCAGATTTCTCGATAATATCGGCAGTTACAGCAAGACTTACTACTTCACCAACTCTTGAAACTCCCTCACCATAGATAATTTCAAATTCTGCAGTTTTGAAAGGTGGAGCAACTTTGTTTTTAACAACTTTAACTCTTGTTTCATTGCCTAAAACTTCGTCTTTATCTTTAACTTGCGCTCCCCTTCTAATGTCTAATCTGACAGAAGCGTAGAATTTTAGTGAGTTTCCGCCAGTTGTGGTTTCTGGACTACCAAACATTACGCCAATTTTCATTCTAATTTGGTTAATGAACATAACCGTACAATTAGTTTTGGAGATTGATCCGGTTAATTTTCTAAGTGCCTTACTCATTAATCTGGCTTGTAAACCCATTTGATTATCACCCATTCCACCTTCAAGTTCCACTTGAGGGACAAGAGCGGCAACTGAGTCAATTACGATTAAATCAACAGCGCCAGATCGAACTAAGGTGTCAGTAATTTCTAAAGCTGCTTCACCGTTATCTGGTTGAGAAATTATCATTTCGTCAATATTTATGCCTAGGTTTGTGGCATAAGTCGGATCGAAAGCATGTTCAGCATCAATAAAAGCACAAGAAAGACCTTTTTTCTGAGCTTCGGCAATGGCATGCAAAGTTAAGGTTGTTTTACCTGAACTTTCTGGACCATAAATCTCAACGATTCTGCCGCGAGGATATCCACCAATTCCAAGAGCCAAATCTAAGGCTAATGATCCTGAGGGAATAACATCTAAATCAATAACTGGGCGTTGCCCAAATTTCATTGCAGAACCTTTTCCGAATTGTTTATCGATTTGTGCGAGAGCTGCATCTAATGCTTTTGATCTGTCTGTCATAATTTTATGGTGGTTAATTGTTGATGGTTTATTTTTTATTTTGTTTCAAGAATTTTGAGTCTTTTATCAAAATCTTCGTAATTAGAAACATTCTTAGCGAGTTTTTTCAAGTTTTTTACACTACGCAATATTCTCCAAAGAACGAAAATTAGGATTAAAAATCCACACCCTAGAACTGCTAGAATTATTTTCCCTGCTTTGATATAAAAAGAAATATTATCTTTAATATAACGAACTTTATTTATTGTGTCTTCAGCGTCAGAAATTACTTTCTCAATTTTTCCAACTTCATTATCAATTTTATCTTGGTATTTATTGATTTGACCATCAAGATTGGATTTATATTTTCCTAGATCACCTTCGGCTTTTTTAATTACTTTATCGAGTTTTTTTTCAAGTTTTTTGGTGATATCTTTTCCTGAATCAGAAGCAACTTTCTCTAAAGCTTTTCCAAGGTCTAATGCTGATGCATTTTGAGCAAATGAGAAAGATAATAGAATTGTAAAAAGTGCTGATAGAAGAAGTTTATTCATAATTTTAATAATTGTGATAGATGTTTTATGAATTGCGAAAAAGCTTTCACCCTTCGCAATTCAATTTAAATAATTATAAAAATTTTATTTTTTTAACAATTCAACCATAGTTTCTCCTAAAGTAGCAGGGCTGTCAGAAACTGAAATTCCAGCCGATTTCATAGCCTCGATTTTGTCTTCTGCTCCACCTTGTCCACCGGAAATGATTGCACCAGCATGGCCCATTCTTTTTCCTGGAGGTGCAGTTCTTCCAGCGATGAAACCTACGCATGGTTTTGAGCGACCTTTTCTAGCTTCTGCTTTTAAGAAAGCTGCTGCTTCTTCTTCGTCAGATCCGCCGATTTCACCGATCATGATCATTGACTGAGTTTCGTCATCAGACAAGAACATATCTAGGCAATCGATAAAGTTGGTTCCGTTGATTGGATCACCACCGATTCCGATGCAAGTTGATTGACCAAAACCAGCTTTAGTGGTTTGGTGAACTGCTTCATAAGTTAAGGTTCCTGAACGAGAAACAATTCCAACACTTCCTTTTTTGTGAATGTGACCTGGCATGATACCAATTTTACATTCATCAGGAGTTATAATTCCTGGACAGTTAGGGCCAATTAATCTTGAACCTGAATTAGCTAAAACTCTTTTAACTTTAGCCATATCTAGAACTGGAATTCCTTCAGTGATACAAATGATTAATTCAATTTTAGAATCAATTGCTTCCAAAATTGCATCAGCTGCAAATGGAGGTGGAACATAAATTACTGAAGCGTTGGCATCAGTTTTTTGTTTTGCGTCCCAAACTGTGTCGAAAACCGGAAGATTTAAGTGGCTAGTTCCACCTTTTCCTGGAGTAACACCACCAACCATTTTAGTTCCATAGGCAACTGCTTGCTCTGAGTGGAAAGTTCCTTGAGCTCCAGTGAAGCCTTGGCAAATTACTTTGGTATTTTTATTAATTAATACTGACATTGTGATTTTTTAAAATTTATTTTTTATTATTTAACTGCAGCAACGATTTTTCTTGCAGCATCGCCCAAATCATCAGCTGAGATGATTGCAAGGTCAGACTTAGCAAGAATTGCTTTACCTAAATCAACATTGGTTCCTTCTAGTCTTACAACTAATGGAACTGACAAATTAACTTCTTTAGCAGCTTCTAAAATTCCGTTAGCGATGATGTCACAACGCATGATTCCACCGAAGATGTTAACTAGAATTCCTTCAACATTTGGATCAGAAAGAATGATTTTGAATGCTTCAGTTACTTTTTCTTTAGTAGCTCCGCCCCCAACATCTAAGAAGTTGGCTGGAGAAGACCCAAAAAGTTTGATGATATCCATTGTAGCCATTGCAAGACCAGCTCCGTTAACCATACAACCGATTTTTCCGTCCATTTTAACGTAGTTAAGGTCGTATTTTGAAGCTTCAACTTCTAAAGGATCTTCTTCTTCAAGGTCACGAAGTTCACGAATGGCTGGGTGACGGTAAAGTGCGTTATCGTCGAAATTATACTTAGCGTCTAGTGCGATGATGTCGCCTTCAACAGTTTCAACTAAAGGATTGATTTCGATTTGTGAACCATCAGTTTCAACGAATGCTTTGTAAAGTGAGAAGATGATTTTAACAAATTTTTTCAGTAAATCGCCTTTCAAACCAAGAGCAAAACCTAATTTTCTGGCGTGGAATCCTTGAACACCAGCAGCGATGTCAACTACAACAGTGATGATTTTTTCAGGAGTTTCTGCAGCAACTTCTTCAATGTCCATTCCGCCTTCGGTAGAAGCCATAAATACAACAGAATTAGTAGCTCTGTCCATAACGGCAGAAAGGTAATATTCTTTTTTGATGTTTGATCCAGCTTCGACATAAAGTCTTTTAACTTCTTTTCCTTCAGGACCAGTTTGATGAGTAATTAAAGTCTTACCTAAAATTTCAGTAGCTTTCTCTCTAGCTTCATCAATTGATTTAGTAACTTTAACACCACCAGCCTTTCCTCTTCCACCAGCATGGATTTGAGCTTTAACAACGAAAATTTTGTGACCGTTAGTTTGCAATTGTTTTGCAGCATCAACAGCTTCTGGAACATTAAAAGCAGAGTAACCTTCTGGAACTGGAACGCCGTATTTTTTTAAAACTTCTTTGGCTTGGTATTCGTGAATATTCATAAAAAGTTGAGAGTAATTATTTATTATGGATGAAAAAGACGCCGAATAATAGGCAGGCGATGCGTTATTATCAAGTTTTAATTTGAATGGAATTAATGGTGTGAAGAGCCAGATTAAGACTATCTAATCAGTGTGCTGATTAGATAGTCTGTGTCTGGTAAATAGTCGTAATTTATGCTAATAAATTATTAGTTTCCTCAACTAATTGTTTAACTGCATTTACTGATTTTTGGAACATTTCCTTTTCAGCATCATTTAGTTTAACTTCAACGATTTTTTCTACACCGTTTCTGCCAATAATTGCTGGAACACCGATGTAAAGACCATCAACTCCATATTCACCATTTAGGCAAGCTGCAACTGGAAGGATTTTTCTTTTATCTTTCAAGTAACTTTCAGCCATTGCAATTGCGGATGAAGCTGGAGCGTAGAATGCTGAACCATTTCCTAAAAGTTTAACGATTTCTCCACCACCATTTCTGGTTCTTTGAACTATTTCGTCAATTTTCTCTTTTGTAGTCCATCCCATTTCAATTAGATCTGGAACTGGAATTCCAGCAACTGAAGAATAGCCAACCAGTGGAACCATGGTGTCGCCATGTCCACCTAGAACGAAAGCGTTAACATCTTCAACTGAAACATTGAATTCTTTGGCTAAAAATAAGCCCATTCTTGAAGAATCAAGAACTCCAGCCATTCCAACTACTTTTTTGGAATTGAATCCTGTAACTTTTTGCATGACAGAAACCATTGCATCAAGTGGATTTGTAATAACAATTACGAAGGCATCTGGAGCATTTTCTTTAATGCCGTTTGCAACTAAAGCAATAATTTTTGTGTTAGTTGCAATTAGATCGTCGCGGCTCATTCCAGGTTTTCTGGCAATTCCAGCAGTAACAATTACAACGTCAGATCCTTTGATATCTTCATAATTATCAGTTCCAATCATGTTAGAATCGAAATTTTCAACTACTGAAGATTGCTCTAAATCTAGGGCTTTTCCGGCTCCAGTTCCTTTGTTGATGTCTAAAATTACTACATCTCCTAAATCTTTTAGGCCAACTAGGTGAGCTAAAGTTCCGCCGATGTTTCCTGCGCCAACTAGGGCGATTTTATTTCTTCTGATCATTTGTTTGTTAAGTTAAGGTTGAGTTAAAGTTAATAATTAAAGGCCATTGAGGGGAATTCCCCATTTTGTGCTGAGATATTTCTCAATAGCTTCAATTTTTGAATTTTTTAAGGATTTTTTAAAGATAATTATTTCATTAATATCGCCTTTTTGATAGGTGCCGTAACTCTCACGAGAAATATAAAAATTTTCCTGACCATCAATTGCAAAATCAGTTGGTAATCCTGAGTCATCGTGATATTGAACTCCATTAATTCTAACAAAAGCATTTTCACCTGACCGTACAGCAGTAATAATATTTGTCTGATCTGGATAAGATAATGGAACTGCGAAGTATGTCCTACCAGATCCATTTGCACAACATGACCCAAAATCAAAATAAAAATTACTATCAGACCAAACAGCATGTAAGTTTAGTCTATTATTAGAGCTAGTTGTCCAATCAATTGAGCTAGAACCGTGGTACGGTGAATAGTATTTTTGCACAATAAAAACAATAACTTCACTACCGTTATTACTCAGATTAGATCCAACAACATTTTCTTTAATAAAAAAATCATCAATCCCATCAAAACGAAGTGCTGGCAATCCATTTGTTGCGTCTCTAACATATGTTGGTCTTTTGTCTCCTGCTTGATTAACATCAAAACCATTTCCTAAAAGCGTTGGATTTATGTCATACCAGTTGGAAATCTTCGACCCATCAACTACTTCATTGGCATCAAAACTATTATTTGAGGTTGTTTCCAACCAGAAAGCTAGGCTTTTGGCATTAACATTAATAGGTGAATTTGTGGTTAAAATTCTGGCGCCTTGCAATTTTGACTCACTCAAAATTCTGGAACCTTTACTAACGGCCAAAATTAGAATGGAGACTATTAAAATTGATATGGAAAGCTCTAATAGTGAGTAGCCTTGTTTGTTTTTTGTTACTTTCATTTAATCAACATCAAAATTAATTGGCCCCGAGCTTCTGCCATTAATAAATTGATCAACAAATGCATTTCCTGAATTGTCGATGTCCTTGACATCGCCGAACCAGATTATTTTTCCTTCATAAAGCATGGCAATTTTGTCAGCTATTCTTCGTGCGCTGTGCATGTCGTGAGTTATGGTGATGGTTGTTGCTCCCAGTTCTTTGGAATTGGAAATTATGAGGTCGTTAATTACATCGGCCATTATTGGGTCTAGTCCGGTTGTTGGCTCATCGAAGAAAATAATTTCAGGGTTGGCAGCAATTGCGCGGGCTAGAGAGGCTCTTTTTTGCATTCCACCAGAAAGTTCTGAAGGAGAAAGATCAGCAATTTTGGAAGAAAGACCGACTGATTTTAGTTTTGAAATGGCAATTTCTCTGGCTTCTTTTCGGTCCATTTTATTGGCGTTAATGAGGCGAAATGCTACATTTTCCCAAACTGGAAGAGAGTCAAACAAAGCTCCACCTTGAAAAAGAAAGCCAAATTTAGACATCAATTCGTCACGTTTTTTACCTTTAATTCCTGAAATTTCTTTTCCATCAACCTTAATACTTCCCGAGCTGGGCTGCATTAAAGATGTAATTAATTTGATGCAAACTGATTTACCCGAGCCAGAACCACCTAGAATTACTAAAGATTGACCTTTTTCAACCTCAAAATTAATTCCTTTTAGAACTTCCTTGGTGCCAAAGTTTTTGACTAGATTGGAAACGACGATTTTTTTTGGCATTATTTGGTGTTGGTTTTATCTAACTCTTGATCGATAATTTTTTTAACTTCACCAAATGAGCTGTATCCACTTAATTTTTGACCATTAATGAAGAAAGTTGGGGTGGAAGAGATTTTTAAATTGTCAGATGCTTGTTGGCGATGAGTTAATATGCGTTTTTGGGTTTCAATATTATTTAAGCAAGAGTCAAAATCTTCTTTGCTTAGGCCGTCAAGCTTGGCGATGACTTCTAATTTTTGAGCAAATTCTTGAGTGAAAGCCCAAGATTCTTGAGTTTTAAATAAAGCTTTTAAGAAAGAGAAATATTCTTTGGCGTTGTTATTTTTTTCATATTTACAAAGAGCAATAACAGCGGCGTCTAGAGCTGGTTTATTTAAAGGAAAATCACGGTAGATGAATCTAACTTTGTTGGTGTCGATGTATTGTTTTTTTAGTTTTGGAAAGCCATCTTCATAAAAAGAAGCGCAATGAGAACAAGATAAAGAGGCATATTCGATTAGTGTAACGGGAGCGTTTTTATCTCCCAGAATTGCTTCATTGGGAGAAATTTCTAATAATTCTGAAACAGCAGGATTTATTATTGCTGCCGATTTCTGAATGTTGCCTATGGAATTTTCGGTTTTTGTTGATGCTTTGGGAGCGACATTTTTGTCGAGCAAATTATTTGCTGCCAGATAAATTAATCCAATAACTGAAATAAATACTAGAATTGTTAGGGAAATTTTCTTAGTTTTTGCGTTCATAATTTTGATTTTGTTAGCAAATTGAAATGGAAAGCCATAAAAAGCCGGCAAAAAATATCTCAGGCAAAGTTTAAATTCAACCTCTTTAACTAATCTATTCAATGAAAAAATTACCAATTTCAGTTTTCATAATCACTCTTAATGAAGCGGATAGAATTTCTAGGGTTATTAAAGCGGTTCAAAGCTTTGCTGATGAGATTTTAGTGATTGACTCTGGAAGCTCTGACAAAACAATGGAAATTTCTGGTGAACTTGGTGCTAAAACTATTTTTAATAAATGGGTTGGATATGGTCCGCAAAAAGTTTTTGGTGAGGAATGTTGTAGAAATCAATGGGTTTTAAATATTGATGCCGATGAAGAAGTTTTGGAAGATTTGGAAGTTGAAATTCGCAAGTTATTTGAAGAGGGTAATCCGGATGAATTTGCGGGTTACAGAATTAAAATTGTTAATAAATGGTTTAATGAAGAAAAGCCTAAAAAATGGGCTTATTATTACAATCAGCTGCGGCTGTACAATAAGGATTATTGTGGCTTTAAGGACAGTACAGTTCATGATTCTGTTATTGTTAAAAACCAGGAAAAGCCTGTTGGTCAGCTGAAAAATATAATTTCCCATCAATCATTTCGTTCTTTTGAACATTGGATTGACAAGATCAATTCTTACTCAAAGATGCAGGCTGCAGATGCTGTTAAGCGCGGTAAGAAAGCTTCATTTTTAAAGATTTTATTTACTCCTGCTCATAGTTTTCTTAAAGCTTATTTTATTCGTAGATATTTTATTTACGGAATTGACGGTCTGATTTACAGCTATGTTTTCGCTTTTGGTAGGACAATTCGCTTGATTAAGATTCGTCAGGAATGGAGAAGGAAGATTGATGGATAGGTAGATTGTTTGTTTGTAATCTTTCCTTGATCCCCGCCTGCGCGGGGATGACGCTGAGAGGGAATTAGGTGTTATTTAAGCCTATCCAAACCTGCTTTTAAATCTTCTTTCAAATCACCTACATCTTCCAAACCAGTATTAATTCTAAAGCAAGTTTTGTCGCCATAGGGCCATTTGGTTGAGGTGCGAATTGAGCTGGCATCGAATGGTAGAATTAATGATTCGTAACCTCCCCAAGAATATCCCATTGAGAAATATGCTAAATTATCGACCATTTTGGCGATTTGTTCAGAGGAGTATTTTTTCTTACAAATGACGGAAAATAATCCTGCTGCACCTGTAAAATCGCGCTTCCAAATCTTATGATTAGAATCAGATTCTAGGGCAGGGTAGAGAACTTTCTCAATTTCTGGTTGTTTTTCCAGCCACTGCGCAATTTCTAGGGCAGATTTAAAAGATTGATCTAACCTTAATTTGGCAGTTCTTAAGCCTCTTTGAACCATGTAGGCTGAGAATGGAGCTACGTTAGCGGCAAGAAAACGGAATGAATCGGAAATTCCTGGGAAAAGTTCACTTCTAAAAGCCACAGAACCCATCATTGTGTCGGAATGGCCATTAATGTATTTGGTTAGCGCCATTACTGAAACGTCAACGCCGTGATCTAAGGCTTTGAAATAAATTCCACTACCCCAAGAATTGTCTAAAATGGTGGTAATTTTATGTTTTTTGGCAATTTTGCACATTGCGGCAACGTCATGCATTTCAAAACTTAAAGAACCAGGGGATTCCATGAAGATTACTTTGGTATTTGGTTGGATTAATTTTTCGATATCATCTCCAATATTAGGGTCGAAATAGGTGGTTTCGATGCCGAATCTTGTTAGATATTTATCGGCAAATCCTCGTGTGGGGCTGTAGACATTGTCGACTAATAAAAGATGATCGCCATGTTTGAGGAATGCCAAAAGTGCCACATTAATTGCTGAAGCACCGCAAGAGGTGATGAAGCAGCAATCGGCATTTTCCAAATCGGCGATGGCGTCTTCTAAAACAAAATTAGTTTGAGTGCCATATCTGCCATATTTTAAAGTGCGAGATTTTGATCCGTCTTTGTCATTGTAGCTATCTTCGGCTTGATGAAGATCTTTCAAGGTTGGAAAAACTATTGTTGAAGATTGGTGAATTGGTGGATTTACCATTTGACCTTGATTGCTTGGGTTTCTTCCTGCGTGGATTATTCTGGTTTCTGTTTTTGCGTCTTTGTGCATGTTTTTTAGTTTTTGAACTGATTTGATGGAGTGGGTCTAATTTTTATCTAATTAATTCATCATTGGCGATTAATCCGCCCAGCTGTTTTCCGCCTAAAATGTGAACATGAAAATGCTCAACACTTTGAGAAGCATTGAATCCGTGATTAGTAATTAGGCGATATCCTGAATTTTCTAGGCCTTGATTGATTGCGATTTGACGAGTTTTTTTGAAGAAATTGGCAATTTTTTCTACTGAGGCATTTTGGGAGAAATCATCAAAACTTGAATATTCTCCCTTTGGAATTACCAAAATGTGGTTTGGTGCGGCTTTTGAAATGTCGTTAAAGGCCAAAATTTCATCATCTTCAAACACTTTATCGCAGGGAATCTCCCCGCGAATTATTTTAGCAAAAATATTGTTTGAGTCGTATTTTTTGGCCATTATTGATTATTTTCCTACTTTTACACTAATCATTTGGTCTGGATTGCTAACTATTCCATTGTTTCCGCCGCCTTTCTTGATTTGATCAACAATTTCCATTCCGC
>JBLHVR010000017.1:0-24695 GCA_047628655.1 Lentimonas sp.
AAAATAAGTTCAATTTTTATCTAAATTTTTTAATGTTTAGTTTGAATTAAGCAGTAAATATTCCATCGTAACAAGAATAATTTAATGGGTTAATTATCTGTTTGATGCGGTGAGATATTATTTATTGGAAAAATTTCATCAAGTTTAAAAGATTTTTCTTCTATTTAACATAGTTCTTCAATTGCCACAAATATCCCATTTTTAATTAAAATCTTGGTAAGATAATAGAAATCTAAACATAGAATTTCTCAATTACATTTTTAAATTTATCTTCCACAATATTTCTTTTAATTTTCATGGAAGGAGTAATTTCTCCAGTTTCGATGGAAATGGGCTCTTCGCTTAAATGGAATTTTTGTATTCTCTCCCATTTGTTGAGGTTTTTATTAATTTGATTGATTAATCTTTGTACAATTTTCTGCAAAAAATCACTTTTAATAAAATCTTTATTGCTTAAATTTTTGAAGCCATTCTTTTCTTTGAATTTATCTAAAAGATCAAATTCAACAAATAATAAGCAGGAAGCAAACTTTCTTCCTTCAGCAATTATGCAGGCCGCAGAAATAATATTCCATCCAGCAATTAATTGTTGTTCAATTGGAACTGGGCTGACATATTTCCCATAGGCGGTTTTGAACATTTCTTTTTTGCGCCCAATAATTGTAATGAATCCATCATCATCAATTTTGGCTAAATCTCCTGTTTTTAACCAGCCATCATCATCAATTACATCGGCGGTTTTTACGGGTTCTTTGTGATATCCGCGCATAATATTTGGTCCGCGGGCTATTAGCTCTTTATCTTCCCCTAGTTTAATTTCTACATTTGGGAATGTTTTTCCTACCGTTCCCAATTTTTTATTATTTGGAAAATTTACTGCAATAACTGGCGAGCCTTCCGTTAGTCCGTAGCCAACAAATATCTTAATTCCAACGCCACAGAAGAATTTTTCTACAGTTGGCGAAAGTGCTGCACCACCACAAATAATCATACGCATTTTTCCACCAAGTGCATTGCGAAGTTTTTTGTAGACTAGAAAATTGAATATTTTGTAAAGCAGTGAAGATTCCCGTGGTGAAGGCGGTTCATTATTGGCGAATTTTGGTGCGAAATAGAAGGCGGTTTTTCCGATTAATTTTTTTATGAAACTAGCTTCATTAACTCCAACTTGCATTTTGGCGAAGACTTTTTCAAGCATTCTAGGAACGGCAGTCATTAAAGTTGGCTTAACTTCTTTTAAAAGTTCTCCAACATTTTTTACGTCATCAGCAAAATAAATTGAAATTCCCTGCGAAACATAAAATAAAACTACCATTCTTTCAAAAATGTGAGCTAGTGGCAAAAATGATAAAGCTGAGTCATTTTTACAGTGGAGAGAAAACCTGAGGGCAGTGGCCTCAATTTGAGAAATTAAATTCTTATGAGTAATTTCAACCCCCTTTGGAACTCCTGTGGAACCACTGGTGTAGATGATTGTTGCTAGGTCATTTTCATTAATTTGGTCAATTAATTGGTTGAATGAGTTAGGATCTTTTTTAAATAATTCTGCGCCATTTTTTACTAATTCTTCAAGATTAATGATGTTATTAGCTTTTGCTTCAAACCCAAAGATGATGATTTTCTTAAAATTTGCTCCACTATTCTGAATAAGTTTTAAATTTTCTTCCGAGTCACAGAACACAAATTGCACAGCTGAATTTTTTATTTCGTAAAGTAAATTTTCTGATGAGATATTGGAAAAAATTGGAACAGAAATAGCGCCATTAGATGTTGTTGCTAGATCAATTTGTAACCAGTAATGATTAGGCTCAGCAACAATTGCAAGGGTGTCATTTTTTTTAAGGCCTAAATCTTTTAAAGCTAAAGCCAATTTTCTAACATTTTGGGAAAATTGTTGGGTAGAAATATTTTTCCATTTTCCATTTTGGAAAAAATTAAAAGCAGTAGAGTTTTGATATGTTTGGTCAATAAAATTAACCATTGCCGGAAGATTAGAGAAATTATTCATTGGGAAATAATATTTATTAATTTGAGGAAAAATAGATAAAAATCTCGGTGGTAATAGAATATGTAGTTTTGAATTAGTAAACTAATTTTACTTACATGGGCAGCGTAGATGCAAATTAGAGGAAGAATAAATAAGGAAATAAAATTGCTGAACTGACTGAAGAAAGAGGCATGAATAATGGCGTTCTTTTCTTCCACTATTCGAACTTTTTTCATTCTTCTGGCAGTAGCAGGATGCGTTGAAAATAATGTGAAATAGCCAGATTTTCCTAACCAAGACAAGGCAAAAGCCGTATTTATTCCACCAAATGCTTTAGCCGATTGGCGATCGCAGCGATATTCAATGGCACGGCCGAAGAAATTATTGATGAAATTATAAATCTTTATTACTACTAAACGGTTAAATAGATTCAAAATTTTTCTGGTAATGTTGCAAATAAAGATCATTGCTGAAGTGATGAAGTAATTTGACATTCTTAAATGGTAGAAAGTTCTAATAAGAATGTGAAATAAAATGGTTAAAATGAAGGCGGCAATGTCGGTGGCTTTTTGGTTAATAATCATTAATAAACCTGGCAGGTAATCTTTGTTAATTAAATGCGAGGCTTCGTGACCTAGAATAGCTCGTATTGCAATTAGAAATTCTGTGTTGTCTTCAATATTTTCCGCGTAATGATTAATTAATCCACTGGTTAAAACGATGGCTTTTTTGCGCATTCCTGAAACTGCGAAGGCATTTATTTCGTCACTTTCTTTGATGTAGAGTTTTACATTGGGGCAGTTGAAATTGAACTTTATTTCTTCAAAAATCTCCTTGAGAAAGCCGTATTTATTTTTGTAATTTTTGCATCCTTTTAAAGAAAAGCGCACTGAAAAGCTAAAAAAGAAGTCTAAAATTAGGTAAATAATCATTAAAAAACTGACTACAAAAACTAGGCTAAAGAATGCGATTTTGGGGTGAAAAGAGATGTAGCGGGCCAGAACAATTTGTTCGCCTTTAATTTCCATGAAAGGCCAGAGCGCCACTAAAAATGGTAAGGTTAGAATCATCAAATTAAAAATGATGAGAATGTAGACCAGAAATAGGGAAAAAGGTTTAGAAAGCACTAATTTAATTATTAATTGGAGAATTACCTAATCTAAATTGATAATTAATAAATAATCACTAAAAATTAGCCATTAATAATTAACCATTAAATATTTTCTCTTAAATGCGCACAATCGAAATTAAAAATCTTAAAATTGCCAATAATTTACCTTTCACATTAATTGCCGGTCCTTGTCAGACTGAAAATCGTGATCATTCAATGATGATGGCTGAGAATATTAAAAAGATTACTGACAAATTAGGAATTGGCTTCATTTACAAATCTTCTTTTGATAAAGCAAATCGCTCTTCGGTAGATTCACAAAGGGGTTTGGGTTTGGAAAAAACTTTGAAGATTTTTGAGGAAATTAAAAACACATTTAATTGTCCAATTTTAACTGATGTTCACAGCGAAAGAAATTGCACGGAAGTTGGTGACGTTGTTGACATTATTCAAATTCCAGCATTTTTGTGTCGTCAGACCGATTTATTGAAAGCGGCGGCCGATACTGGAAAAATTATTAATATTAAGAAAGGGCAGTTTTTGGCTCCTTGGGATGCGGCAAATATTGTTAAAAAAATGGATCATTTCGGAAATGAAAAAGTCATGCTTACTGAGCGTGGTGCTAGTTTTGGTTATAATACTTTGGTTTCTGACATGCGTAGTTTGCCGATCATGGCCAAAACTGGCTGTCCTGTAGTTTTTGACGCAACTCACTCAGTTCAACAGCCTGGTGGTTTAGGTGGCGTTTCTGGTGGACAAAGAGAATTTGTTGAAACTTTAGCTTCGGCTGCGGTTGCGGTGGGAGTGGCGGCAATTTTTGCTGAAACTCATCAAGACCCAGACAACGCACCATCCGATGGTCCTTGCATGCTTCGTTTGGATAATTTAGAGAAAATTCTGACCAGATTGAAAAGATTAGATGAAGTAGTAAAAGGCTAGTAATTTTGTTATCCCCGACCAGATCGGGGATTTAGTAAAAACCAAGCCATTTTAAAGCTCTCCATACAATGACCAAAAATCAAAAAAAAATCTCAACATTAATTTTAGTAATTATTCTGGCTATTGGCGGAGTTTCTTACAAATTAATTGATTTTAAATCTCTTCTAAAAACAGTAAAAATCTACAATAATGACGATTGGAAGGGTGAGCCATTTTCCTATTTTCGTGATTTAAAAACTATTTCCGCTAAAAAATATTTAATTTCCAGCGCTAATATTATGGCCAGTGCTGCCGGAGAAGAAATTTTGCGTCAGGGTGGAAATGCTATTGACGCGGCAATAGCAGCGCAGATGGTTTTAAATGTGGTAGAACCGCAATCTTCGGGCATTGGAGGCGGAGCATTTTTGCTTTATTTTGATGCTAAAACCAAGAAAACTAAATATTTCAACGGTCGTGAAACTGCGCCAGAATTGGCTCATTCTAAAATGTTCTTAGATGTTGATGGAAGCCCTAAAGAATTTAAAGAGGCTGTTCAAGGCGGCCTTTCTGTTGGAACTCCTGGTTTGTTGAAGATTTTGAAAGAAGTACATAAAAAACATGGCAAGATTTCTTGGAAAGAATTGTTCAAGCCAGCAATATTATTGGCTAGAGAAGGATTTCCAATGGATGAAAGAATTTCTACTTTGGCGCAAAGCGTTCCTTACCTTAAAGATTCTGAAGAATTTTCTAAGCTTTACTTGAAAGAAGATGGCAGCGTGAAGGATTTGGGAAGTATTATTATTAATACAGAATTGGCAGAAACTTTTGAAGAAATTGCCAATAAAGGAATTAGGCCTTTCTACGGGGGAAAGATTGCTAAAAATATTGTTAAAACGGTTAAAAATTCTAAGAAAAATCCTGGTTATTTAAGAATTTCTGATTTGAAAGATTACCAATCTAAGCAGGGAGATTTAATTTGTGGAAAATATCGGTTGAAATACAAGGTTTGTGGAATGCCCCTTCCAAGCTCAGGAGGTGTTACTGTTTTGCAAATTTTGGGAATTTTGGAGAATTTCGATTTATCTAAAATGAAGCCATCTTCTGCGCAGACAATTCATTTAATTTCTGAGGCTACTAGACTGGGATATGCTGACCGTAATAAATATGTGGCTGATGTTGAAGATGTTCCAATTAAACAAATGTTAGATGTTAATTATTTACAGAAAAGAGCTGCTTTAATTGATTTTAAAAAAGCAATGAAGAATGTGAATGCTGGCGAATTCGATGTAAAAACTAGTTACGTAGTTAATAAGAATGCTGTTGAGTTACCTTCAACAACTCATCTTTCAATTGTTGATTCTGAGGGTAATGCTATTTCCATGACCAGTTCCATTGAATATTACTTTGGATCAACTTTGATGGTTGGTGGTTTTATGCTTAATAATCAATTAACTGATTTTTCGTTTGTGCCGCAAATTGATGGTAAGCCGGTTGCTAATAAAGTTGAAGCTGGAAAACAGCCCAGAAGCTCAATGAGTCCGACTTTTGTGTTTGATGAAAATGATGATTTGATCATGGTGGTAGGATCTCCTGGTGGACCAAGAATTATTCAATTTGTAATTAAAGCAATTATTGGTCATTTAGATTGGGGTTTAGATATTCAAGAAGCAATTTCATTGCCAAACTCTGTGGTTTTGAATGATGTTATTGCTCTTGAAAAAAGAACTGCTTTGGAAGGTTTGCAAGCAAAATTAGAGAAAATGGGTCACAAAGTTAAAGTTTCTGATCTGATTAGTGGAATTCATGCTATTACCATTAATTCTGAAGGTTTGAAAGGTGGAGCAGACCCAAGGCGCGGTGGAGCGGCGTTGGGAAATTAGTTAAACCTAAAAATGGGAATTAAAAATTTATTTTAGATTAAATTATTCTCGCAAACCCATTTTCACGATTTCTTCATTCAAATAAGCTACTTTTAAGAACATATTATCAAGACTTATGTTTCCGGTTAAATCTCGTAGATCAGAATCCAAAATTAAAGTTTAGTTATTAACTTAAAATGGTTTTTACCAGCCCCAGATCTAGGTTTAAGTCATTTAAAATAACTTCTTTAGGGTTAAAATAGCAAGCTTGGATTGAAAATTTGATTTTGGAGATTAATCTGGCATTTTTTCCATTTCTCAGCTTTAAAAATTTAATTAAACCCATGAAAAGTATTCGTTCAAAAATTAGCCAAAATAAAATAAGGCTAGGTGTTAATATTGACCACATTGCAACTCTTCGTAATGCTCGCGGAGGTGTTTTTCCTTGCCCAGTTAAAGGTGCAAAACTTGCTAAAAAAGCGGGAGCGGATGGAATTACGGCTCATTTACGCGAAGATCGTCGCCACATTCGTGATGAGGATATTTACGCTCTAAAAAAAGAGGTGAAATTACCACTTAATTTTGAAATGGCAGCAACTGATGAAATGATGGAAATTGCTTTAAAAGTGCAGCCAAATGCAGTTTGTTTGGTTCCTGAAAATCGTGAAGAGGTGACAACTGAAGGCGGTTTGGACGTGATTAAAAATCAGGAAAATTTAAGCAAAATTATTGAAAAATTAAGGGCGGCGCAGATTAGAATTTCACTTTTTGTTGATCCAAATTTAGGTCAAATTCTGGCGGCCAAGGAAGTTGGTGCCGACATTATTGAAATTCACACTGGTAAATATTGTTTACTTGCTGGAAAAGAAAAATCGGCTGAATTTAAAATTCTTAAAGAAGCGGCTTTTTACGCCAATGAACTAGATTTAGAGGTTCATGCAGGACATGGGTTAGATTTTAAAACTGCCGCTGCAATTGCCAAAATTCCACAAATTGTAGAATTAAATATTGGACATTTTCTAATTGGTGAGGCGGTTTTTGTGGGATTAGATGTGGCGATTAAAAAGATGAAGGCTTTAATTGATTAGGTTTAATGTGAGTGAGTTGTTTTTTGCGATTGTGAATGAAGGGTTGTTATCTCAATTTTTGTTGGTTTAATTTCCACCACTGAACCAGTGCGGTCATGAGCGTAAATATTTGGGGTGTGACCAAACACTTCACTAAGTTCATGAAAATTTCCAGAAATTACATCCTTTACATATCTTGAGGGGGCTGCAAAATACCTTTCTTTTTGTTTAATAAAAAGCTGCAACGTTGTTTCGCTGTCATTATTTGGGTAATAAGCCCACTCCCTTGTTTCTTGATAAAAATCTAGGAATTGCAAAGGTTTCTGTTGTTCAAGGTTTGGTAAGGCAGGTTGTTGTGGGTAATGATTTTGTGGTCTAGTTTCAGGTTTTGGCGAGGGTGTTTGGGCATCAGATGTCGGTGAGATTGTGGATTTAGGATCTTCTGAGGAAGTCGTAGAAAGTTTTTCATCGGCAAGATGTTGTTTTTGAGGGGTATTTTTGTTGGTTGATGCTTTTTGATTTTCTAGATTCTTACTCGTTTCTTCTGGATTTTTGGATGTTGTAGGCTTTCTTTTGGAACTTACAAGAATAAACCCATGGTCATCTCCCGGCGCTAATGTGAATGTTGTTGGCGAGCTTAGGGCTAAATCTTGTTGATTGCTATTTGGTTTTGGGGTTTTTAATTGCGTTGTCTTAAATTGAGGTTTTTTCTTTATTGGTGGTTTTTTTGGGATTTTTTCTTCGGTAAAATCAATATTTTCGTTTGGTAAACTTTTTTTAAGTGGTGCGTTTAGGGTTTTAATATTTAACAGAAATATTGTCATTAATCGATAATTCTGCAGAAGTTTGGCTATTGGCTCAAACTGATTGTGAATTTCATCAATAGATTTTGAGCATTCTTTTATGGTTTGAGAGATGTTTTCATCTTTGTATTTTGTTAATGAGTTAATAACCGCTTGAAAGCTAGCAGTAAATTCTGGTGAATTGGCTGATATTAAATTCATTTTATCCAGCAACTCTTGTATTTTTGTTTTTGTTTGCCTTGGCTTAAAAGCAATTTTTCTTTTTAGTTTCTCCACCTTGTCTTTAAAATTATTCATTTCTGACTTTTTTAAAAGATATGTTCCATCGGCCAATTTGTGGCTTTTAATCAATATTTCAAAAGTAAATCTAAGGGAATCTACAGTCTTATTTTTTTGAAAGTCTGTTTTGCTATTTGCTCCTAAAAAACAATACATCCAGGTTTCTAGAAAATTATTTACCCCTGAAATTAAGTCATTTCCTAGTTGATCTAATGATTCCTCAACAGCTGAAAGTTCTTGAGCATCTAATGTTGTGATTTGTTTTAGATGATCCAAAGATTTTTCCATTCTGTCATTAAAACCTTTTAAGAAAATGGTGGGATTTTCGTTAAGATTTAGAAAATTACCCGATAGGAAATCTTGTTTTAAATATGATGATCCGACCATGAATAATGATTTCCTGAATCTTCGATACGGAGTTTCTGGGTTTAATATTGGCTGATTAAATTGTTGAAATTGCATTGTATATTTCTTAGACATCAGATTAATTGCTAAAATTTAATTGTTTAGTAAGGTTTTTGCTTAAAAATAGTTGCCTGGTTATCGTAGGGCCAATTTAATTATCCTAAATTTATTTAAAAAACTATTGATTTTTATTTACTGCTGGTTAAATTGCGACGCTCTCATCATCAAAATTTGAACAATCTTTTAGCAACTACTATTTACCTTTAAACAATGTCCAAAGAAAAATTCGAACGCAGTAAACCACATGTTAACATTGGAACCATTGGTCACGTTGATCACGGTAAAACAACATTAACTGCCGCTATTACTTCATATTTATCAAAATCAGGAGGCGCTACAAAAAGAGCCTATGATGATATCGATGGTGCTCCAGAAGAAAAAGAGAGAGGAATTACTATTTCTACTGCTCACGTAGAATATGAAACTGCTGCAAGACATTATGCTCATGTTGATTGTCCTGGGCATGCTGATTATGTAAAAAACATGATTACTGGTGCTGCTCAAATGGATGGTGCAATCCTAGTTGTTTCTGCAACTGATGGACCAATGCCACAAACTAGAGAACATATTCTTCTTGCCAAACAAGTTGGAGTTCCTTCAATAGTTGTTTTCTTAAATAAAGTTGATGCTGTTGAAGATGAAGAGCTTCTAGAATTGGTAGAAATGGAAGTTCGCGAACTTCTTTCTTCTTACGATTTCCCAGGTGATGATATTCCAGTTATTAAAGGTTCGGCACTTAAAGCATTAGAAGGCGATGAGTCAGAAATTGGTGAAAAATCAATTCAAGCTTTAATGGATGCTGTCGATTCATCAATTCCAGAACCAGAAAGAGCAACTGACAAGCCATTCTTGATGCCAATTGAAGATGTTTTCTCTATCCCAGGAAGAGGAACAGTAGTAACGGGCAGAATTGAAAGAGGAATTCTTAAGCTTAACGAAGAAATTGAAATCGTTGGTGTTAAAGCAACTCAAAAAACCATCTGTACTGGCATTGAAATGTTCAGAAAGCTTCTTGATGAAGGAAGAGCTGGAGATAACGCTGGCATCCTTCTTCGTGGAACTAAGAAAGAAGATGTTGAAAGAGGTCAAGTTCTTTGTAAGCCAGGAACGATTACTCCTCACACTCACTTTGAAGCTGAAGTTTACATCCTTAATAAAGAAGAAGGTGGAAGACACACTCCATTCTTTAAAAATTATCGTCCACAATTCTATTTCAGAACCACGGATGTTACTGGTTCAGTAACTCTTCCTGAAGGAACTGAAATGGTAATGCCTGGAGATAATGTTAAAATTACAGTAGAACTAATCGCACCAATCGCAATGGAAGAAGGTTTACGCTTCGCCATCCGTGAAGGCGGTAGAACTGTTGGAGCAGGTGTTGTTGCAAAAGTTATTAAGTAAACTAGTTTTCTAGAAAGCGCTTATCCTGAGTTTTAGAAAAAGATATCGCGAAGTAAAGCTAGTATTATTTTTAGGAGCGTAGCTCAATTGGTAGAGCAGTGGTCTCCAAAACCGAAGGTTGGGGGTTCAATTCCTCTCGCTCCTGCCATAACATAAGAAATTGTGGCTTACATTAAATTTTAGATTGACCAAGGGTCGATATAATTTAAAAATCATTGAATTTAAATAATGCTTTTATTCCTAAAAGATGTAATTGCTGAGTTAAAAAAACTGCATTTACCAACTAAAAAAGAAGTTTACATAGTAACCCTGACTATTTTGGCAGCGGTTGCGGTTTCGGCTTTAACTATTATGTTAGCTGATTTTATTATTTCGAAAATTATTAAAATTTTATTTGGCTTGTAATTAAAAGATGGAACAGAACAAAGACTACAAATGGTACATATTAAACGTAATGGCCGGTCAGGAGCAAAAAATTACTGACGCCATTAAGTTGCTAATTAATAACAAATCATTAGGAGAAGACGTTGTAGACGCGTTGGTTCCTTGTAAACAGATTGTTAAAGTTAAAAAAGGTAAAAAAGTTCAGGAAAGTCAAAAGCTTTTCCCGGGATATGTTTTTGTTAATGCCGTTCTAAGTGGTAACGCTAGTAATATTATTAGCTCCATTCCTAAAGCAATGAGTTTCTTGGGTGGAAAAAATAGTCCTCAGCCAGTTTCGGAAGAAAAAATGAAAAATATCTTCTCTCTAATAAGTGTTGATCAGGCTGAATTAAGTAAAGAGCAATTCTTTGAAATAGGAGAATCTTTAAATATTATCGAAGGGCCTTTCGAATCTTTCTCGGGCACGGTCGAAAATTTCGATCACGAAAAACAAAGAGTTAAAATTTCAGTTCTAATCTTCGGTAGGTCAACTTCGGTTGAGCTTGATGTTGATCAAGTTGAAAAAATTTCATAATTTATATCAAAAATCAAATAAATACTTGCGTAATTAGATTTCAAATCTATTATCCGGCGCCTCGTATTTTTTAAGTTTAGTTAAGATTGTATGTCAAAAAGCAAAAAAGAGATCACAGGTTATATTAAGTTACAAGTTCCAGTCGGTAAGGCTAATCCAGCCCCACCAATCGGACCAGCTTTAGGTCAAAAAGGCCTAAACATTATGGATTTTTGTAAGCAATTTAATGCGCAAAAATTTGATTTTAACCCAGGAACTCCAATTCCAGTTACGATCATAGCCTATAAAGATAGAAGCTTCACTTTTACAACCAAGAAACCTCCGGTTTCTTGGTTAATTAAAGATGAAATTAAATTGAAACAAGGTTCATCTAATCCAGGAAAAGACACTGCTGGAAAAATTACCAAAGATCAAATTTTGGCAGTGGTTAAGAAAAAAATGGGCGATATGAACTCTACTGAAACCAATGCTTGTTACAATATGATTGCGGGCTCAGCTGTTTCTATGGGTCTTGAAGTTATCGAATAATCTATAAAATTATGTCTAAAAATAATATTTTAACTCCAGAAGTTTTAAATCTAGAAGAAGCATTAAAAAAGGTCGTTGACCTTAGTGTTGCTTCAAAAATAAAATTTGTTGAATCAATCGACATTGCAATTAATCTTGGAATTGATGCTAAGCAATCTGACCAAATGGTTAAAGGTTCCTTAGTTCTTCCTCAAGGTTCTGGAAAAAAAGTTAGAGTTCTGGTTTTTACAGCCGATGAAGAAATTAAAAAAATTGCCTTATCGTCAGGCGCAGCTTTTGCTGGACTAGAAGATTTAATCAAGCAAATCGAAGGTGGTTTCCTAGATTTTGACTGTTGTATTGCAACTCCAGATGTGATGCAAAAAATCAGTAAAGTAGCTAGAAAACTTGGACCTCGTGGTTTGATGCCAAGCCCTAAAAATGGCACCGTAACCAAAGACGTAAAAAAAGCCATCGAAGATGCTTTGAAAGGAAGGGTTGATTTCAGAAATGATAAAGCTGGAATTGTTCATTGTTTAGTTGGAAAAGCTAATTTTGAATTCGAAGCGTTATTGGAAAATGTTAAGTCTGTTGTTAAGGCTATCAAAGAAGCAAAGCCTGAAGGTTCAAAAGGAAGATACATCAAAGGTTTTTATATCAACAGCACAATGGGTTTAGCCGTAAAGGTTTCAACTCAAGCTTTATAATTCAAAATAATAATGAACAGAGAACAAAAAGCCGAATTGGTCACTTCAATGAAAGAATCACTAACTAATAGTGATCTTATTGTTCTGCTTCATTATCGCGGCCTATCAGATAAACAATTATTTGATTTTAGAGTAAATTTAAAATCAAAAGGCGTTACATTAAAAATTGTTAAAAACACTTTAACAAAAGTTGCTATAAAAGGATCTGATATGGAAGAGGCATTAACTCCTTATCTAAATGGACCAACTGCTATTTGTTATACAGATAACGATGTGGTTTCTTTGGCCAAAACAGTTATTGATTCTGCAAAAGCATTAGATGTTTTAAAAATTCAGGTAGGTTACATGAATCAAGATGTTCTTAAAGAGCAAGATCTTGTTAATCTGTCAAAATTAGGATCTTTGGAAGAAGTCAGATCTTCTTTCTTAGGAATGTTGCAAGGTGTTCAGTCTAAATTTGTTAGAGTGCTAAACTCCCCTGCTTCTGCAGTAATTACCGTAATTGGCAATTACGCCGCTTCAAAACAATAATTTTATTTACCAACCTTTAATCACTTAAGATAAAAATATGTCTAATAACTTAAACGAAATCACCGAAAAATTATCTTCATTAACAGTTCTTGAACTTGCTGAGCTTAGCAAAGCTTTGGAAGAAAAGTGGGGTGTTAGTGCCGCTGCTGCTCCTGCTGCCGCTGCCGCTGCTGCTCCTGCTGAAGCTGTTGAAGAAAAAACCGAATTTGATGTTGTCTTGAAAGACATGGGCGCTAACAAAATTGCTGTCATCAAAGAAGTAAGAGCTATTACTGGACTTGGTCTAACTGAAGCGAAAGCTGCTGTTGAAGCCGCTCCTAAGACTATCAAAGAAGGCTTATCAAAAGATGAAGCTGAGATAGTTAAGAAAAAGCTTGAAGCAGCTGGAGCTAAAGTAGAACTAGCTTAGTTAAATTATATTTTGCAAAATGAACAGCGCCAGTTTGGCGTTGTTCATTTTTGTGTTTTTGCCTCGATATTAATTTTTAATTAAAATCAGCAAAACAGCGCAAGTTATTTTAATAGTTAAATATTATAATTTCTTGTTTGATGTCAAATTATGAAATGGTTAATAGCCACCAGTAATATTTGACATTACTCCCTCATTCTCATTTTTGTATCAAAACAACAACAGTTAGTCAAAAAGTGAAACCGATCCGTCATACCAATTCTTCGATTCTTAGAAAAAAATTTACCAATGACCGTTATGATGTGGAAATTCCTCATCTGGTATCTTTGCAAAAAAAATCATATTCTGAATTTTTACAAAGAGAAAAAGATCCTGATTCGCGAGAATTATTAGGTATCGAATCGGTATTTAAATCTTTTTTCCCAATTTCTGATTCCGCAGATCAAATAACTTTGGAATTCATCAAATATTTCCTTGGTGACGCAAAATATGAGCCAAGTGAGTGTTTAGCATCTGGCAGAACCTACTGCGCCCCATTAAAAGTTCAATTGAGACTAATTCTTTGGGATAAAGAAGAAGATTCTGATGTAAAAGAAGTTAAGACCATCAAGGAGCAAGAAGTTTATCTTTGCGACATTCCTTTGATGACTGAAAGTGGTAGTTTTATCATTAATGGAGCTGAAAGAGTTATAGTTTCTCAAATGAGAAGAGCTCCTGGTGTATTTTTTGATAGTGAGCATGTTAAGGTTTCCAATAGCAAAGCCTATACTGCCAAAATTATCCCTCACATAGGATCATGGTTAGATTTTGAATTTGACACAAAAGATATCCTATATTTCAGGGTTGATAAAAAAAGAAAAATTCCAGTTTCAACCTTGCTAAAAGCAATGGGAATGAATATCGGAGATATAATCTGCGAATTCTACGGAAAAATGGACATTTCTTCCACTAAAAATGGCTGGTCAGCAGAGTTTGACTATGATAAATTTTCTGGAAAAAAACTAACTTACGATTTAATTGATGCTAAAACTGGTGATGTTGTTCTAGAAGAAGGAATAAAGTTAACCAACAAAACCATAGAAAAGCTTCAAGCAGATGGTTTTAAGAAATATATCTTAACAGATGATATGCTCTTAGGGTATGTGATGGCAGAAAATTTGATTGATAATGAAACTGGTGAAGTTTTATTAGAGTCTGGAAGTTTTGTAACTTCTGAGAGTTTGGAAGTTTTAAACAAGCTAAATTTCAAATCAGTCTCAGTTGTAAACCCAAGTAAAGCAGATATCGGTCCATATCTATTCAATACAATTTTAGTAGATAAAAACCAAAATCAAAAAGATGCTACTTACGATATCTATAAAGCAATTAGATTAGGTGAAGTTCCTGCATCATTAGAAATCGCTAAAACTTTCTTTGATAACCTACTATTAACTGACGCTAGATATGATTTATCTACTGTTGGAAGAATGAAGATGAATCATCGTTTGGATCTAGATGTTAAGCATGAAACTTTGCACTTAACTCCAGATGATATTAAGCAAACTATCAGAATTTTAAGCAACATAAAGCATGGTGATCTAAAGACTGATGATATTGATAACCTTGCTAATAGAAGAGTTAGAGCCGTCGGTGAATTAATTGAGAACCAGCTTAGAATTGGTGTTTCAAGAATTGAAAAATCAATTATTGAAAAACTAAATGCGGTTGATATCGATAATATTGTTCCTCAAAATCTAATTAATGCCAAGCCATTAATTACTGCAATTAAAGATTTTTTTGCAACTTCCCAGCTTTCTCAATTTATGGATCAAACCAATCCACTTTCAGAAATTACTCACAAAAGAAGGCTTTCTGCCTTAGGACCCGGTGGTTTAACCAGAGAAAGAGCAGGTTTTGAAGTTCGTGATGTTCACCCAACTCATTATGGAAGAATTTGTCCAATTGAAACTCCAGAGGGTCAAAATATTGGCCTAATTAACTCTCTTGCAACCTTTGCTCATGTAAATAAATATGGCTTTATTGAAACTCCATATCGTAAAGTAGTAAATGGTGTAGTCACTGATGAGGTAAGACATCTTTCTGCTTTAGAAGAGTCAGAGTTTACTATTGGTCAGTCAAGAATTCCAACTGATGATCAAGGAAAAATCACTGTCGAACTAGTAAGTGCTAGAAATAATGGTGAATTTTTAATGGTTTCACCAGAAAAAATTGACTTTGTTGACGTCTCAACAAAACAATTAGTTTCCGTTGCAACTACTCTGATTCCATTCTTAGAGAATGATGATGCGAACCGTGCTTTAATGGGTTCGAATATGATGCGTCAAGCAGTTCCTTTGGTTAACCCGGATGTTCCGATGGTTGGAACTGGAATGGAGGCAATTATTGCTCTTGATTCTGGTGTGGCGGTTAAAAATAAATATGAAGGTGTGGTTAAATTTGTTGACTCATCAAAAATTATCGTTGAATCGTTCTCGGAAAAGAAGATTCCTCATATTGAGATGTACAATCTAATCAAATATAGTAGAACCAACCAAGACACTTGCGTCAATCAAGTTCCAACCGTGGTTGCAGGACAAAAGATTGGTGTTGGTCAAATAATTTCAGATGGTCACGCAATTAAAAGTGGTGAAATAGCTCTTGGTAAAAATGTTAGAGTCGCCTTTATGCCTTGGAATGGTTATAATTTTGAGGATTCAATTGTTATTTCCGAAAAGTTACTAACTGAAGATGCGTTTACTTCAATTCATATTGAAGAATTGGACATCGTTGCCAGAGATACAAGACTTGGGCCAGAAGAAATAACTCGTGATATTCCAAATGTTAGTGAAGAGGCTCTAAGTAAATTAGATGAAGAAGGTATTATTCATATTGGTGCTGAAGTTCGTGCGGGTGATTTGTTGGTAGGTAAGACTACTCCCAAAAGTGAATCTCCAATGACGCCAGAAGAAAAATTACTTAAAGTAATTTTTGGTGAAAAAGCCTCTGACGTTAAAGATTCTTCGCTTTATGGTCCAATTGGTACTAACGGTACTGTGGTTGATGTAAAAGTTTTCTCCAGAAAAGGTATCGAAAAAGACGAGCGTTTGCTTTACATTGAAATGCAGCAAATTGAAGAATTATCCAAGAAAAAATCTTTAAAAATTTCTTTCTTGAGTGATTCCACTAGAAATGCAACTGCAAAATTACTTGCTGATAAGAAATTAACCGCAAATGTTGATAAATTAAAATCTGGAACTGTTTTAAACAAGGAAAACATCGAATCTTTATCGATGGTTAACTTATTTAAAATCATTGTTGCTGATGATAAATCAATGACGCAAATTGAAGCTTTGGCATCTAGCTATAAGTCTCAAACTGAAAAATTAGAAAAGGATTATAACGAAAAAATTGACAAAATTAAAACAGGTGATGAGCTTGCTCAAGGTGTTTTAAAAATTGTTAAAATCTATGTTGCTACCAAGTACAAGCTTCAGCCTGGTGATAAAATGGCTGGACGTCATGGTAACAAAGGTGTTGTTTCTAAAATTGCTCCAGTTGAAGACATGCCTTATTGTGAAGATGGTACCCCGGTTGATATCGTTTTAAATCCACTTGGTGTTCCATCTCGTATGAATATCGGTCAAATTCTTGAAACTCATCTTGGTTGGGCATCAGCGAATATTGGTAAACAAGTTTCTGATTTACTAGATAATATTGCTCATGGTAAAAGAGAGTTAGTTAAGGATTTAAGAGAAAAATTATTAACGGTCTACTATAACAAATCTGAGACAGCTCAAATTAAAGCAATGTCAGACGATGAATTGTTAGAATTTTCTTCAAAAATTCAAGAAGGAGCTCCATTCGCAACTGGAACTTTTGAAGGAATTAAAGAGCAGGAAGTTGCCAAATTGTTAGAAATTGCTGGAGTTGATCCTTCTGGTCAAGTTACTTTGACAGACGGCACAACAGGTGATCAATTTGATCGTAAAGTAACGGTTGGATACATATACATGTTAAAATTACATCATTTAGTAGATAACAAAATTCATGCTCGTTCAATTGGACCATACAGTTTAATTACTCAACAGCCATTAGGCGGTAAATCTCACTTCGGTGGTCAAAGATTTGGTGAAATGGAATGTTGGGCACTTCAAGCTTACGGAGCTTCTTACACTCTGCAAGAAATGTTAACGGTTAAATCAGATGATGTAATTGGTAGGATTAAAATCTACGAATCAATCATTCAGGGAAACCAAAACTTTACTTGTGGCATCCCAGAATCGTTCAATGTAATGATCAAAGAAGTAAGATCTCTTGGGTTAAATATTGAATTAGTAGAGAAATAAATAATCAGTGATTAATGGTTAATTGTTAGTGGACAATTTAAGTCTCTAACTTTTAACCATCAATAATTAACCATTAATAATTAAAAATTAAAAATGTCATCATTAGCTGGAACTTCATCACATGGCTTATTAAGTCTTTCTAATCAGGCGGTTGACGTTGCCGATTTTAACGCAATTAAAATATCTATTGCTGATCCAGATAAAATTCGCTCTTGGTCTCATGGCGAAGTAACTAAACCAGAAACCATTAATTACAGAACTTTTAAACCAGAAAGAGAAGGTTTATTTTGTGCTCGTATTTTTGGCCCTATTAAAGATTTCGAATGTCTTTGCGGCAAATATAAAAGAATTAAATATAAAGGTATTGTTTGTGAAAAATGTGGCGTTGAAGTAACTTCTTCTAAAGTAAGAAGAGACAGAATGGGTCATATCGAGCTTGCGTCTCCAATCTCTCACATCTGGTTCTTAAAATCACTTCCCTCAAGATTAAGTACCTTACTTGGCCTTACTCTAAAATTAGTTGAAAAAATCATCTATTTTGAAACCTATATCGTAACCGATGCTCTAATGTCTCCTTTGAAAGATGGTGATGTTTTAACTGAAGACGAATACCAAAGAGCACAAGAAGAATATGGCTACGGTAGTTTTGCTGCTGAAATGGGTGCAGAGGCAATTCAAAAACTATTAACTAAGATGGATTTAGTTGCCATACAAAAGCAATTAAGAGAAGAACTAGTGGAAACTAATTCTGAGCTTAAAAGAGAAAAAATTGTTAAAAGATTGAAACTAGTTGAAAATTTCATTGATTCTGGCAATAAGCCACAATGGATGATAATGAGCGTTCTTCCAGTAATTCCACCTGATATCAGGCCTTTGGTAATGCTAGATGGGGGAAGGTTTGCAACTTCAGATCTAAACGAGCTTTACAGAAGAGTAATTAATCGCAATAACCGCTTAAAAAGATTATTAGAGCTTGGCGCTCCTGACATCATCATTAAAAATGAGAAAAGAATGCTTCAAGAATCTGTTGATGCACTCCTTGATAACGGTAGAAGTGGTTCAGTAGTTAAAAATGCTAATAAAAAACCTTTCAAATCTTTAAGTGATATGCTTAAAGGTAAGCAAGGTCGTTTCCGTCAAAACCTGCTTGGTAAAAGGGTCGATTACTCTGGAAGAAGTGTAATTGTTGTTGGGCCAGAACTTAAACTACATCAGTGTGGTTTGCCGAAAAAAATGGCTTTAGAGCTTTTCAAACCATTCATATATTCCAAATTAGAACTTTACGGAAAATCTCCGTCAATTAAAGTTTCTAAAAAAATGGTTGAATCTGGAAGACCAGAAGTTTGGGATATCCTAGATGAAGTTATTAAAGAGCATCCAGTTCTTTTAAACAGAGCTCCAACTCTTCATAGACTTGGTATTCAAGCTTTTGAACCTCAATTAACTGAAGGAAAAGCAATCCAGCTTCATCCTCTAGTTTGCGCTGCTTTTAACGCCGATTTTGATGGTGATCAAATGGCAGTTCACGTACCTCTTTCAATTGAAGCCCAAGTTGAGTCTAGGGTGTTAATGATGTCTACAAATAACATCTTAAGTCCTGCCAACGGAAAGCCAATTATTGTTCCATCACAAGATATCATTTTGGGTCTTTATTATCTTTCTATGGAGAATAAGAATGATACTTCTAAGCCAAGATTAATTGCTGATAAATTTGAGCTAGAACATGCTTTGTTTAATAAAAATGTTACCTTGCATTGTAAAATTAAATATCGCTATGCAGTTGAAGATAGTGAAGGTAATAAAATTTATAAAATTGCCGACACAACTCCAGGAAGAGTTATTCTTTACAACATTCTACCAGAATACAAAAAAACTAGCTTTACCTTAGTTAATAAGGCAATGACGAAAAAAGCAGTTACTGATTTAATTGATTCGGTTTATAGAACTTCTGGTCAAAAAGAAACAGTAATGTTTTGTGATAGAATTATGAATCTAGGCTTTAAATATGCCTGTAGAGCCGGTATTTCAATCGGTAAAGATGATATGGTTATTCCAGAGTCCAAGGAAAAACATATCGGAGACTCTCTAGATAAAGTTAAGAAATTCGAACAACAATATCGCGATGGTTTAATCACTACTGGTGAGAGATATAATAAAATCATTGATGAGTGGACTGCTTGTACTGATAAGATCTCTAAAGAAATGATGAAAGCAATCTCTAGCCATAAAAAAGCTAAAGATGCTAACTCAATCTATATGATGGCTGATTCTGGAGCTAGGGGTTCGGAAAACCAAATTAAGCAGGTTGCTGGTATGAGGGGTTTGATGGCTAAGCCTTCTGGTGAAATTATCGAAACGCCAATTACCGCCAACTTTAAAGAGGGTTTAAGTGTATTAGAGTACTTCATTTCTGCTCATGGTGCCAGGAAAGGTTTGGCCGATACTGCTCTTAAAACTGCTAACTCTGGTTATTTAACCAGAAGATTGGTTGATGTCTCTCAGGATTGTATTGTAACTCAAACGGATTGTGGAACTAAAAAAGGCGTTAATCTTGAAGGAGTTGTTGATGATGGTAGAGTTATCATTTCAATTGCTGAACAAATTCTTGGACGTGTTGCTTTAGAAGACATCAAAACTCTTGATGGTAAAAAAGTTCTTGTTAAGAATGGTCAAATGATTGACGAAGGTACGGCGGAAGAAATTCAAGATGCTGGTATTAAAGTCGTTAAAGCAAGATCAGTTTTGACTTGCGAAACCAAGAATGGTGTTTGCGTTAAATGTTATGGACGTGACCTTGCAACTGGTGATTTGGCTAGTATTGGTGAAGCAGTTGGTGTGGTAGCTGCTCAGTCAATTGGCGAGCCTGGAACACAGCTTACAATGAGAACTTTCCATATTGGTGGTGCGGCTCTTCGTGGTGCTGAACAATCATCAATCTCTGCTATTGAAGATGGTACGTTAAAAATATCTGGCAAGAAAAATATCATTAATCGTGATGGTAAAATTGTTGTTATTCATCGTAATTGTGAAATTACTATCCTTGATGAAAAAGGAGAGGAAATTCACAGTTATAAATTGCCTTATGGTGCGACTATCACCCATAAAGATGGTGAGAAAGTTAAAAAAGGTGATCATCTAGCTGAGTGGGATCCATACAATATTCCAATTATCGTTGAAGCCAGTGGTATTGTTAAATATGGTGATCTAATGGAAAATGTTTCTCTTCGTGAAAAAATTGACGATTCAAGTGGAATTTCTACTAAAACCACTATGGATTGGAGGCAATATTCCAAGCAAGATCTGAAACCAAGAATTATCATTAACGATAAAAATGGTGAACTTAAAAAAGAATATCCAGTTGCAGTCGGAACTCTAATTCCGGTTTCTAATGATGACGAAGTTAAAACTGGTGATGTAATTGCAAAAATTCCAAAAGAATCTTCAAAAACTAGAGATATTACTGGTGGACTTCCAAGGGTTGCTGAATTGTTTGAAGCAAGAAAGCCAAAGAATGCCGCTGTTATGTCTGAAATTGATGGTGTAATTGAGTTTGGAAAAGATTACAAAGTTAAGAGAAGACTTCGTGTTGTTCCTGAAGACAAAGATCAAGAAGCTGTTGAATATATGGTTGCCAAAAACAAACATTTATTCATAGGTGAGGGTGATCATGTTAAAAAAGGAGATATTCTGGTTGACGGAAGTTTAGTTCCTCATGATATTCTTCGTATTCAAGGAATTGAAGCTTTCACTAACTTTATGGTTGGTGAAGTTCAAAAAGTTTATCGTATGCAAGGTGTAAAAATCGACGATAAACATATTGAAGTGATCTTAAATATGATGCTAAAAAGGGTGGAAGTTTCTAATCCTGGTGGCACAACTCTACTTAATGGTGAATATATCGATCGCGATGTGTTTGAAGGAGTGAATGCTAAGGCTAAGGCTGAAGGTTTGAAGCTTGCAACTTTCCAGCCAGTTCTTTTGGGAATTACTAAGGCTTCTCTTCAAACTAAATCGTTTATCTCGGCTGCATCTTTCCAAGAAACAACTAAAGTTTTAACTGATGCTGCAGTTCAAGGTAAATATGATGATTTGACAGGGTTAAAAGAAAATATCATCGTTGGAAGGTTAATTCCTGCTGGAACTGGTTTGATGATGGGTAAATTCAAAGAAACCGCATCTGAAATTAAAAAGAATAATAAAAAAGCAGTAGCTTAATTTTTAACATTCTTTCTTGAGATTAAAAAAGCTCCTAAATCCTTGTGGTTTAGGAGCTTTTTTATTGCACTGATGAATAAAAGAATTTATTTTGGGAGTTTGTCAATATTGCTGAGCCATATCAAGAATGATCTATAATTTATCTTTGCAAAAAAATATCTTTGAGGAAAAAATTGGAACATGAGTCAACCATATCGAAAGATGCAAAAGATTTTTCTTTTAAATTCTAGACCAGAAGATGAAGTTAAAAAGATTAATTATGAGTGAGAATTGCTATTAATCTAAGGGAATTTTTATGAAAGACAATGCGCGGGTTTTTACCCACATAACTCTTGCTAACATATAAGTAAGTAGTGGTGGCTGACCTGCATTTCTGCCAAAGAAACCCCCGCCAATAAAATGGATCATGGCCCAGTGGTTTTTTTGAGCTTGGTAGATAATGAAGATATTTCTGAAACAATATTTTTTCAATTGCCTGAGAGTGACTCTTTGGATGAAGAGACTCAGAATTCACTAAATGGTCCTTATGTTTTCAAAGTAGATGAATGTGTAAGAGCTTTTTTCACCAGTATACACGATAAAGTAACAACCGCTGATGGTCGATTTGATAAAAATAATTTTCGAGCAAAAATATTTGTTTTTATTCCAAGTGAATATCAGAGAACCAATATGATTCATGCTAAAGGTGATGAATTTATGCATAAAGGATATTTAATACCAACATACAATTTACAAGTTAATGATTTAGATAGGGCTATGTTGGCAGGAAACCAACTTCTATCCTTTAAAAAAACACCAGAAGATAAAATTTATATGGCAAACCAAAATGTATCTGCTATTCGTGGAAATGGTGTGGTTGCTGATAAGTATGGATCGTTAAAAAATTATTCCACTTTTAATGTGGGTCTTTAAGTTAAAAAAATAAATAATGAACTCATTTTGGCATAAATTCAAAAATAATCGTCGAGGATATTACTCTCTTATCATATTCTCTATGCTATTTTTTATCAGTCTTTTTGCTGAAATTGTTGCTAATGACAAGCCCTTAATTGTCAAATATCAAAGCGATTTTTATTTCCCAATTTTTAAATCTTACTCAGAAAGAACTTTCGGAGGTGATTTTAAGAGCGAGGCAAATTATCGTGATCCTTATGTTAAGAATCTGATCAAAAAGGACGGTTGGTTGCTAATGCCGCCAATTCCATATAACTATTCAACCATTAACTATCAAATAAAATCTCCCGCTCCAACCAAGCCAAATTCCAATAACTTACTTGGAACTGATGACAATGGTAGAGATGTTTTGGCGCGCATAATTTATGGCTTAAGAATTTCTTTAGTTTTCGGCCTCACCTTAACCTTTTTTAGTGTTATTGTTGGAATGGTTTTGGGTGCGGTTCAGGGTTATTTTGGTGGCCTTATAGACCTATCTCTACAAAGATTTATGGAGATTTGGTCCAGCCTTCCAACTCTATTTTTATTAATTATCCTCTCTTCAATAATTGAGCCAGGCTTCTTCATTTTACTCTTCCTAATGCTGCTTTTCAGTTGGATGTCTTTAGTGGGTTTAGTTCGCGCCGAATTCTTGCGAGTTAGAAATTTTGATTTTGTAAGAAGCGCCCGAGCAATTGGAGCGAGTAATTTTAGAATAATATTTACCCATATTTTCCCAAGCGCAATAGCCAGCACTTTAGCTTATTTGCCATTTTTTCTAAGTGGATCAATTGTAACTTTAACAGCTCTGGATTTTTTGGGTTTTGGAATGCCAATTGAAACTCCGTCTTTGGGGGAGCTTCTGGCTCAGGGAAAGGAAAATATTTCAGCCTACCACCTTGGAATTAGCGGCTTTGTTGTGGTTACTCTAATTTGTTCTTTGCTGGTTTTTATAGGTGAGGCGGTGAGAGACTGTTTTGATGTTAACAATAATGCATAATCTGTTATTATTCTGAGAACTAATTAGCTAGCGCCCAATTCTAACGCTCATAAAAATATAGAATATTATTGCCTATTTGCAGAGATTTATATTTATTATTTATAGTTTTATATTTTGATTCTTTCACTTTTCTTTTTAAATCACTCTTAGAGTTATATATCTTTAGCCCAGAAGGTCTTTTTAGATACCCCACTTTTTGCCACTTGTTTTCACTATCCTTATCAATAATAGTTGCATATCCATAGCCACCTCCGTCAGTAAAGATTGCTTCATCCTCTTCGTCATTATCTAAATTGGCAAATAAAATAAGGCATGTTTTTTTACCTGAGCATTCCGATTTAAATTTTCTGTTATTTTTTAGGAACTCCAATAGTTTGGATGATATAATTTTGTTCTCATGAACTGATTCAACATTATACTCATATGTCATTTGGTTGGTTTTTATTTCGGAATTCCAACGATGTTTATTATAGAATTTGCTGGTTTTTAGGAGATCTAATCTTTTCTTTATAATTTCTATTTGATTATGATTTTCTAAGGACTTTAATTTTTCAACATACTCCTTGCCATATTTTCCCAATTTGTAATTAAGATATCCGTAATCAAATTTATCAGCCTCTACTTTTCCTGAAATTAGCCTGTTATATTGATTAATGGCGCTATATTTATTTGCATTGAGAGCGGGGGTATTAATCATAAGAATCACAGCAAAAACTATGATTGATAAAATGGTATTTACTGTTCTCAAATTCCCTAGCCAAATTTTACCTTTAATACAAACACAATAAGAATAAGAAAGGCTATAAAGAGAGATAATTAATGTGGTTATTAATATTAAAAAACGATCAGGAGTTAATCCATATTGATCAATGCGTAGATATATTGCATAAAGTGCAATTGCTGAATATATAGGAAGGGTAAAAATAGAAATGTTGGTTGCGATCGTTAAATATCTATTGCTAGGTCTTTCCCTGGTGCCGTCTTGGAAAATTCCATTGATAAAAAATATAGTAACAGAAACTAAAGTTATTAGAAGAATTGTGGTGGATCCTGTTTTAAACAAAGGCTCAGTTCCAACAAATAACAATGAAATCATAAACAATATATCAATAGCCAATACTAAAGGCAGAAGTATGTTACATAGCGCGATGGCAATAGATCTCAAAGAATTAACTATTTCATGCTTTTCTCTTCCTATATAAATACCAAGTGCGAATAAT
>JBLHVR010000018.1:0-23727 GCA_047628655.1 Lentimonas sp.
CAACGTTAATTAGGAAGGGGTTGAAAGTAAGAGCTAGGGTTAGAAATAGGGTGGTTGCGGATCTTAGTTTTTGGGTTAAGAATGCGATAATTGGTAAGGATATTGGGTTTATAAACATTAGGTGTGCTATTTAAGGTTTGGTGTGAAAACTCAAAAAATTTTGCAGCAAGGTAAGGGCGCATTTCTTAAATAGCAATAAATACCCCTAAAAAAGTTCAGCAATTCCAGATTTGGGACTGTTTTTAGTTTCTTAAATTAAATAACCAGACATTCAGCTAATTTAACATTTTCAACAACTCTTTATGCAGGTTTTTATCACCACAAGCCAGAATTTTTCCATCGGAATTAATATTTAGGCTATTTCCTTTCCAATCGGTGATAATTCCTCCTGCCGACTCAACTACTGTAGCTAATGCCGCAAAATCAAAACTATTTAATCCCTGCTCAATAATAACATCAATTTGTCCCATTGCCAAAAGGCCGAATAAATAGCAATCTCCACCGTAAATTATTCCGCCTTGAGATTGATATTTGGTTTGCGAGGAAATTTTATTTAACATTTCCAAATCTTTTCCTTGGAAAAAAAATGGTGAAGTTGAGCATAAAACCGCATCACTTAAATTCTGGCATTTTCTGGTTTGAATTTTTTTACCATTAAAAAACGCATCTCCATCTTTAATTCCCACCCATCTTTCCTTGGCAATTGGTTGATTTATTACACCCAAAATTGGCTCACCATCTTCACAAAGAGCAATTAAATTGCCAAAAATTGGCCTACCAATAACAAAAGATATGGTTCCATCAATTGGGTCAATCACCCATTGATATTTTGCGCCTTCGTTAATTGCGGCAAATTCTTCACCAATAATTCCGTGATCGGGAAATTTATTTTTAATGGCATTTCTAATAACTTCTTCGGTTTCTTTATCGGCTAAAGTTACCGGAGATTGGTCTTCTTTGGAAGTTTCAAAAAACTCATGGCGGAAATATTTTGTAGCCACATTTTCACTAATATCAGCCAAATAATTAGCAAATTCGACAAATTCTTGTTTTATCATTTTATGAGTTGAAATTGATTGATTAGGTTTTAATCTGTTCGCCATTCTAAAAATTCCTTATTTTAAAACCAATCATTAATCATAATATGAAAGAAAGAATTGCAATTATTGGCGGTCTTAGAACCCCACTTGGAAAAGCAGGCGGATCTTTAAAAAACATATCAGCCGACGATTTAGCGGTTCGAATTGTGAAGGAATTATTAATTAAAAACAATATTGACGCCAATTCCATTGACGAAGTAATTTTTGGAAATGTTGCACAACCATCAGACGCCACTAATATTGCCAGAGTAATTGCTTTAAAAGCTGGCCTTCCAAAACACATTCCTGCCTACACAGTTGCCCGTAATTGCGCTTCTGGAATGGAAAGCTTAACCAGTGCCGCTTGTAAAATTTGGGCCGGAGAATCTGAAATTATCCTAGTTGGCGGAGTAGAATCTATGAGCAATATTCCGCTTTTATTTAACTCAAAAATGACCAATCTTTTTGAAAGATTATTCAAATCCAGAACCATCTTCCAAAGAATATCCGCAATTGCCTCATTCAGACTAAACTTCTTAAAACCAATAATTGGAATTCAACAAGGCCTAACCGACCCAGTTTCAGGAATGATTATGGGATGCACCGCCGAAGTGATTGCCAAAAACTTTGCCATCACCAGAAAAGAACAAGATGAATATTCGGTTTTAAGTCACAATAAGGCTGAAAAAGCCACTAAAGATGGCATTTTTAAAGATGAAATTGTGCCAATTTTTAACAATAACGAGCAAATCAGTAAAATGATTGAAACAGATGAAGGAATTCGCAAAAAACAGAATCTGAAAGATTTATCCAAATTAAAACCATATTTTGAAAAAAACACCGGAACTGTAACAGTTGGAAATTCTTCACAATTAACCGATGGCGCCGCCGCCATGATTGTAATGAGTGAATCTAAAGCCAAAGAATTGGCCAAAAAATACGATCTAGACATTATTGGCTATTTAAAAGATTTTGCCTACGCCGGTTTAGACCCAGAAGTGATGGGTTTAGGGCCAGTTTATGCCACTTCTAAAGTTTTAGATAAAACAGGCTTAAAACTAAAAGACATCGAATTAATTGAGCTTAATGAAGCTTTTGCCGCTCAAGTCATTGGTTGTAAAAAAGCCTTTGAATCTGATGAATTTGCTCAAAGAAATTTGGGTAAGAAAAAAGCTATTGGTAAATTAGATCTTGAAATTACGAATGTTAATGGCGGCTCAATTGCGCTAGGTCATCCAGTTGGAATGACAGGAAGTAGAATTGTAATTCACTTACTTCGTGAATTAAAAAGAAGAAATAAAAATACTGGCCTTGCAACTCTTTGCATCGGCGGTGGTCAAGGTGGAGCTTGCATATTAGAAGCCAAATAAATATTACAAATCATGATTAAAAAAATAATTTTTACCTCTTGCCTAATTACTTGCTTTGTACAATTGGCTCATGCAGAAATTGACAAAAAACACCTTCCTGAAGCGATAAAAAGCAGCCTGTTTTCTGCCTGCCAAACTGAAAATAAATTCGTAATTAGCGCCACTCGCAGCTATGCACTTAAGCAATATCCAAAATTTAAATCTTCAATTCAGAATTATGTTGCTTCCGATTGTAAAAAAGAAGAAATAGTAAAGAAAAAGGAAATTGAGAAAGAGGCAGAAAAACCTCTAAAATCTTCAATTGAAGCTGGTTTCGCAATTGCTAAAGGAAATACTAAGCAAGAAAATATCAATATTGATTTTCAAGCAGATTACGAAGTAGAAAAATGGAAAACCACTTTCAAAACTTCAGCTGTTAATCGCAAAGAAAACGAAGAAAGAACTGCTGAAGAATATCGCGGCAGCTTAAATTCTCGCTACAAATTAGACCCCAAAAGATATTTCTTTGGTGAGGCTGAATATGTTAGTGATCGCTTTAGCGGCTACAAATACCGTATGTCAGAAACTTTGGGTTATGGTCGAGTATTCATTAGTAATGACCGCACAAATTTTGAAGCAGAGTCCAGTGCCGGTATGCGTCAAAGCGAATTGTCTGATGGGGAAAAAGAAAATTCTCTATTGCAAAAAAACACCGCCAGATTTAGCTACAAATTAACCGAAAACATCACTTTTCTTGAACAAGCTTCAATTTCATTTAGTAAACAAGCCAGGATTGCAACCTCTGAAACTTCCCTTAAAACCAAACTTACCAAAAGTCTTTATTTGAACTTTTCACTTAATTTTGAAAATATCTCAAAAGTTCCAGCTGGAACTAAAAACACCGACACACTAACCAAACTTAATTTGGGATACAGCTTCTAAAATATTCTCCTTTATGGCAGTAAATTGAGGTTTTTGAGAATAGTGCTTATTTAAATGAAGAGCTTATTGAAAAGGGAGTGGCGGAAATTTTTTAGATTTATTTTTATTTGCAATTACTCAATTTCGTTCCTAGAATTAGCGCTCTTTTTTACCCTTTTTTTCCCTAAAAACAATGTCTTCAAAAGAAAAAATCATCATTTTTGACACAACGCTTCGCGATGGAGAACAAGCTCCTGGAGCAACGATGAATTTAGAAGAAAAACTGGCAATTGCAAAATTGTTGGAACAAATGGGTGTGGATGTTATTGAGGCAGGATTTCCAATTGCTTCGGAAGGAGATTTTGAAGCGGTAAATCAAATTGCCAAAATTGTTAAAAAATCTGTTGTTTGTGGTTTAGCGCGCGCTAAAGAAAATGATATTCGCCGCACTTTTGAGGCCATTAAACCAGCTGCTCAGCCCCGTATTCACACTTTCATTGCCACCAGCAAAGTTCACATGGAACATAAATTGCGCATGGATGAAGGCCAAGTTTTACAAGCAATAACAAACAGCGTTTCTTTGGCTAAAAGCTTATGCGGCGATGTCGATTGGTCTTGCGAAGATGGAACTCGAAGTGAGCTATCTTTTTTGTACAAAGCAATTGAAACAGCAATTAAAGCTGGGGCAACAGCCATCAACATTCCAGACACGGTGGGATACACCACTCCTGATGAATATTTTGAATTAATTACCAATATTAGAAATAATGTTAGCAATATTGACAAGGTGATTTTGTCAACTCATTGCCACAATGATTTAGGCCTTGCAGTTGCCAATTCATTAGCTGCAATGAAAGCAGGAGTGCGCCAAATTGAATGTACAATTAATGGAATTGGTGAAAGAGCAGGAAATGCGGCTTTGGAAGAAATTGTCATGGCCGTTAAAACTCGCAGCGATTTCTACAATTTAGACACCAATATTGACACTAAGTTAATTTCTAGGGCTTCTAAATTAGTTTCTAATGCTACCGGTTTTCCAGTACAATATAACAAGGCAATTGTTGGAGCTAATGCCTTTGCACACGAAAGTGGAATTCATCAAGATGGCATGCTTAAAAATCGCAACACCTACGAAATTATGACTCCGCAGTCAATTGGTTTGGAAAAATCATCTTTGATTTTAGGGAAACATTCAGGTCGTGCGGCATTTAAAGATCGCTTGAAACAATTGGGATATGATTTAGGGAGCAATATTTTGGAAGATCTTTTTGCAAAATTTAAAGATTTGGCAGATCGCAAAAAAGACATTGAAGATGCAGACATAATCGCCTTAATTCACGATATTGATACTGATGCTCAAGTAAAATATCACTTAATAGACATTAAAGTTGAATCAAATTCTGGCTCTTCTACAGCCATTTTAAAAATTAATATTGATGGCGCAGATGTTGAAGATAAATCTTCTTCAAATAATGGGCCCGTTGATGCAATTTTTAAAACTATTAAAAAAATTATTCCTCACAATGAAGTTTTAGAGCTTTACCAAATTGGCGCCGTTACCAGCGGAACCGATTCTCAAGCAACTGCCACTGTTCGCCTGCAAAAAAACGGCAAAACCACAACTTGCAGCTTTTCCAGCCTCAATGTTTTGGAAGCTTCCGCTACCGCTTATATTAACTGTTTAAATAAATTAACTAATGTTTAGAAAATTATTCTCAATTACTTCCCGCGACATCGCGATTGATCTTGGAACCGCAAATACTCTGGTTTATGCCAAAGGTCAGGGTGTGGTCTTAAACGAACCTTCAGTTGTGGCTTTAATGCATGAAAATGGAAAATTAATTCCTTGCGCTTTTGGAAATACTGCCAAAATGATGCTGGGAAGAACTCCCGCTAAAATTGATGCAATTCGCCCTTTAAGAGATGGTGTAATTGCCGATTTCAAAGCAGCAGCGGAAATGATCAAACATTTCATTCGCGAAGTTAATCAAACCAGAAGTTGGTTAGGACCAACCATCATTATTTGCGTTCCATCTGGCTCAACTCCAGTTGAAAGAAGAGCCATTCAAGATGCTGCTGAAGGAGCGGGAGCCAACGAAGTTTTCCTAATTGAAGAGCCAATGGCAGCCGCAATTGGCGCTAATTTGCCAGTTACTGAACCAACAGGATCAATGATTGTTGATATTGGAGGAGGAACAACTGAAGTTGGAATTCTTTCTTTAGGTGGAATTGTTTATTCCAGATCAGTTCGTATTGGCGGAGACAAAATGGATGATGCCATTATTTCCTACATTCGCCGTTACCATAATTTACTAATTGGCGAGGCAACGGCTGAAAGAATTAAGAAAAATATTGGTGCTGCTTGCACTCCAGAAGATGGAGATGGCCTAACAATTCAAGTTAAAGGTCGCGATTTATCAAGCGGAATTCCAAAAGAAATTACTCTAACCGAGAAGCAAATTTCTGAAAGTTTAGCCGAGCCAGTTGAGCAAATTATTGAAGCCATTAAAGTTGCACTAGAATGCACTCCTCCAGAATTATCAAGCGACATCGTTGAAAAAGGAATTGTTTTAAGTGGTGGTGGAGCTGGCCTTAAAAACCTTGATTATGTAATTAGAAAAGCAACTGGCTTACCAGTTTTCGCTGCTGAAAATCCTTTACTTTGCGTGGTTAATGGCTGCGGTAAAGTTTTAGAAAATATGAAAATGTTCAGAGCAGTATTATTTCGCCAAGATTAATTTGATTTATGGCTAATAATTTTTTAGAACAAAGGAATCATCACTCCAACTTTTTTTGTTACCACAATATCAGGGCAGCATTTCTAGAAATTGAGAACATTTTTTTCATAATTATTTGCTTACTTTTAATTGGAACCTCTAAACTTAATCATAAAATCACCGACAACATATCTATGGCAGTCGCTAAATCTGCAATGCCAATTTCCAAAGCAGCTTCAGCTCCAATAAATTCGGTTGCAAATTTGGTGATTAATTTTCAAGAATTAACTAGCGCTAGAAAGCAAAATTCTCGACTTATAGAAGAAAATCAAAAACTAAAATCGCTCTACATTCAAAGCCTGAATATTTCGGAAGAAAACAAACACCTCAAAAATATCCTCAAATATCTCAGTATTAGGAGTTCCAAATTCACAGTTACACATTTAATTTCCAGCTCTCAAAAATCATACAGCAACAATGCTTTTATTGCAGTTGGCGAAAATAAAGATATTCGAGAGAACGATATTGTGGTTGGAGAAAACGCCATGATTGGAAGAATAACCCAAATTAGCCCAGATAAATCCCGCATTTTACTAGTCAGCGACATTAATTCACGCATTCCAATAATTATTGCCGGATCAGGAATTAAAGGGGTTTTGGCAGGAGATAATGGAGATACAATGGAAATCTTATATTTAGGAAAGAATCACCCCGCAAAAGTTGGAGATATGGTCTTCACCTCGGGCGATGATAATTCAATTCCCCCCGGATATTTAGTTGGAATTATCACCAAAGTTGGCAAATACAAAGCTTACGCCAAAATGGCTGAAAATGTCAGAAATCTAAATATTGTGGGAGTAGTTCATTATCAAATTCCTATTGATAAAGACTCTTCACAATAAAAAGAAATGAGCCAGAAATACTGGCTTGCAGTTATACCAAACCCACCACCTTAGTCACTACTCTTAAATATCTCTTTTAAATAGCAATTGACAGAAGTCAGTTGCATATTTTCCCGCCTGAAACTTTCAGCCTCAATGCGTGACAATTTGTCATGAATTAACTTCCTTCTTCATATTCAAGTCTTTGCTTTAACTTTCTCCCATATGCACCTCAAAATCTACCATTTATAAGAAGTGTCATAAACAGCAGAAAACCACCATCGATCTTCAATCCAGATTCTGCATATTTTGTGATTTCGGGAAGAAATTAGTTTGGTTTATGCCTAGGTAAGTAGATATGTGATTTTCCAGATTCATTTTTCCATTGTGAAGAAATAAATCAAATCGAAATTAATGCTTCGCCTTATGTTTCAAGGGCTGGAGCATTATGATTAAACTAATTCAGTTTTATTTTACTGAAAGCTCTAAATTCAAAGCGATATCCAGAATTGCTTGCTCGTCGAAATGATTACCAATTATTTGCAAACCTAGTGGCAAACCGTCTTTGTCAAATCCGAATGGAACTGACATGGCCGGCAATCCAGCAAGGCTGGAAGGAATGGTAAAAACATCATTTAAATAGATTGAAATTGGGTCATTCTTAGATTTTTCCTGAGCATCTTTCAATGAAAAAGCCGCGCTTGGCGCAACGGGAGCCAGAATGGCATCAACTTTCTGAAAAGCGTTTTTGAAATCTTGTAAAATTAAATTTCTAACTTGCAGGGCTTTTTTGTAATAAGCATCGTAATATCCAGCTGAAAGAACATAAGTTCCGGTCATTATTCTAGTTTTTACCTCATCGCCAAAACCTTCTTTTCTGGTTTTTTCATACATTTGATCTAAAGACAAATTTTCTTCCGAAGTTCTGTGGCCATATTTAACGCCATCATAACGAGAAAGGTTGGAAGAAGCCTCAGCTGGAGCAATTATGTAGTAAACAGCGGCAGCATACTTGGTGTTTGGCAAGGAAATATCAACAATTTCAGCACCATTTTCTTTTAAAGTTTTTTTACCCTGATTCCACAATTCTGCAATTTCAGCCGGCATTCCATCCATATTATACTCTCTTGGAATTCCAATTCTTTTACCACGAACATCACTTCTCAACAAAGCATCAAAATTTGGAACTGCTCTATTTATAGAAGTGGAATCTTTATTGTCATATCCGCAAATAATTTTAGTTAAAGTTGCGGCATCTGCCACATCTTTGGTAAAAATTCCTGCTTGATCAAGCGAGCTGGCAAAAGCCACCATGCCATATCTTGAGCATCTGCCATAAGTTGGTTTAATTCCCACAATTCCAGTAAAACTAGCAGGTTGGCGAATTGAGCCACCAGTATCTGAGCCAGTTGATGCAATTGCTAAATTTGCTGAAACTGCAACTGCCGAACCTCCAGACGAACCACCAGGAACTAAATCTTCGTCACTATTGTTTTTCTTCACATTATTAATTACAGGACCAAAATAGCTTGTTGCGTTGGTTGAACCCATCGCAAACTCATCCATATTAACCTTACCAACCATGGTGGCGCCTTCATTCCAAAGTTTCTGCGTTACGGTTGATTCATATTGTGGAACAAAATTTTCCAACATTTTAGAAGCAGCAGTGGTGCGAACATCTTTGGTGCAAAATAAATCTTTAATTGCCAAAGGCATTCCTTCCAACTCACGAGCTTGATTTTTAGCAATATTCTCATCAGCAATTTTTGCCTGATTTAAAGCCAAATCAAAAGTTTCAGTAATAAATGCGTTATATTTACGGCCCTTAGTGGCATTGTCAACATAGGCATGATTTAGCTCAATTGCTTTAAAATCTTTATTTTTTAAGCCTTTAATTGCTTGATTTAAGGTTAGTTTTGTTAGATCAGTCATTGTTAGCTTTGTTAATTGCGTTTAATAAATTTTTCTTACTTAGAAATTCCGACATTAAAATTCCTTCTGGAGCTTTAGGGCCAAAGACAATATTAAAGGGAATTCCATAACGATTATGTTTTTTAAGAAATTCAAAAAGATTTTTATCCGGCTTGGTTAAATCACCACGCATAGCGATAATGTTGGGGTTTGCCAAAACCACTCTTATTTCATCACTATTTAATACCAGAATTTTATTAGCTTTGCAGGTTATGCACCAGTCGGCAGTAATATCAACTACCACAACTTTTCCTTCGGTAATTAAATTATCAATTTGAGATTCATCAAATTTGATCCAATTTTCTACCTGCGATTTTTCCATCATTTTGCTTAAGTATGTCAGGCCATTTGGTACCACAAAGGATGATCCTAAAATAAGCGTTAAAATTCCGGCGGTGAAAAAGATTCTTACCCCTCTTCCCACTTTTAATTTATCGAACAAATTGGTCGATTTAATGAATCTGAAAAATGGCAAAATTAAAATAGCCAATAAACCCGCTGAAATTGCTGGTAAAAACCCAATATTATCAACCAGAATGTAAATCAACCACAAAGCGGTTAACGCTAAGAAAAATGCCATTAATTTTTTAACTGCAACCATCCATATTCCGGGTTTTGGCATTAATCTAACTGATTTTGGAAAGATAATTAAAATTAAATATGGCAAAGACAAGCCCAAAGACATGGCAATGAAAATCAAGAAAATAGATTTAAAGTCAGACCCTAAAGCAAAGGAAACTGCAACCCCCACGAAAGGAGCTGAACAAGGTGTTGCCAGTAAAACTGCTAGAATTCCAGAAAAGAAATTGGGCCAGAATATGTTGTTCTTTTTTTCTCCAGAATCAATTTTTTTACCCAAAGAATTACTTAAATTGGAATTAAAATTAAATTCGAAAAGACCAAGCAAATTAGCAATAAAAATCATCAAAACCAACAGCAGAAAAATTAGGAAATAAGAGTTCTGAAATTGAAAACCCCAACCCACAGATTGACCAACAGATTTTAAAGAAACTGCAATTAAAGCAAAAACTAGGAAAGAGAATATTATGCCAATTATTGTTGATAAAAATGAAAGTCGAATTCGTCCAATTGCTGATTTACTGTGATTAATTATTGAAAGCAATTTGATAGATAAAACCGGAAGAACACAGGGCATAACATTTAAAATAGCTCCGCCAATGAAAGCAATAATTAAGGCTTTAAATAGAGTGAGTTGTAAAATTACACCTGAATTGGATTGCTCTTTATTGTCAATATTTTCCGCTGCAACAGCTCCAGAAGCTGGTATTGAAAGAGAAAATGTTTGGCTAGTGGGAATACAAATTTCTTTACAAATTCCATAGTCAATTGTCACTTGCAAATTCACATCTTGTGAAGGGTCAATAAGCTTTAGTTCAAAGGGAATTAAGACCTGTTTTTCGTAAACTTTATATTCAATTATTTCACTTCCCAATTCTTCTTTTTGAATTATTGATGCTGGGAAATTAACTTTAAAATCTGTGGTTTTGATATTTTCCGAGCCAGATAAATTAAATGACGGAGGAAGGCCAAACCCAGAATCGTCTGGCGCATAAATTTTCCAGCCCTTGTTAATTTTTATTTCAAAACCAGCAATTAATTTTTTTTCACCATTTTCTTCATAAAAATTAGCAACAATTCGGGCCTGTGCTTTTCCGCTTTTATCGGTCTTAAAGTCGGTCTTAAAATCAGATAAGCCCGCGAAAGCATTGCTGGCAAAGATGATTAGGAATATTGTTAGAAGGAATTTTCTTGCTTGCATTAAATTTGATTGTGAAATAGTTTATGCGTCCCGCCTTTCTAAGGAAGAAGGGCATTATCTAATCTACATCCAATAAATTCAAGAACTCTTATGAAACCTAATCAAGTTATTGTGGTGAGCGACAAAAAAGTCAGATGTGATGGCTCAGAAATTGCATCTTCTCATCCTTTAGTTTATTTAAATATGGGCGAAAAAAATCAAGTAGTTTGCCCTTATTGCAATTGTTCATTTAAGCTTAAACAATCTTCTAATTAAAAAAAATCATGGTAAATACAGCAATAATCGGTCTCCAATGGGGCGACGAAGGAAAAGGTAAAATTGTCGATTTTTTATCAGATAATTTTGCAGCAGTAGTTCGTTTTCAAGGCGGACATAACGCCGGCCATACCATTAAAGTTGGTGAAACAGTTTATAAATTAAGCTTGCTTCCTTCAGGAATTATTCGTGGAAAATTTTCAGTTATTGGCAGCGGAGTTGTTTTAGACCCGATTGCACTTTTCTCTGAAATTGATGCTACTACCAAACATGGCATTAAAATTGACGAAAATAATTTGGCCATTGCCGATAATGTTTGCCTAATCTTATCCGTTCACAGAGAAATTGATCAGCTTTTAGAAAAAGCTAAAGGCGATAAAAAAATTGGCACAACTGGCCGCGGAATTGGCCCAGCTTATGAAGATAAAGTTGGAAGAAGGGCAATTAGAATTTGTGATTTACAAAATGAAGAAATTTTAAAATCTCGCCTAACCGATTTATTATCATATCACAATATTTTAAGACGCGGAGTTGGCGCCAAGGAAGCTGATTTTGATGCCATTTTTAATGAATTATTATCTTTCAAAGACAAATTGGCAAAATTTAGCCTACCACCTTATGAAATTGCCAAAAAATTACAAAAAGTTGATGGCGATATAATGTTTGAAGGCGCTCAAGGCGTGTTATTAGATGTTAGCTTCGGAACTTATCCTTTTGTTACTTCTTCCAACACAATTGCAGGAGCAGTTGCAACTGGAAGCTGTCTTGGAGTTGCTGATTTGCACAAAACTTTAGGAATTTTAAAAGCCTATACCACCAGAGTTGGTTCCGGACCTTTCCCAACCGAACTTAATGATGCTGATGGAGAAATGCTGAGAAACGAAGGTGCGGAAATTGGAACTGTAACTGGAAGAGATCGCAGATGTGGTTGGTTTGATGCTGCTTTAGTTCGCGGTTCAATTCTGGTTTCATCGGCTAAATCAATTGTTTTAACTAAAATTGACGTTCTAGATAAATTCAAAAAGCTTAAAATTTGCGTGGGCTATGAAATTGATGGTAAAACCTATGATTACTTGCCGCTTGCCATTGATTTACAGGCAAAAATTAACCCAATTTATGAAGTTTTAGAAGGCTGGAATTGCAAAACTTCTGGTGCTAAATCTATGGATGAATTGCCACAAAAAGCTTTAGATTATATCAAAAGAATTGAAGATTTATGCGGCGTTAAAGCTGAAATTATTTCAACCGGACCTAGAAGAGACGAAACAATTATCGTAGAGTAAAAATGGTCCCAAAAGAACGAAACAAAGCACAAAAATGCGTCCTACAAGTTCTTCCTGCGCTTAATAGTGGCGGAGTTGAAAGAGGAGTTATCGACGTTGCTATTGCCGCGAAAAATGCTGGTTTTAAGTCAATCGTGGTTTCCAATGGCGGCGCTATGACGCAAGATCTTAAGGAAAATAAAATACACCACATTCAAATCCCTCTCCATAGTAAAAATCCTGTTACTATGTTTTTCAACATTGGCAGAATTAATAAAATCATTCGAAATCATCAGGTTGATTTAATCCATATTCGCTCGCGCGCTCCAGCTTGGGTGGCATATCTCTCTTGGTTACAATTTCGCAAAACAGTTAAAATTATTAGCACTGTTCACGGTTCCTATTCTTTGAATTTCGTCAATAAATGCCTCTCAAAATTAAAACTGAAATATAATTCAGTAATGGTGAAGCCAAAATTTATCATTGCAGTTTCTGGCTTTATTAAAAATTACATTTTTGATAATTACTCAAAAATGGAAGATTTAAGCGACAAAGAAATGAGAGTAATTCATCGCGGCGCCGATGTTGATTATTTCAACAAAAATGAAGTTGAAGAAAAGCGAGTTGAGGAATTAAGAAAAAATTGGAAAATTCCTAAAGACAAAACAATATTAATGTTGCCCGCCAGAATGAGCGGCTGGAAAGGTCACGAATTTTTAATTAACGCGCTTAAAAAATTAGAGAAACAAGATTTTATGTGCTTAATGGTTGGAAACACCATTGGACATGAAAAATTCACTACAATTCTTGAAGATAAAATTCGCAAAAATGGCCTAGAAAATAAGGTTAAAATTGTTGGCCAAGCCAAAGATATGCCAGCAGCTTATTTGGTTGCCGATGTAATTATTTCCGCCAGCACTAAACCAGAAGCATTTGGCAGAATTGCTATTGAAGCCGGAGCAATGGAAAAAATTATCGTTGCAACTAATATTGGTGGCTCTTTGGAAACGGTTATTGACGGAGAAACTGGGTTTTTGGTTAAAAATAATGATGTTGATGATTTAGCAGAAAAAATTGATTTAGTTTTAAATTTGAAGAAATCTGAAAAAGAAAAAATTCAAAAAAAAGCCTCCAAACATATTAGAGAAAATTTCTCTAATAAAAAAATGCTCGATAAAACCATTGAGTTTTACCATTCAATTTTAGATTAATTTATGAGAGTCAAAATTTACCAACCTTCCGCCGCCATTACTCAATCTGTTAATAAAACCAAATCTTGGCTTTTAATTGCTGACGAAATTGAAAATAAATCAATTAGCAGCCTAACAGGGTGGACTTCATCTGACAACACCTTGGCTCAACTTAAGCTTAAATTTAATGATTTAGAAACCGCTAAATCTTACGCCGATTCTCAAGGTTGGGATTATTTCATTGTTAAAGCCAAAGAAAGCATTTTTAACAAAAAGTCCTACACTGACAATTTCTTAAAATAAATGATCATTTTAAAAGAACTTCTGGAAAAGTTCAGGAATAACAAAGATAAAATTGATCAATTCTTTAATAATAATTTATCAGATCCTCTTTTCTACAATTCCGTAGATTTACGCCATAGCGGCTTCAAAATTGCTCCTGTTGATGTTAATTGTTTCCCCGCTGGAGCCAATAATCTCTCTTTATCTTCCAGGCAAATTGCCAAAAATTGCGTTAATGAATTTCTTGATTCAAACTTTCCTGTTGCCACCAAAATTGCCATTATTCCTGAAAATCACACACGCAATTTAAAATATTTAGAAAATGTTTTAACATTGAAAGAAATTTTAGAAAATGGTGACAAAAGAGAAGTTAAAATTATTAGCCTAATTGATGAAATTGACAATTCACTAATCATTGATTTGGAGAATAATCAGCAAATTACCTTAGAAAAATTGGCTAGAAATGAAGATAATTTAACTACCGCCAATGGTTTTCACCCAGATTTAATCATTTCCAACAATGATTTTACCGACGGAGTTCCAGAAATTCTGAAAAACACTCATCAAAAAATTATTCCATCCCTAAATTTGGCTTGGAGCGGACGCAAAAAATCTGACCATTTTAGAATTTACAACCAAATTACCGAAGAATTTTGCCAAGAAATAGGTCTTGATCCTTGGTTAATTTCTACATTTTATGATTGCTGTGAAAATATCAACTTCAAAGAAAAAAAAGGCATTGATGAAGTGGCCGAGAAAGTTGATAAACTGCTTGATAAAATTCGAGAGAAATATCAAAAATACGGCATTGATTCTGAAGCTTATTGCTATGTTAAGGCCGATAACGGAACTTACGGAATGGGAATTATGACGGTGAAATCTGGAGCTGAAATTTTGGCAATTAACAAGAAGGAACGCAACAAAATGAATGTGATTAAAGGCAACACCAAAAATAGCAGCGTTATCATTCAAGAAGGTGTTCCCACCACAGATTTAGTCCAAAACTCAATTGCAGAACCGCTAATTTATCTAACCTGCGGCAAAGTTGTTGGAAATTTATTCCGCGCCAACAATTCCCGCAACACAAATATTAGCTTAAATGCTGCCGGAATGAGTTTTTATGATTTAAATAATTTAAATCAAGATGAAATTAATTTGGGTCTAGGTCGGCACGACATTTGCGAAATTTACGATGTAATCTCCAGATTATCAGCCTTGGCGGCTTCTAGAGAAGTTTAACAATCCTAATAGTTTTTATAACCATCTGTATGGTTTTCAGAATTTGATATGCTTTTTCTTCTATATTTGAGGCTTGTTTTGAGGAGGATATTCGGATGGGAGTTGGTAGCTAAAATATTTTAAAATAAAATCCTTCGTTGGAAATATTTAGATTTAAATCCGATATAAAAAACCACCCCTCCTGAGGGTGATGGTTTTTTATTTTTTACAATTAAAATTGCAGATTATCTTAATGATTTTATAAGGTCATCATCCTCTAGCATTTTGTTTATGGCTTTTTGAAATGAAAGGTTGATATTTTTTTCGTTCGTTGAGGCGATGGGGGCAAACATAAAATGTCTTTTTTCTAGATTGGATCTGTAGATTTTTTTATAAATTATCTCATTGGACTTATTCCTAACAAAAACATCCAAAACAACATCTACTTTTGATCCAAGTGTAAAAAATCCAAAAAGATTTTGATATTTTAGATTAAGTAATGAAATGTCTAAAACCCTATCACCTTTGTCGTTAAGTAAAAAATTCTGATCTTCTAAATATTCTTCAACTCTTATTTTAATTAGCTCTTCAAGATTTTGACGATTGTTGATTGGGGCGATAGAAGCCATCCCATTACCTCTTCTGCCAATTACAATTTTGTCATCTCTCTTATCCGTAACCTCAATATTTACCTGGCTTCCCTTTCCTATGTTTGAGTTGTAAGAGTCTATTCTAGGATTAAGCCTAACGTCTTGAGGAAAATACACACAGGCACTTAATCCAAATATAGCAAGCAAAATTGTGATTGTTTTTAGATAAAAGTTCATAATTAAATTTTATAGTAGGTTATCCAGATCATATTTATGTTCGATTTCCATTTTCTTAATGTGGAACACTTTGTCAGAAATTTCTTCACTAGCGTATTTAGATTTTAATTTTTTTAGATCTTTATTCTTTTCCCTTTTTATATTGCTCGTGGTGGAATAATAGTTAATTTCGCTTGCTCCATTAGCGCCATTAATAGGATCCCACAATACGGAAAGAGGCCACAGAAGAAAACTCGCAACCCCAGTTCCATAATTTCTTGTATAAAAAGATCCTCCTCCAGGAAGAAATCCAAGCGCAACTCCCAGTCCAACACTTTTCTCTTCCTCATACATTTCTGGATATTCATATTTTGCAGCAGTAAGTTTACGCTGTTGATTTTTATTTAATCCAGAAACACAGGCGCTGGTAGATAATAAAATGAATAGAATAGAAATTTTAATGATATTTTTCATACGTCGGATTATTTATTATGATTTCAGTTTTTTAAAATTATTGAATAATAGACAACATTATAGTGAACTTTTCCAGTGTCAATAATATTCATTCCTTGCAGATCTTTTCCTGATTTTGATAAACTCTTTCAATCAAATTGACTTAATTTAAATTACCCTAAAATCAGCAAGGATAACTATATTTTGCTTTATAAAGATGATTAAGCGAAAGATCTGAGTGATTTGGAAGAGAAGGAGATTACTCAGAAATATTTTGATATTTGGATTGGGAAAGCGGAAGATTTTTTAAGTGCTTCAGATTCCGAATTGAAGAAAGAGAAAATTTCGACCTCCTAAAAAGAGCTTATGTTGAAGCTAGATATGATGATAATTATTCAATCACCAAAGAACAATTGGAATATTTAACTGATAAAGTTGAAGGTTTGAATAAGGTGGTTAAGGATGTTTGTTTGGAGAAGATTGGTGTTTGACGACATCGTTAGAGCCTATTTTTAATATTTAAGATCTCACCTCTTCATCACATAAAAGCACATCTTCAATGGAATTAATTTTTCCAGCAGGGATTTTATCTAATGATTTTTGCACATTTTTAACAATGTCGGCGAAGGCAATTTTGCCTTTTAAGAACTTTCCAACTGCAACTTCATTGGCGCAGTTAAAGATGCAAGGTGCATTTCCGCCGGCTTCTAGAACTTCGCGGACTAATTTTAAGGCTGGGAATTGTTTTTGGTTTGGGTGAGAGAAATTTAGGCGAGATATTTTGGCTAAATCTAATTTTTCATGCTCAATTGCAATGCGCTTTGGATGTGCCAAGGCTTGAGAAATTGGAATTTTCATATCTGGAGAGCTTAGCATTGCCAAAGTTGTGCCGTCGGAATAATCGACCAAGCCGTGAATTATTGATTCTGGATGAATTACAACTTCAATTTGATTTTTGCTGATGGGGAAAAGATGGTAAGCTTCAATAATTTCCAATGATTTATTCATCATAGTGGCAGAATCTACCGAAATTTTGGCGCCCATTTTCCAATTAGGATGTTTCAGAGCCTGGGCAATAGTGATGTTCTTCATCTGCTCATTAGAGAAATTTAGGAATGGTCCGCCGGAAGCTGTGAGGGTAATATTCTTAATTTGTTCTAAATTTTGCTGCTCAAAAATTTGGAAAATGGCATTATGCTCGGAATCGATAGGCAAAATTTTTGAGCCGCTTTTTTTGGCAGCTTCCAACATTACATATCCTGCCGAAACCAAACATTCTTTATTGGCCATTCCAATGTCAGAACCGGCGCAAATAGCGTTAAAAGTTGGAATTAATCCAGCAATTCCAACAATTGCGGAAAGGAAGAAATCAAATTTTACTTTAGCTAAATCGTTAATGGCATTTTTGCCGGCCAGAATTTGAATTTTGGGAAAATTACTTAAGGAATTCTTTAATTCTTGGAATTTGCTTTCATCATTAATGGCCACAAATTTTGGCTGAAAAATTTTGGCTTGAGAAATTAAAGTTTGAACATCGGATCCGGCGGCCAAAACTTCCACCCGATACATTCCTAAATGTTGAGAAATAACTGCAAGGGCATTTTTACCAATCGTTCCTGTGGAACCAAAAATTGCTACGGATTTTTTCATTTAATTTTTCTGTATTTTGAATTGATAATCATCTCTAATTCTTAGAAAACTGGCGAATTTTGGTTTATTATTTTTGGTTTTTCCGTAAAATTTGTAAGTGACAATAGCGCCAATTTTTGGCGGATTTTTTCTTTCAGAATCACTAAAACCACCACCAATTTTAAATTTAATTCCTTCTTCATTTTCAACCAAAATTGAACCCATCATTCCTTGATATTTTCCTTTTCCTGGAAAATATTTCAGCACTTTTGCTTCGGCATCTGAAAATTTTTTGAACTTTAGAATATCGTCACTGCGGGCCGCCAAGTAAAAAGAATTAGCTCGATGAAGCATTAATCCTTCGCCACCATTTTTAGTAATTTCATCAAGTTTTTTGTTTAATTCTTGGTGATTTTTAACCTTAAATTGTGGAATTATTTTTAAATAAGGAGAATTTGATTTTTGAACCATAATTTTCATTATTTCCAGTCTTTCTGAGAAAATTTCTTTATTTTCTGGTAAATCAAAAATCATTAATTTAACTTTTTTCCAGCCATCATGAGGAATTTTTCTGCGCACAATTCCTGAAACTTCTTCAAACTTTCCCTTAGAAATCCATAATTCACCTTCAAAAACCTGATCGGGAAAATTTTTAGTAAACCAATCTGGAGCATTGTAAATATTACCGTTCTTAGAAATTAAATTTTTTCCATCCCAATAAGCCCTAATTCCATCGAGTTTTTCACTAACAAAGTAATTATTGAAATTAATGTTTGAATGATAAATTTTAGCCAATGCAATTGGTGGAGGGGAAGAATTTGCAGTAGAGAATTGTAAAAATAGAAGACTGAGAAAAGTAATTATTAATTTAGGTATCATTGATTAATTACCGAAATTTTTATATTGATGAACTCCTTTCATTACCATGTCGAAGGTGACAATTTTGGTAGACTTAGAATCAAAAATATTGGACAAGCGAACTTTGGCGGTTAAAAGCTTTCTGTCTTCCTTGCTGTAGCCTAAATATTGAGAATCTTTCTTATTTTTAGGATGATCTTCGAAATATATTTCCGTTTCTAATTTGCCAAATTTTGGGTGATAAACATTAACATTAATGTGTGGCGTGCGACCCAAATAAAATCCAGGAACAATGGTTGTAAAAGAATATTTCCCCAAATTATCGGTTACCGACCTGCCGGACATATTGAAATTTTCATCGATTAATTCGCTGGTTGGAATTAACAAGCTGTGATATTTCCCCGCCGAATTGGCTTGCCAAATTTCCACAATAGCCCCTTCAATGGGCAAGTTGAAAGAATCGGTTATTGTACCTTGTAAAAACATTACCTCTCCAAAAGCGCCATAAAATGAGCCGGTTTTTTGCACTAAATTATTGGTAGAATTGAATTTTTCTGGCATTGATAAATTAGCTGAAAAAAGCCTTTCTGGGGTTGGATCTTTGGGATTAAAAAGCTCGTTGGCAGACTTTTGAGATGATCCTGAATTAGCAATGGCATTACTGCTTAGCAAAACAATAAGGGCGGCAGACAATCTGATAATGTTAATGATTCTGGCTTTAGACACGAATGTTAATCTTGCTAACAAATAATTTAAAAGAGGGGTAGAGAGTTGAATTTCGCTATTTTTCATCAAAATGCAATAATTTATTACCTGTTTTTTCTAGGGACATTAATTTGTCAGCCTCTTTATCAACGCTTCCACCAACCTGATTAACCGCCAAAGAATGAAGATCATCAATCATTTCAATATCTAAACTTCTTCCATCCGCTAAATATTGAAAAGATTGTAAAAATGCCTTTTCCATTGCAGCGCCATAACCTGGCTCTCTTTCATCAAAATCTTTTTGTCTAAAATTAACGGGAATAATGCCAAGTTTAGTTGCAAGTACGTAAAGACTTTCTGGTTCTGGAGTTGTATTTGTTTCTGGCATATGTATTTTTATTTTTTCAAGATTCTAAAATTCTTTTTAATTACAAACACTCTAATGATGTCTAAAAATAATCAAGAAACCACCAGAAAAATTACATTAATTGATGGCTACGGATTTGTCTTCCGCGCTTTTCATTCTCTGCCGCCTTTAACGCGGGCAGATGGAACGCCAGTTGGAGCGGTTTATGGATTTACCAACATGATCATTAAATTGTTGGCAAGTTTAAATAGCAGCCATGTTGTGATGGTTTTTGACGCCGGAAGTAAAACTTTCCGCAACGAGATAGACCCAAACTACAAAGCTAATCGCCCGCCTTGCCCAGAAGAATTAATTCCACAATTTTCAATTGTGCGCGAAGCCGCCGAAGCTCTGGCTTTGCCAATTTTAGAAAAGGTTGGTTTTGAAGCAGATGATTTAATTGCTACTGTCACTAAACAGGCTGCCAAACAAGGTTTCGAGGTAATTATTGTTTCGTCAGACAAAGATTTAATGCAGTTGGTTGACGAAAGTGCGGGGCAAAATGTTAAAATGTTCGACTCGATGAAAAATAAAATGATCGGCGAAGCCCAAGTTGAAGAAAAATTCTTAGTTAGACCAAATCAAGTTTTAGATGTTTTGTCATTAATGGGAGACGCCTCCGACAATGTTCCTGGAGTGCGTGGAATTGGACCTAAAATTGCCGCGGAATTGATTAATAAATATCAAACCTTGGAAAATTTATTAGAGCATCTAGATGAAATTAAACAAGAGAAACGCCGCCAAACCCTTAAAGACGGAGTTGAGGCTGCTAAGCTTTCTAAGCAGTTAATTACCCTTTGTGAAACTGTGCCGGTTTCTGATAATTTGGAAGATTATTTACTGCGCGAAATTGATGGTGAAAAATTGGTCGCATTTTTAGAAGAACAAGGTTTTAGAGCCTTGGTTTCTAAGGTAAAAAAGGATTTTGGGCTTACGAATGAATCTAAATCTATTAAAAATGACGATTCTAGTTTGTCTGAGAATAAAACAGCAGAGCAGAATGAAAAACACAGCAAAAGCTCTAATTCTTGGGATGAGAAAAAAGGCAGCGTCGTAAATGATGTTTTACAAATTCAGAATTTACTAAAAAGATCCCAAGAAAATGGCAATTTAATTGTAGATTTTGTCTTTGAAAATAATGTACCAGAAACGGTTATTTTAGGATCTATTGATGAAAAATCGAATATGGAGGAAATTCTCTACGCCAAAATTATTGGCGGAGAAAATGGAGGTTTTTCTGGAGATTTATTTGCCGAAAAACCCAAAGATGAATCTTTAGAAGGAATTACTATTAAAGACTTAATGTCGGCCCTAAACCCAGTTATGATTGATGATTCGGTGAAGAAGATTGGATTCCAGATTAAAAATTTAGTTAAATATTTAACCCCTCTACTGCAAAACAAAGATGCAGTAATTCAATTCGAAGATGTGGCCTTAATGGCTTATGTTCTAAATTCTGGATCTGACAAAACGAATTTAGATGTTTTAACGGCTACCAACTTAAATATTGAACCTCCGGAGAATTTTTCGGAACATTGTCAATTATTAGAAAAAGGTAAAACTCCACCTGCTTTTGAAGAAGAAGGTGCCCGACGGGCACTTTATTACTTTAAAAATTTTGCCATTTGGGAAATTTACAAAATTCTTAAACAGCGCATTTTTGAACAAAAATTAAGCAATGTTTATTACGGTTTTGAAAGGCCCCTTATTAATGTTCTAACCCGAATGGAAAACAATGGAATTGCCGTCGATGAAATTAAATTAAAAGAACTTTCAATTCATTTTGATGAGCAAATACAAATTCTTACCAAAGAAATTCACAATTTGGCAGGAGAAGAATTCAATATTGGCTCACCTAAACAAATGGGACAAATTTTATTTGAGAAATTAGGCCTAGAAGCGGGGAAAAAATCTAAAAAAACTGGCGCATTTTCAACCGGAATTGAGGTTTTAGAAGAGCTGGACTTAGCTGGCCACTTAATTGCTGGTAAAATTCTGCAATGGAGACATTTTTCCAAACTTAAAAGCACTTATTCCGATGCTTTGCAAAAAGCCATTAACCTAAAAACTAAAAGAATTCACACTACATTTTCAAATATCTCAACTTCTACCGGCAGACTTTCTTCTAACCATCCAAATTTGCAAAATATTCCTATTCGTAGTGAAGAAGGAAGAAAAATTAGAAGTGCTTTTGTGGCCAAAAAGGGCTGTAAATTAATTTCTGCCGATTATTCACAAATTGAACTTAGGGTTTTAGCGGAAGTTGCTGGAATTGATTCTTTGAAAAAGGCATTTTTAGAAGATAAAGACATTCACCAAATTACTGCAGCCCAAGTTTTCGGGGTTGAAGAAAGTGAAGTTGACAAAGAAATGAGGAGCAAAGCCAAGGCCATTAATTTTGGAATTATTTATGGAATCAGTGCTTTTGGACTCGCAAAACAGCTTAAAATTGGCAGAGGAGACGCTGCAAAATACATCGAGAATTATTTTGAAACTTACCCCGGAATTCAAAATTACATGCATGAAACGCAAGAATTTGCCAAAGAAAATGGCTTTGTTCAAACCATTATTGGCAGAAAATGTTTTATTTCAAACATTAACAATAAAAACCCTATTTTGCGTGGACTTGCCGAAAGATTAGCAATTAATGCACCAATTCAAGGAAGCGCGGCCGACATTATTAAAAAGGCCATGATTGATTTTGATTTAGCTTTAAGCGCGGGCAACTTCAAAAGTAAAATGATTCTACAAGTTCACGATGAATTGGTTATTGAAGCTTCAGATGAAGAGGTTGATGAGATTTCTAAATTGTTACAAAAAACAATGCAAAATACACTTCTGCTGAACTTGCCATTAAAAGTTGATTTAAAGATTGCCTCTGCTTGGAAATGATACATATGCTTCATATTGAAACATATGCCTTCAAAACCTTTGGTGGAGTAGCTATAATTAATCTAGGATGAAAGTTAAGTTTTTTATTAACTTAATTTTGAAATTTATGCTAGACCGCCAGACAATAATTACACTCATCGAATCTGAAGATTCAAACAGATTAGATAATCTTCTTACTCAAGCCACCCTTGAGGAAATTAATCAAAATAATGCCGAAAATGAGAATGGAGAAACCCTTCTTTACCGAGCAGTTAGAAAAAGTAATATTTCAGCAATTAAAATTTTATTAGAAAAAGGAGCTGATCCAACTAAAGAAAATGGAGGATACGACTCCAGAAGCACTACCGTAAGCGCGGAAAGCTCAACTCCATTACAACTAGCATTCATGTTAGGAAATATTGATTCAATAACAACAATTCTATCAAATTCTCAAGATAATATTATTCAAACCTTGATTGACGAGGAAGATAACGCACTCATAAACATAATGAGGCTTCTTGGTAATTTTACCAAAAGCCATGAAGATAATCTGGTCTCAGAGGAAAATTATCCAAGAATTATAAGGGAGGGAGAAAGTGTAATTGCCAAACTTCGAGAAAAGCAAATTAACGAATCACAGGATTTAGAAAAATATCATATGGATGCCCAAAAAGAACTTAATAAGACGAGTGCGGAGTTAGAAAAATATGAAAATAGATTGAAACTTATTAATCTGGAGTTAGAAAAATCCAAAACAAAAACACTGAAATTCTTAGAAGAAAGAAGTAAATTTATTACAGTAACAGGTCTTATTATTGACAGAATGATTGATTCTGGTGTAGCTCAAGATGATATTCTTATTTGTCTTTCTACGGCCAATAAAGATTTAAAAAAAGAGATTCTACTGGAAGTTTTAAATCAAAATACATCAATAACCCCAGGAGAGAGGAAAAATCAGACTAAAAAAGATCTTGCAACCAGAACTCAAAAACAGGGTGAATTTGCAGAAGAATCTCCACGCCTTAATAGTAAAAATCGCTTCTCTTTTACTATTTTTGGATCAGCACCAAAAAGAAAATCTCACAATAAACCTA
>JBLHVR010000019.1:0-22570 GCA_047628655.1 Lentimonas sp.
TGTTTCATCCTTGGGAATTATCTTAGATAAAAATGAACCACACCAACGTATGGTCGGAACAGCTAAGAAAAAAGGAGCAATCCAAGCTAGGAATGCAGGTAGCATATATCCCAGTGAAACTAGTAGAAAGTTCTGCATAATTAGGCCGTATAAGCCAAATGATACGAGGAATATTACTATTAAAACCAATATTGGAACCTGACCTATCCTAAGCCATGATAAAATACGACTAAGGGCTGCGGGCGAATCCATATCTGGGCCTTCAATATCTAAATCTATATCGGCATTTGGGAATAAGCTTTCCAGTAAATTAGATATTCCGGCGCCAAATAAAGCTCCGATACCTTCCATTATGGCAATAGCCATAAATACAGCTAATGATACGGTAAAAGGAAAATTTTCAGGAGCTCCTAAAAAATACAACATGTTTTATTTCAATCTTAATATCCCTATTTCTTATTCTTAGATTTAATAGCAGCAAGACGTTCTTTAATGCGATTATCTAAAGTAAATTGTTCTAACTCTTGTAATTTTGCAGCATTTTCACCTGTTATATTGCCGATTCCAGGCAAATTTGTGTGTTTTTCTAATACGCGATCAAAAGCAGAAGTAGCATCATCGATGACTTTGTTAATATCATTTTTTGTGTTAACTCCCGATGCGCCGTTAATATCAGCCATAGAATTGGATTTATCTTGCGCTGCAATAAGTGTCCTTAACTCTTCTTTCATCTCGCGCTTTTTAGCTTGCAGAGCGGATATAAAGCCTTCAAGTTCATTTTCTTTCTCTCCAGCTGATGCAATTGTATGCTCCAATACCGGAATTTGTGCTTCAATATCCAGCTGGGCAGAAATAGCTGCTTGGGCTAGATCGTCACGCTCTTGACTGACTGCAAGCTCAATCTTGCTGGAATATTCCTCATGTTTAGTATTTTTCTCAGATAAACGTTTATTAGCAAGATGCTTGCCTACAATCACTTTTCCAAGTTCCGCGCGAACATCGTCAACGGCCTGGTCAATTTCACGTATAGCCTGCTCCATAATAATATTAGGATTTACATTTTCTACTGCATCAACAAGTGCGTTCGCACTTCCACTAATGATTCGTCCTACACGATTAATAATTGATTCTGCCATAATTTTTAGATCTCCTATAATTTTTTTTGATTAACAATAATACCAGCTAACTCCAACACTGGAGCCAGATGTTCTTTAATAATAGCCTTGTTATAACAAGGTGACTGAGTTGTTACACCCATACGCATAATTTGTTCAAAAAGAATGAAAATTCTATCAGCCATTCCTTTTTCCAAATTATTTAAATTAACGCTTTCTTTATTTTCCAATAAGGTTGAAATAAAAAATGCGTATGTTTCTGATAGCCATTGAGAAATTATCCTTACAAGTTCCGAACGTTCACCTTTTTTTAATTCTTCTTTGTGTAAATGATCTAATGCGGGAATAAAGGTTTTCTGAATTTTGCGTAAAACATTTTTATAATCCCGGTTTTCTTTTTCTTCTTCGTGAGCTTTTTTTATAATAGCTCTTATTTTATCACTAGGAGTCTTTGCCCCTTTTATTTCAAGATTTGCAATAAATTCTGCATATTCCTGTGGCAAACGGACGCTGAATGGTATCGATTGACCAGATATATTATTCTCCTGCATTATTATTCTAGATGAAATAGTTTCGATTACATATGTATACAAATGTAATCTTATATGTCAATAATGAAATGATTATTTAAAATGCCACTGCCAATAAAATTTCTTAGAAATTTAGGTAGTGTTCATTTAAAACTAAACGTTAAGCATTTGTTCCTGTTTAGCGTCAATTGCTGCAAAAACATCTTCCCAAGTTCCTGTTGTGCTGGCTTTACTATATTCAGTAACGCGATTTTCAAAGAAATTAGTGTGTTCAACGCCGTTAAGAATTTCGTCAAGCCAAGGAAGTGGATTATCGTCGATCATGTAAATATCTTTCAAACCAAGTTGATTTAAACGACGGTCAGCGATGTAGCGAATGTAGCGCTTTACTTCTCTAGCGGTTAATCCTTCAATATTTCCCATTTCAAAAGCCAAATCAATAAAGGCATCTTCAAAATGAACAATAGTGGCACAAGCTTTGTAAAGACGAGCTTTTAATTCCTCATCCCAAACTTCTGGATTTTCCTGAACGAAGGTTCTAAACAATTTGATGATTGATTCGGTGTGTAAACTTTCATCGCGAACTGACCAAGTTACAATTTGTCCCATTCCTTTCATTTTTCCGAATCTTTGGAAATTTAGCAAAATGGCAAAAGAGGCAAAAAGTTGCAAACCTTCGGTGAAGCCACCGAAAACTGCCAGAGTTGTAGCAATATCTTTTTTGGTTTTAACGCCAAATTCATTCATATAATCATATTTATCCTTCATTTCCTTATATTTCATAAAGGCGCTATATTCTTCTTCTGGCATTCCAATAGTGTCTAGCAAATGCGAATAGGCGGCAATGTGAACAGTTTCCATATTAGAAAAAGCGGCCAACATCATTTGCACTTCTGTTGGTTGAAAAACTTGAGAATAATGCTTCATGTAGCAATTATTTACTTCAATATCAGCCTGAGTAAAAAAGCGAAAAATTTGAGTGAGAAGGTTCTTTTCACCAACACTTAAATTATGTTTCCAATCACGAACATCGTCAGCCAAAGGAACTTCCTCAGGAAGCCAATGAATTTGTTGTTGTTTTAGCCAAGCATCGTAGGCCCAAGGATAGTGAAATGGTTTGTAAACTGGCTTAGCATCGAGTAAAGACATATGAAATATTGTTAATTTTTGATTATGAGTAATTGGTTATAATTACTATATTTAGTAGAGAAATTTAATTTTAGGCACAACATGTTGTGAGATAAATTAGTTTTTGGATAAATACATTGCAAGAAAAATTTGGTATAAAGTTTAATAAATTTTCAAAGACTATTTGGGTGATTTATTAGGTTGATTTTTTCCTTCTCATTACTACATTTGCGCTTCTTTATTTTTCGTCCCTTTATTAATTTTCAAACAAATAAAAATATGTCTGTTTTAGTTGGAAAAACCGCACCAGATTTTACTGCTGCTGCCGTAATGGCTGATAATCAAGTTAATGATAAATTTAACTTACACACTTACTTAAAAGGAAAAATCGGGGTTTTATTTTTCTATCCTCTTGATTTCACTTTCGTTTGCCCTTCAGAAATCATCGCTTTTAACCACCGTTTGAAAGAATTCAAGGATCGTGGTGTTGAAGTAATTGGCGTCTCTGTTGATTCTCACTTTTCTCACATTGCTTGGAAAAACACCGAAATTAACAATGGTGGAATTGGCCAAGTTCAATATCCTTTAGTTGCTGATTTAACTAAACAAATCGCTCGCGATTATGATGTTTTAATCAACGAAGCAGTTGCTCTTCGTGGAACTTTCCTAATTGACAGCAAAGGTGTTGTTCGTCATCAAGTTGTGAATGATTTACCACTTGGAAGAAACATTGATGAAGCTATCAGAATGGTTGATTCTTTACAATTCTTTGAAGAACATGGTGAAGTTTGTCCAGCTGGATGGAACAAAGGATCTGAAGGAATGAAAGCTAACGCAGAAGGTGTTGCTTCTTACTTATCTAAAAACTCCTCAAAACTTTAAGTTTTATATATCTATCTCAATTGCCATCTTAAATTTATTTTAAGGTGGCAATTTTTCATTAAAAAATTATGAGTAAACAAGATTTCTACCAAACATTAGGCGTTTCAAATTCATCCGACGCCAAAGACATTAAGCAGGCTTATCGTAAATTGGCCATGAAATATCATCCCGATCGTAATCCGGGAGATAAGGCATCAGAGAAAAAATTTAAAGAGGCTACAGAAGCTTACGAAGTTTTAAAAGATGATCAAAAAAAAGCAGCCTACGACCAATATGGTCATAGCGCTTTTGATCAAAATCAAGGTGGTTTTGGCGGAGGACAAAGCCAAGGCGGACAAGGTGGATTCAATGATTTTAGTGATATTTTTAATAGTTTTGGAGATATTTTTGGTAATTCCGGTGGTCAAAGAAGGCAGCGCAGTTCAGCAGTTGCAGGTTCAGATGTTCGCTATAATTTAGAAGTTTCTTTAGAAGAAGCTTTTACTGGCTTAAGCAAGAAGATTAGCTTTAGTATTGCATCTGCTTGCGCTCCTTGTAAAGGAACTGGCGCAGAGGGAAATAGTAAGCCAGAAAATTGCAGAACTTGTCAGGGTTCTGGAAAAGTCAGAGCACAACAAGGTTTCTTTGTTGTTGAAAGAACCTGTTCAGGATGTAATGGAGTTGGGCAAACCATTAAAAATAAATGTAAAAGCTGTGGCGGAGACGGTAGAGTTGAAAAACAAAAAACCCTTTCAGTTAAAATTCCGGCCGGAGTTGAAGATGGTAACAGAATTCGCCTTTCTGGAGAAGGGGAAGCTGGAGCTCGAGGTGGAAGAGCTGGTGATTTATATGCTTTCATTTCAGTTAAAAGTCACAAATTATTTGATCGCAAAGGAAATGACATCAATTGCGAAATTCCAATTAAAATGACTACAGCTGTTCTTGGCGGAAGTGTTGAAATTCCAACTATCGACGGAATCGCAGCAAAATTAACTATTCCAGAAGGAACCTCTAGCAATGATCAGTTCCGCTTAAAATCAAAAGGAATGGCAGTTCTAAATTCTGGTGGTAGAAGAGGAGATATGTATGTTAAAATCTTTGTTGAAACTCCAGTTAAATTAAACGCTGAGCAAAAAGCTTTAATGGAACAATTGGATAAATCTTTAAGCAAAAACAATCCAAAATCAGAAGGTTTCTTTGATAAATTTAGCAGCTTGTTTAAATAAATTAATTTATACAGGCTACCAAAACATTGCGCATTGTTGAAGCCTGAGTTCCCAGATGAGTGCTTCTTCTGTGGCTTGAGAAGCACTCATCAACATAAGTATCAATTTCCGCATCCTCAATATTTTTTATTCCCTTCCTCACAAGTTTTTCTTTTGTGTAAGACGCCAGATCAAATAAATAATGATTATGATTATTGCTTAAAATGAAGAATTTCTTATTTTCAGCTTTTTGTTTAATAAATTGATCATAAAAATCTTCATCAACCTCATATGATTTTTGGCGAATCATTGGTCCAAAAATTATCTTAATATTTTCTAATTCTGCCCCAAGGTCAATCATTGCATCAACCGTTTTACCGCCAATATCATTAAATGAACCTTTCCATCCAGAATGCACAACAGCAATAACATATTTCTCTTCATCAAATATTAAAATTGGTGCGCAATCGGCGGTTATAATGCAGATATTTATATCTCTTACATTGGTAATGATGGCATCAAACTCTGGTAATTTATTCGAATGTGGAATTTGTGATTCATTGGTAATTGTCAGAATGCAATCACCATGAATTTGATTAACGAGAATTGGATTAAAAGAAGATGAAAATCCTTTATTTTCAAGTATTTCTCTTAAGGCTGAAGAGTTAATAGAGCTTTTATCTAATACTAACTCTTTGCCAAAAAAATGATGTTTAATCACTATTATCTCATAAATTAAAAATTCCTTTGGTCTTTTTTAACGATGGCCATTAAACGCTCAACAAACCAAGGCATTTTTCTTTCAACAGGTTCTTTCAGGGAGCTCTTTCTTTGTCCCAAATTAGAGCTTTTAGGAGTGGAAATGGGGCTAGAAACAGTGCTGACTGAAGCTGAATTTACTGGCAATTTTTCTTGAGCAGTAATCATTTGATCGGGTCTTTTACCATCTTTATTCAAGGCCTGTTGATTAGCTCCTTGCCGCACTAGTAAATTTGTTATGCCTTGAAATGTAGATAAGTTGGCATTTATATCCTTTCCAATAGCTTCATTTATACAAAGAGCTATATGGTGAAGCGGGGTGTTATTATCAGCATCCTGCAAATTTACATTGGCTCCCGCTTCTATTAATTTCAAAGCAACATCCTTCATTCCATATTCACAGGCAAGATTCAACAAAGTCGCGCCATCTTTTGTATCAAAACAATCATTATTAATATTGTGCTGAATGTTATTCAAATATGTCTTGTTGGACAATAATTTGTCCATGAATATCTTTATTTTATCATGCTCAATTCTTTCTTCGTAGCAAAGACTAAAAAGATGAAATAGGGCATAATTTATAGCTGGAAGTTCTACTCCTTGCACTTGACCATTCATCTTTAATATTTTGTTAATTACATTCTTAGATTTTTTAGGCTTTTCAATTCCCTCATTAACCAAGTTTTCAACTGTATATTGTTCTATCATGCTTTGTGTATTTAAAAAATTAATTATTAAATCTGAAGTGGAAAACATCGCCATCTTGTGCAATATATTCTTTACCTTCAAGTTTTAACTTTCCGGCGTTTTTACAGCCTTCTTCTCCATTAAATTCAATATAATCTTTATAAGCGATGGTTTCGGCCTTAATGAATCCAGTCTCAAAATCTGTGTGAATTACGCCCGCTGCTTGAGGAGCGGAAGATCCGACTTGTGCTTGCCAAGCGCGACATTCTTTTGGACCAACAGTGAAAAAGGTTATGAGATTTAACAGTTTGTAACCAGCTTTGATAATTTGAGCTAGTCCAGTTTCTTTTAATCCAATTTCATTTAAAAATTCTTGCTTTTCCTCGAAGCTTTCTAAAGAGGAGATTTCTGACTCAACTTGAGCTGATATTTTAAGAGCTGGGAAATCATTTTTATCAGCCATCTCTTTAACTTTATCAAAATAATCATTTCCAGAAACAACTTCTTCTTCACTTAAATTACACACAAAAAGCTGTGGTTTGGCGGTTATTAGTTGGAAATTGTTAAAAACTCTTTTTTCATCAACATCGGTTAATTCTAAGAATCTGGCAGGCTTTTCCATACTTAAAAGCTCTAAGGCTTTTTTCCCAACTTCAATTTGTAATTTACCTTCTTTATCGAGATTTTTAGATTTTTTTTCCAGATTAGAGATTCTTTTTTGTAAATTTTCTAAATCAGCAAGAATTAATTCCAAGCCAATTAGGTCGGCATCACGAACTGGATCAATTCCATCTTCCACATGGGTAATATTCTCATCTTCAAAGCAGCGAACCACATTAATAATAGCGTCAACTTCTCTGATATGAGAAAGAAACTGATTTCCCAAACCTTCTCCTTTAGATGCTCCCTTAACCAGGCCAGCAATATCAACAAATTCAATTTGCGTAGGAATTATTTGCGCTGATTCTGCAATTTTAGCCAATTTTTCCAAACGTTCATCAGGAACTGCAACTTTACCGACATTAGGCTCAATTGTACAAAAAGGATAATTTGCAGCTTCTGCCGCTGCTGTTTGAGTTAAAGCATTAAATAACGTTGATTTACCAACATTTGGTAAGCCAACAATTCCACATTTGAATGACATTGAGTAGTAATATTAAGATTTATGAGTGATAAAATCAGTAAAGTAGAGCAATGGTGCCTTGAAAGTCAAAATATTTATTTCTCTTTAATTAAGAGATTAGCCAGAGCAATAAAGTGTTTTTTATTAAAAGGCTTCTCTAAATAGCTGTTCATTCCACTTTTTAAAGCTATTTCTTTGCTTTTGGCATCTATATTTGAACTAAGACCAATGATTAGAATAGATTTAAAATTTTTAAAATTTTTAAATATTAAGCCTTTGCGAATAGTTTTGGTGGTTTCTAGACCATCTCCAATCTCTTTCATGTTGGTATCGATTAAAACCATATCGCAGGAATGGTTATCAAGAATATCAATGGCTTCTTGACTATCTTTGGCGATTAAAACATTAACACCTAAATTTACTAATTGGTGTCGCACCGATATTAGAAGTAATTCTTCATCATCAATAACAAGAATTGTTTTAATTTGAGGTGAAATTACTAGTGCCGTTTGCACTATTGCCACATTATCAATCCATAATTTGACCGTTGTTCCGCTGCCTTTTACCGAGCTGAATTCCATTTTAGCGCCCAAATTTTCTACTGCTTTTTTAACAATTGGCAGGCCAATACCATTAGAATCAATTGTTTTGTTTAAGGCGGATTTATCTATTACGGCACCTTCTCCAGAAAGTGCTTTGACAATCTCATCTTTACTCATTCCGATGCCATTATCAGTTATTTCAATGTAAAATTTTGCAGATAAATTGGATATGTTGGAAATGGATTGCTCCATTTTTATTGTTACTTCAGAATCTTTTCTGCTGTATTTTATCGCATTGATAATGAGGTTATCTAATATTTTACGTAATTCAATTAGATTGGTTTTTACGATTAATGGACTGGCCTCTTGATGTTCTGGAACATCAAATTTTATTGATACAAAGTTAGATTTTGAGAATGGCTTTAAAAGAAAAATTAATTCACTTATTAAATCACAAACATTAACCTCTTCTATCGCCTCACTATTTAATGTGCCATTTTCTACGGCATCTTTCAATCCCTCATCACTTATTAAGGATTTAGAAAATTTAAGCATAATTTCAGCTTGGTTGGCAATCATTGAGGCATATTTTTTATCTTGTCGTAATATGGCTTTGAGATCTTCCTTGTTCAAATCTCTATCTTCGCTTATTATATGTGCTAAGCCAATAATTCCAGAAATGTAGTTTCGTAAATCGTGACTTACTGTTTTGGTCAGAGATTTAAGTTTTTGATTAGATGTATGAAGTTTGGTTTTTAAAGATTGTTCTGCCTTTAGTAGAATTAAGGCTTTGGTTTTGAAAAGATATAGAATCAGCAAGAAAAAAGCTGTGATAGCGATAAATTCTAATATTCTTGGCAAGATTAGGTGATTAAACTTTTTACTAAGAAAAGCTTCATTAAATCCTGTTAAAATTATGTAAGGATATTCTTCCATCTTTTGGAAATAGCCATATTTTATGTTACCAATAATTATTGGATTTTGTAATTTCCCTGATTTTTGATCAAAATGGTGATTTTTATAAAAATCATCACTTGGTTTTAAAATATTTCCAGAAGATTGGAGAACGATATTTAAATCATTATCCAGAACAGTAAAATGAACATCTTTATTAATTAATTTTTTTTGTATTTTACCTTCAAATTCAACAATATTAAAGCCAACCACAACTATTCCCAGAAACTCATTTTTATCATTTACGACGCCAGTTCCCGCAGGAATAACCCACATATTACTTGGATTTCCTAATGTTGGAAAGGAAACTTGTAAAGACCAGGGATTTTCTGGAGCGTTAGCGGTGTATTGTCTGGCAGACATGTTTGGAGGATCTTTACGAACTCCCAATCTACTATTTATCACTTGTAAATTTTTATTATTTACCCAGTCAAATGATGTCCAAGAAAGTAATTCGGAATTGCTATTTTGGGTTTTTCCAATTTCTTTTAATAGGGAAAAGATAAAATCTAAATCTTCATCATCGTGATGATTGACAATTCTGTTTCCCACAAAGCTATTAATGTGGTTGGCATATTCAAAAGAATCGGAAATTACTTCAATAATGTTAAGGGATTCTTTTTCTATTGCTTTAGCACTCTCTTCTTTGTGAATTATTTTTAAGTAAAAAATAAATGCCAACAAAGAAATAGCCATCACCAAAGTTGTGGTGATGAAGAAAATATAATAATGCCTATCGTGAGAGGTGTTATTTTCTAATCTATTTAGCATCTTACTAATCATAATTTAGAATTTCCTGCGGGAACTTTGGCATTAGGTTCGCTTGCTAGTTGCGATATATTTTTACTGCCTGGAGATGATCCTGGAATTTCAACATCTTTAAAATTGCTTTTTGGAGGCACTATCACTCCTATTTTTCCAGCTTTTTCGATGGCATCTTTCATTTCATTAAATAAGTTGTCTTGACAATTAAAAAACTCCACTGCTCCTCTTTCCATATTTTCAATATTATCAATCTTTCCTAAGCAAGATCTTTTTGCCGCTGCTTCAGCCATTATTCCATGATTCTCCTCGATATTTCCACCTTTGACAGAATCATCTTTGTGGGCTTTAAAAAAAGGCATAATTTTTTTATTATAATCATCTTCTGTGTAATAACCCTTAACTGGTTCAAATAGAGCTTTTCGAAAATTATCAAGCATGTTGTCAGCGGAAGTTTCATGTGCAAAGCCATTTCCAGCAAGAACAGCATAGGAAGATTGATTAAAGGTTTTAAGTTTTGAGTTGTGATAAGTGGTGACTGCAGGAACTAAAAGATTTGAAATAAAAGATGCCTTCAGACTGCCCAGGGGCTTAAGATTATATACTACTTCCCCAAGATTGTCATGAGAATCTGAAAGCAACCTAGAATGCATTAATTTTTGACTTCCAAATCCACATTCCTCTTGAAGATTCTGTAATGTTTCAACAACTGTTTGCTCGTCACCAGACAATGCTGCTGCTGCAATAGTAGCTGCAACTGTAGGTATTGTTGATATTGTTCTGTGGGTAAAGTTATCTCGGAAAATCTGATATTGCACAGGAGTAAATCCTAATTCTGATTGTTTTTGCAAATATGTAAACAAGTCGTGAGTTTTTGATGTGCGTTCTTTTATCCTTTTAGATGCAGCCTCAAATTCTTCATCAAAACTTACGCCAGCATTAACGGTAGATATTTCTAGGGTACCTGATTTTGGTAAATGCGCCGCGATTATTTCTTGCGCTAATGATTGTTGTATTTCTTTTCCTGAGAGTTCTTTCATATGTAATCTAATATTTTTTGGGTGGTTTTGTTATATGTGGAAATTTTAAGGAAGTCTTACTAAGTTACAGGTGTAAAATAAATTTATTTTTTTAAAGCCTTACGCAATATTATATTGAAATAGAACAGCCAGGATAAAAGTATGAATTACTTATGAATATAAGGAGAGGCAGCTCATAACAACTTATCATAAATGATAAGGATAAGAATTACAAGTTGTACTATTAAAAGTGCATTATATTGAGACAACTAAAATTGTAAATAATCAATAGTCTTCTTTTTGCAAGATGAGCTATGGTTTTTGCAAGATGAGCTATGGAATATTTTTCTTGACTTCAGAACAGTTAAAAATATGATCCCGCGCTCTTATTAATTCCAATTGAAATAAAGCGATGGCTCCTAAAGCAAAAAGCTCGAAAGCTAAAAGAAATGCAATTCTTTTTAAAATGGTTAGCACCGCCGGTACAGGATTTTTCTACACTGCGCGCCGTAATCCAAAACAAAAACCAGAAAAAATGGTTTTCAAAAAATTCGACCCTGTTGTTAGAAAGCACGTTGAATTTAAAGAACAAAAATTGACTTCATAAAAAGGTTTTTACTTTTTTATGAAGAATTGGTGCTGGGTATAAGAATTCAGAAATTCCTGCCCAGTGTCCAAATTCAAACATGCCTCCCCCTCTTTTCAAACCCAAAGAAAATACCAACTAATCTCATTAGAATCCGGTGACAAATAATTCTCTAAACAATATCATAAATTCTGCCGTTAAAACTGCTGAAAAAGCAGCTATTTCCTGTTTCGACTGGATTGGCAAAGGCGACGAAAAGGCAGCAGATGCCGCGGCCGTTAAATCGATGCGAGAAACTCTGGGTAAAATTGACATTGCTGGAACCGTTGTTATTGGTGAAGGTGAGAGAGACGAAGCCCCAATGCTTTTTATTGGTGAAAAAGTTGGCCTGAATAATGCTAATTCATTAGCTGTTGATATTGCTCTTGACCCTTTAGAGGGAACTACAATTTGTGCTACTGCTAATCCGAATTCTTTGGCCGTAATTGCTTTTGCTAATAAAGGATGCTTTCTTCACGCTCCAGATGTTTATATGGATAAAATTGCCGTTGGCGGCGGTCTTCCAGAAGGTGTAGTCGATCTTGATAATTCTCCAGCAACTAATTTGAAAAATTTGGCTTTAGCTAAAGAATGCAATATTTCTGATTTACAAGTGATGATCTTGGAAAGAGATCGTCATCAAGAAATTATTGCTAAGTGTCGCGAAGCGGGAGCAAGAGTTAAATTAATTTCTGACGGTGATGTGGCAGGAATAATTTCTACTACCGACACTAAAAGAACTGGAATTGATCTTTATTTGGGAATTGGTGGCGCGCCTGAAGGCGTTCTTGCAGCAGCAGCTTTGAAAACAGTTGGAGGACAAATGATGGGAAGATTACTTTTTAAAGGTGAAGAAAAACAAGCTGCCAGAGCTAAAGAAATGGGTGTTTCTGACTTAAATAAAAAATATCACATTAACGAAATGGTTAGAGGAGAAGCTTTGTTTATTGCTTCTGGAGTGACTGATGGTGATATGGTATCTGGAGTTTTAAAATTAAAAGACAGAACAATTGTTAACTCAATTGTGATGAATTCTGAAGAAAAATCAGTTAAAAAAATTCTTTCTACTTACTACTAATATTTTGGGCAGATGTAAGTCTCCCACTACAAATTTTTCAAAATAATGGCTAAAATCAAGATTAATTCTCAATATGTTAAAGACCTCTCTTTTGAAATTCCAAATGCTCCAGAGGTTTTTTTAAACCCAACTCAAAAACCAGACATTAACATTGCTATTGATATTGATGCTAAAAAATTATCTCTCAATTCTTACGAAGTAGCTTTAAAGATAACTTCTAAGGCTGTAGATAACGAATCTGGAGAAGAAAAATCAATATTTATTTGTGAGCTTAGCTATTGTGGAATTTTTACTCTTGACGAGGAATTGAAGGATGAAAAAGAAATTGAACAAATTTTGTTAATTTATTGCCCAAATATTATTTTTCCTTTTGCAAGAAAAATAATTGCCAATTGCGTTATCGATGGTGGATTTCCACCTTTAATGCTTGAGCCAATTGACTTTGCTGCAATTTATCAACAAAGAGCAGCCCAGAAGAAATCTGCTTAAAGAAATTTAAACATTTCTTACTCAAAATAAACTTTTTAAGCTCCATTTTTGATCTATAATTGATAATAAAAACACTTCTGCGTCTCGATGTGAAGGGTTTTTTTTATCAAGATAAATTATAGGCCTATTCTCATAACAAATATTATTCGTGTCTAAGATATTATTTTTCTAGCCTAATCATTTCTGAAAATGTAGGCCTTCTTCTGATGATTTTAAACTCACTTCCGTCAACTAAAATTTCTGGAATTAACGGTCTTGAGTTATACTCATTAGACATTGAAGAACCGTAAGCTCCAACTGCAAGCAGTGATATTAAGTCACCCGCTTTAGGATCAGAGAAATTACGATTTTTAGCTAAAATATCAGTTGTTTCACAGATTGGACCTGCCAAATCAAAAACTTCATCCTTGCCATCTTTTTTAATTACCGGAATTACTTTGTGATATGAGTCATAAAGTCCTGGGCGCGCTAAATCATTCATCGCGCTATCAATTATTAAGAAATTCTTGTGATCGGTTTTTTTAACATAAATAACCTCACTTACCAAAATTCCACAATTACCCACCATTGACCTTCCTGGGGCGATTGTAATGCTAACATTTAAATCTTTAGTTAGGTCTTTAATTAAATTGGCGTAATCATTAATTTCTATTAGTTTTTCATCGTTATAAAGAATTCCTATTCCTCCTCCAAAATCTAGATTCTGAATATTAAAACCTTCTTCTCTTAAACTTAGGCATAAATCTTTAATTTTAATGAATGCTCTTTCAAAGGGTTCCAGGGAAGTAATTTGTGAGCCAATGTGAGTTGCAATGCCAAATATTTCGACTCCAGAAAGATTATTTGCTAGACGATAAATTCTGGGGGCGTCTTCAATATCAATGCCAAATTTATCTCCTTTTTTACCGGTAGAAATTTTACTGTGGGTTTTGGCATCTACATCAGGGTTAACACGAAGTGCTATTTTTGCTTTTAAATTTAATTCTTGAGCAACTTCATCAAGCAAAAATAATTCTGGCTCAGACTCAATCGAGAATTCTTCAACTCCATTGGTAAGAGCGAATATCATTTCTTCTCTGGTTTTTCCAACTCCAGCAAAAACAATTTTTTTAGAATCAATTCCAGCCTCCAAAGCGCGGTAAATTTCTCCTGCAGAAACGGCGTCAATTCCAGCGCCCATTTGAGCAAGAATTTTAACAATACTAATATTGGGGTTGGCTTTAATGGCGTAGCATATTTTATGGTCACTACCTTTAAAAGCCTGAGAGAATGATTGAAAATTATCTATTAAACTGGTTTTGGAATAGCAATAAAATGGAGTTCCTACTTCTTTAGATATTTTAGAAATGGATAAATCTTCAGCCAGTAATTCGTTGTTTTTGTAAGTAAAATACATTTTAAATATTAATTATGTTCCACGTGGAACATTGTTAAAGAACGGAAAATTAAATAATTTCTTTAAGTAATTTAATAACTAGTAGATTTTCTTCTTTTGTTCCAATCGTCATCCTGAGACAATTAGGCAAATTGTAAGATTTCATATCTCTTAAAATAACACCATTATTCATTAAAAAGTTATTAACTTCTTGGCACTTATCGGTATTTAGAAAATCAATTAAAATAAAATTAGCAAATGATGGGTTATGCTTAATTCCAATTTTATCAAATTCAATAGCTAAAGTTTTCAACCATTGATTGTTATGGTTTTTTGATTTTTCAATAAAGTCGTCATCATTAATAGCCGCAATTCCTGCTAATTGGGCTGCGCCTGAAACATTAAATGGGCCGCGAGCACGATTTAACACATCAGCAACATAGGCAGAGGAATATGACCATCCTAACCTTAAAGAGGCTAGTCCGTGAATTTTGGAGAAAGTTCTAGTCATTACGACATTTTCATATTTATGGACTAATTTAATGGCATCTGGGTAATCTTTCTCATCTACAAATTCGGCGTAGGCCAAATCTAAGACAATTACGATATCATTTCTAACATTTTGGATCAATCTTTCAATTTCACTAGCAGGAAGATAGGAGCCAGTTGGATTGTTTGGGTTGGCCAGAAATATCATTTTTGTTCTATTGCTAATTGCAGATAGAATATTATCAACATTAGCAGTTAGGTTAGTTTCTTTTGCTGCTACTGCTTTAGCTCCAACTCTTATGGCGGAAATTGGATACATCAAAAATCCATACTCACTATAGAGAACTTCGTCACCCACATCGCAAAATGAATGAGTTAAGAGAGCTATAATTTCATCTGATCCAGCACCACAAACAATTTTATCTGCATCAATATAATGCTTTTTGGCAATAGCTTCTTTTAATAAATTTGTTCCACTATCAGGATATCGAGCTATTTTATTACTATGTTCTCGATAAGCAGACTCCGATTTTGGGCTTAGTCCCAGAGCATTTTCGTTGGAAGAAAGCTTAACAGCTTTAATGTCGCCAGCAATCTTTGATTTTCCGGCTTTGTAAGGTTTGATGCCTAATATGTAATCTTTTGCTTTAATCATTTTAATCTAATTTATTAAGAGTTTGTAATTTTTTTGGCACCACCCTGCCCTACTTTCGTCTAGTTAATGGGGTTAAAAGCTCTCAACCAGATCTTCCATTTCTTTTAAATCTTTAAAGAAGATGGTGATTTTCCCTTTCTCCTTAGAAAGATTAAAGTCGGCTTTAACTAAATTTTCTGGAAATAATTTCTTCATCTTGTTTTCAATTTTCTGAGCTTGATTACCCTTCTTTTTCGATGAAGATTTTTTATTTTTAATAACAGGAGTCTTGTCATTATCAGCTTCTTCTTGATAATTTTCGTCACGAAGAAATATTTCAAGTTCTCGTACCGACCAATTATTAGCAACTATTTGTCTGGCAATTGCAGATGTGTCATCACTATTCATAATCAATTTTGCATGACCAAAACTAATTTCCCCCTGCTCTAACAATTCTTGAGCTTCTTGAGGTAAAGATAAAAGCCTTAAGATATTAGCAATATGACTGCGGCTGCAACCGATTTTTTTTGCAACTTGATCTTGGGTATATTCAAACTCAATAATTAATTGTCTGTAACCCTGAGCTTCTTCAATCACGGATAAATCTGCCCTCTGAACATTTTCAATAATTGCAAATTCTAGGGCCTGTACATTGTTAATATTCTTAATAATGGCTGGAATTCTATTTAGGCCAGAAATCTTGGAGGCTTTAAATCTTCTTTCTCCAGCAATAATTTCGAAAGTTCCACCTTCAGCTTTTCTAACGATTATGGGCTGAATAATTCCATTTTCACTAATAGAATTACTCAGTTCGTCTAGCTGTTTTTGATCAAAATGTTTTCTGGGTTGATAAATTCCAGCAATAATGCTAGTAATTGGAAGCATCACAACCTCACCTTCTTGCTTTTCATTGGTCAGATTATTATTCTTTAATCTGCTACCATCCCCAAGCAATGCTGATAGTCCACGACCCAATTTTTTCTCTTGAATATTTTTCATAATATTTTTATTTTGGTTAGAATGTTCCACGTGGAACAATTATAATTTCCCTTGATTGATAATTTCCTTGGCTAATTTTGTGTAAGCGATTGATCCTGCACATTTAGGATCATAAATTAATGCGGGCATCCCATAAGAAGGAGATTCTGACAATTTTACATTACGCGGAACAATAGTTTTATAGACCATTTCTTCCAAATATTCTCTTACATCACTCTCAACTTGTTCAGTTAATTTGTTACGACGATCATGCATGGTGAGGATAATTCCACCTATTTTTAGATGGGGATTTAAATTGTTTTGAACTAAATCCAGGGTTGTTAAGAGGTGACTTAATCCTTCAAGGGCAAAGAATTCACATTGCATTGGAATTAAAACCGAATTAATTGCCGTTAGCGCGTTGACTGTTAATAGGCCCAAAGATGGAGGGCAATCAATTATTATGTAGTCGTAATCATTAATAATGTCCTGCAGTTTATTTTTCAGGATGAATTCTCGATCTTCCATATTAGTTAGCTCTATTTCACAGGCGGAAAGATTAACTGTTGCAGGAATAAGAAATAAATTTTTGATGGAGGTTTTAAAAATAGCGTCCTTAACAGAGCATTCACCAATCATAACATCATAGATTGTATGAGTTCGATCTTCAGTGTAAAGCCCAAGACCAGTGCTGGCATTTCCTTGAGGATCAAAATCAATCACCAAAACTTTCTTTTTTAAGGCGCTAAAAGCGGTTGCCAAATTAATAACAGTGGTAGTTTTACCAACGCCACCTTTCTGGTTCACCACAGCAACTATTCGAGCGGTTCTGGACATAAATAAATAGGTTTTTAAGGGATTAGTAGGGAATGTTCCACGTGGAACATTAGAGATTTATTGAGGATTATTGTCAAACAATTTTTCTTGATTGTTGTTAGCTTCTATTTTTGTGATACTATTAAAAAAAGCTCCAGAACCGTTAAGATCTGGAGCTTTTTTTTTAAGATAGATTTATTTAATATATATCTAGCAATTATAATACATTTCGAACTCAATTGGATGAGGAGCTTGCTCATATTTCTCAACTTCTCGCGTTTTTAAATTAATGTAAGCATCAATTTGGGAGTCAGTAAATACTCCTCCTTCTTTCAAGAAAGAGCGGTCCTTATTCAGGGCCTGCAAAGCTTCTTTTAAACTTCTTGCAACGGTTGGAATTTTTTTCAACTCTCTTGCAGAAAGGTCATAAAGATCTCTATTGTCAGCACGTCCTGGATGAATTTTATTCTTAATTCCATCAAGACCAGCCATCAACATTGCTGAGAACGCTAAGTAAGCATTAGCTGCCGGATCTGGGAATCGCGCTTCAATTCTACGAGCTTTCTCATTAGTAACATGGGGAATTCTAATTGAAGCAGAGCGGTTTTTAGCTGAATAAGCCAAAAGAACAGGAGCTTCAAAACCAGGAACTAGCCTTTTGTAGCTATTGGTTGAGGGGTTGGAAAAAGCATTGATTGCTTTAGCGTGTTTAATTATTCCACCAATGTAGTAAAGTGCCATTTGAGAAAGTCCAGCTTCTTCTTTTCCTACGAATAAAGGTTTACCATCCTTCCAAATTGATTGGTGAACATGCATTCCAGATCCATTGTCTCCAGCAATTGGTTTAGGCATGAAGGTTGCAGTTTTCCCATAAGAATTGGAAATATTTTGCACGACATATTTAAATTTCTGCACATTATCGGCAGTTTTAGTTAATGTGCTATATTCAAAGCCAATTTCAAACTGTGCATTAGCAACTTCGTGATGATGTAAAACTGGAACGACTCCAACATCTTTTAAAGTTTCAACAATTTCACACCTAATATCTTTGCCGCTGTCAAGTGGTGCTGAGTCGAAATAAGCACCTTTAACCGGAGATCTGTGACCCATATTTCCAGAATCATAATCGCGACCATTATTGTAAGGCCCTTCTTCGGAATCAATTTCGTAAAAACAGCCGTTTGATTGGGTTTCATATCTAACATCATCAAAAACAAAAAATTCTGGCTCAGGGCCAAAATAAGCTGCATCACCAATTTTGGTGGATTGTAAATATTCCTCAGCCAATTTTGCAGTGTGACGAGGATCACGATCGTAACCTTCATCGGTTGTTGGTTCAATAACGTCGCAAATTAAGGCAAGAGTAGGGAAATTGGCAAACGGGTCAATAAAAGCAGTGTTAAGTTGTGGCATTAGAATCATATCTGATTCATTAATTTTTTTCCAAGCTGGAACGGATGATCCATCGAAGGCAACGCCTTTAATCAATTCTTCCTCTCCTACCATATCAGCTACATGGCTAACAGTGATCCACTTTCCGTTGTAATCGGTGAAGCGAAAATCAAGAAATTTAATTTCATTGTCTTTAATTAACTGAAAGATGTCAGAAGGAGAATTTACTGATTTGTCGTTTTTTATAACCATTTTGATTGTTTTTTGAGAGTTATTTGAAAAATTTGCAAATTTTTTAAGGTAAAATGCACTTTTAGACAAAAAATAGTCAGATTTGGTCACAAATAATATTCACTTCTTTTTAAAAGTAAAACGCTTTCTAAAAAACTTTTAAGTATCACTAAATAAGATTGAACAAATAGTGCCTATTTTTCCCACCAACTATCTAAAGCCAGAGAATAGGGTGGGGGATTGTTTGGCATGTTAAATTTATTTTTGTATAAAATGCGATGTTTTTGCGAATACCATTGTGGTATGACATAAAAACCATTTAACAAAACACGATCTAAAGCTTTGGTTAAGATCTGTAATTCTTCTTTATTTTTAACTCCAGAAATTTTTTCTACCAAATAATCAACTGCTTCATTGTCAACTCCGACTAAGTTCCTACCACCAATAATATTCTTTTGGCTTGAGTGCCAATAAGAAAATTGCTCATCTGCCGGCATCATCCCACTGCTGAAAACATTAACAATAATGTCAAAATCGTAATTCTTTAAGCGGTTTAAATATTGATTTTCTTGTGACAACCTAGTTCTGGCATCAATTCCCAATGTTGCTAAATTTTTAATCATCGGTGCAATTACCATATAAAAAGCCTTACTTCGTACTAAAAATTCAATTTCAACTGGGAGATTAGTTTTGGGGTCGATTAACTTCCCCTCTTTTATTAAATAACCGGCATTATTTAATAATTCTTGAGCCTTAAATAAATTTTTGCGCGGAAAACCACTAGCGTCGGTAATGGGCAATTTAAATTCTTGGGTAAAAACTTCTTCGGGAATTTGGTCTGTAAATTTATTTAAAATTTCAAGCTCATCTTCAGAGGGCAGGGCTTTGCTGGCAAAGCTGGAATTGTCAAAAAAACTATTGGTTCTAGTATAGGCTCCGTAGAAAATTTTCTTTCTAACCCACTCAAAATCAAAGGCTAAAGAAATTGCTTTGCGCAAATTTAAGTTTTGAAATTTGTCCTTTCTTAAGTTGAAGACAAAACATTGCATTGGGGCTGGTAAATTGTGGCTAATCTCTTTTTTAACAATTTCTCCATTCTCAACTCTGGGAATATTATAAGAATTGGCCCAATTACGGGAGATATTTTCTTGGCGGAAATCGTAGGCTCCAGCCTTAAAGGCTTCAACTAGAACATTGGAGTCGCGATAATATTCGTAAGTAATTTCATCAAAATTGTGCCTTCCTTTATTAACCGCCAAATCTTTACCCCAGTAATTTTTAACTCTTTTAACGGTAATTGATTTACCGGCATCAACTTTTGAAACCTTGTATGCTCCACTTCCAAGCGGTGATTCCAGAGTGGTTTTGTCAAATTCATTATCATTAAAATAGTTTTTGGACAAAATAGGTAGGCTAGCAATTAGAAGCGGTAATTGACGGTTATTGGAATTTTTGAAAATGAATTTAACTTCAAAATCGTTGATTTTTTGGGCTTTTAAAATATCACGATAAATAATTGCGTAAGATGGATGGCCTTTTTCTTTTAAGGTTTGGAAAGAAAAAATCACATCATCGGCATTAATTTGCGAACCATCGTGAAATTTGGCGATTTTACGCAAACGAAAAGTGATGGATTTTTTATCTGCAGCAATTTTAGCGGTTTCTGCAATTAGCCCATATTTTGAATAGATTTCATCGGCAGATTGCTCCATTAAACTCTCAAAAACCACATTCATTGCCGTAGGAGAGATTCCTTTTAGAATAAAAGGATTTAAGTTGTTGAAAGTTCCATCAACACCATATTTAATTTTACCGCCTTTCGGTGCATTTGGATTAACATACTGAAAATTCTTAAAATTGGCGGAATATTTCAGATTGCCAAAAATAGAAATTCCGTGTTTAAAATCGGCAGCAAAAGAGTTGCTAAAAAGCAAAGAAATCAGCAGAATTGGCAAAATTTTTTTCAGCATAAATAATTAAGATGCAATTAATTCGTAATTTTGGAAACATAAAGCAAGAGCAGAAAGGCTCAGTGCTCACTATTGGTAATTTTGACGGAGTTCATCTTGGTCATCAGGAGATTTTATCTAATGTTAGAAAAATTGCTGGCGGTGAAAACATTAAATCAGCACTTCTAACTTTTGAACCTCATCCTTTGAAAATTATCAAACCAGATAAAATTTTTAATCAGAGGTTAATCTCACTAGCGCAAAAATTATCTTTTTTAAGATCAAACAAGCAAGTAGATATGGTGTTTTTGGCAAGTTTTAATCAAAAATTAGCCAATTTATCAGCAGAGGGTTTTGTAGAAGAGATTTTGGTTAATAAATTAAACATCAAACACTTAATTGTGGGCTACGATTTTATTTTTGGCAAAGATCGTCGTGGAGATGCTAGTTTGCTGCAGAAGCTTGCGGGAATTTATAATTTCTCTTTTCACCAAATTGCTGCTAAAAATAATTCTGAAAGTGAAACTTACTCATCAACAAAAATTAGAAATTTGATTAAAATGGGTAACATTAAAGTTGCCAATCAAATGCTGGGAAGGTCTTATGAGGTTGCGGGGATTATAATTCCTGGCAAGAAGTTAGCTCGTACCCTAGGCTTTCCAACCGCAAATTTTTTACCCAAACCAGGATTAATTAAGCTTAAATTTGGGGTTTATAAAATTACAGCCAAAATTGGTGATAAAGAATATTCAGGAATATTAAATTTTGGTATTAAGCCAACATTTGAAAGTAAGTCTCCAATTTTTGAAGCTCATATTTTTAAATTTAATCAAGAAATTTACGGCCGAAAAATCACTGTTAAATTGCAAGATTTCATTCGGGAAGAAAGAAAGTTCGATTCGATAGAAGACTTAAAAGAGCAAATTAAGCAGGACATTGATAATTGTTAATTATTAATGAATTGATTTTGTTATTTTTGACCATATTCTAACTCTTCTAAAAATTAACAACTAACCATTAATAATTATTTTCTATGTCAAATTTCTCAGATCTTGCAAAAGTCGTTCTAGTTCCAATTCACAAAGAAGGAATTAAATTCATTCTAATTTTTGCTTTTGTTACCATTATTTTAGCCTTACTAAGTGACGCTCTTGGTTTAATCGGATTGGTTTTAACTCTTTGGTGCATCTTCTTTTTCCGTGATCCAGAAAGATTTACTCCAGTAAACGAAAAATTAATCATCAGCCCAGCTGATGGAATCGTTAATTCAATCGAAGAAAATACTACTCCTCCAGAAGAATTAGAGCTTAAAGGTGAAGATTGGACAAAAATTAGTGTCTTTTTAAATGTCTTTAATGTTCATGTAAATCGCACTCCAATTTCTGGTAAAGTAACCAAAGTTGCCTACAGAGAAGGAAAATTCTTAAGTGCAAATTTGGCAGAAGCAAGCAATGAGAATGAAAGAAATTCTGTTGTTGTTAAAACCAAAGGCAAAGGCGGAAAAGAAATCGTTTTCGTTCAAGTTGCAGGATTAGTTGCCAGAAGAATTGTTTCTGATTTAAAAGAAGGTGATGAAGTGGTTGCAGGACAAAGATATGGAATCATTCGTTTCGGCAGTAGGGCTGATATTTATTTGCCAAAGGATGTTGAAGTTAAGGCCTTAATTGGTCAAACAATGACAGGAGGCGAAACTGTTATCGCTGAAATTTAGAAATTTATTTTATAATTCTAGTTAAAAAAATAGCCGCTACATTTTTTAATGTAGCGGCTATTTTTTTGTATTATTATCAAGATCTTTACTAGCTAAATAATTTCCCAGTCTCAACTTC
>JBLHVR010000020.1:0-21954 GCA_047628655.1 Lentimonas sp.
GTTATGAAATGTCAATTGAAGTTATTTTAAGAGAGATCGAAGGCGGAAACCTAACAGAAGATGAAAACCAATTAAAAGGTGATTACACCAGTCCAATGGTGCGTTTGGTTGATTCAATTTTAACCGACGGAGTTCATCACGGAGCGTCAGATTTGCATTTTGAGCCAGAAGCTCTTTTTCTAAGAATTCGTTACCGTATTGACGGAAAGATGGTGCAAATTCGAAGTATTCACAAAGATTATTGGTCGTCAATTGCGGTTAGAATTAAAATTCTTTCAGGAATGAATATTGCTGAAAACAGAAAACCTCAAGATGGCAGAATTAATAGTGAAATTCTAGGTCGTAAGATCGATTTCAGGGTTTCAACTCAGCCAACCATTCATGGCGAAAATATTGTAATGAGAATTCTTGATGAAAAAGGAGCCATTCTTTCACTAGATGCTCTTGGTTTTACTAAGCGTTCAATTAGTTTGCTTCAAAAAGTTGTTCAAAGGCCAGAAGGGGTAATAATAATGACTGGCCCAACCGGTTCTGGAAAAACTACAACTCTTTATTCTTTGCTGAACTATATCAACTCGATTGATAAGAACATCATGACTCTAGAGGATCCGGTGGAGTATCGCCTGCCCCTAATTCGCCAATCTAACATTAGAAGTGATATTGGGGTTGATTTTGCTTCTGGAATTAGAACCTTGCTGCGTCAAGATCCAGATGTTATTTTGGTGGGAGAAATTCGAGACAAAGATACTGCTATTACCGCTATTCAGGCGGCCATGACTGGTCACCAAGTTTACAGCTCTCTTCACACAAATGATGCCATCAGCTCTATTCCTAGGCTAATGAATATGGGAGTTCCAAATTATTTAATGGCCGGATCACTAATTGCGGTTATTGCACAAAGATTGGCACGAAAAATTTGCTCTTCTTGCAAAGTTAAAGTTCCAATTAGCGATTTTGACAAAAAAATGATTGGTGAAATTCACAAGAATGTCACTCATCTTTTTAAAGGAAAAGGTTGTGAAAAATGCAGTGAATCTGGTTACAAAGGCCGAGTTGTGATTGCGGAAATAATGCCATTTGACCGTGAATTAGATGAATTAATAGTTCAAGCCGCTTCTCGTAAAGAAATTTACAACTACATTCTTAGTCAAGGATTTATTCCACTTGCTGAAGATGGAATTACCAAAGTTGTAGAAGGGATAACGGACATTAAGGAATTGATGCGAGTTGTAGATATGACTGACAGAATTGAAGTTGAGTAGATGAAATATTTTTTGTCTGCAATTGCCCTGCTCTTCTTCATTTTCATGCTTGTAGTTATTGGCAATAAGGATGATTTTAAAGTTCCTCAGGAAGATGTAACCATTGACCTTAAAATTAGAATAGATGAAGAATAATACTTCTTTAATTAGGTTATTTTTAGATGTTTTAATCAGTGAGAACGGCCTTTCTCAAAACACTATTTCATCTTACAAAAGCGATTTAGACCTCTTCTTAAAATTTCTCAATTCTCAAAAAAGAAACCTTGTTGATGTTGATGAAGATATTTTTAAATCTTACCTGCGTCAACTTTACAAACAGAAAATCAAAGCTTCTAGTTTGAATCGAAAAATTTCCAGCCTAAAAAGATTTTTCAAATTCCTCAAAATTGAAGGAATTAAAAAAGACGATCCAACCTTAGAAATTAAACAAGTTAGGAATGATCAAAAGCTTCCTAAATATTTAAGTGAAAAAGAAGTTTTTAAATTACTGGACTGCCTTGAAAATAGCTCATCTCATTTTAGTATTCGACTTTCCGCAATGATGGAAATTCTTTACGCTTCTGGCCTGAGGGTTTCAGAGTTGATCTCTTTACCAATTTCAGCCATTGGAAAAAACATCGTTAATGGCGAAATTATTTTTAAGAATTATTTACTTGTAAATGGCAAAGGAAGCAAAGAGCGCATTGCACCTTTAAACAAAACCTCCTTAAGGATTTTGGGGAAATATTTAAATGCACGCAAAGAAATGGGTCACCATAATTCTAAATGGTTATTTTGTGGAAAAATTCGCATCAACAAAAATGTTAATCAGTTAAGAGATAAGACTTTGAAAACTGTTGATAAACATTTAACCAGACAAAGATTTAATCAAATGCTTAAAGAATTGGCAGTGATTGCAGGAATTGACGAAAGAAAAGTTTCGCCACACATAATTCGCCATTCATTTGCTTCTCACCTTCTAAGTCAGGGTGTTGATTTGAGGGTTTTGCAGGAATTGCTTGGTCACAGTGACATTTCTACTACCCAGATTTATACCCATATTTTAGACTCAAAATTGAAAGATTTGGTATTCAAGAATCATCCTTTAGCAAACTAAACTTAAAAAATAAAAACAATGAAAAAATTACTTTTTGTCTGCACAGGAAATATCTGCAGATCTCCAACAGCTCACGCTTTAGCACTTCATCACATTGAAAAATTAGGCTTGAAGGGTTTTGAAATTGATTCGGCAGGAACTTCATCTTACCATTGCGGTGAAAAACCAGATTCTAGGTCAGTTGCAATTGGTAAAAAAAGAGGAATTAATTTTGAAGGAATTTATTCCAGATCAATTACAAAAGATGATTTTGTAAATTTTGACCTAATATTTGCAATGGATCGTGGACATATATCTTCTTTAAAACAACTTTGTCCGCCACAATTTGAAAATAAAATTCAACTATTTTTACAATATGCCGGCGTCAAAAATAATTATCAGGATGAGGTGATTGATCCTTACTATGGAAGCAAGGGTTTTGAGGAAGTTTTTGACTTAGTAAATGAAGCTGTGGAAAGTATTATTAAATACTGTTAATTAAGTGTTGTTTTTCCTTGACTTTTTAGCTATTTTTACAAAAATCACCGCATTCTTAAAGAGCTTTACAAGAAGATCCTATTAATTCACATTTTTAATTTCCACAGTGGCAAACGAAAATCACAGTCCTTTAGATCAATTCGCAATTAAAAAAATATTCGATATCCAAGCTTTTGGAATTGACATTAGTTTTACGAATTCCTCGCTTTACATGGTTTTGGCAACTTTTTTTACAATTGCTTTTTTAAGTATTGCTACTAGAAAAAAATCACTAATTCCAAATCGCCTACAAGTAATTGCAGAATCGGTTTACAATTTCATCATCGACATGGTTAAAACCAGCATTGGTAATGAAGGAGAAAAATTCTTTCCCCTAGTTTTCACCCTATTTACATTTATCTTACTGTGTAATGTCTTAGGAATGACTCCTTACAGCTTTACCGCAACCAGTCACATAGTTGTTACGCTTGCCTTGGCATTAATAGCATTTTCTACCATCACAATTTATGCAATCTACAGAAATGGTTTTGTAGGGTTTTTAAAAATGTTCCTGCCGTCCGGAGTTCCATTAGTAATGGCGCCAATCATTTTCTTAATTGAATTCTTTTCATTCTTAATTAGACCAATCACTTTATCTGTTCGACTTTTCGCCAACATTGTTGCGGGTCACGTTCTTTTAAAAGTTGTTGCAGGATTCGTAATTAGTTTGGGAGTTATCTTCGGAGCAGCTCCAATGTTATTTGCCATCATAATGACCGGTTTTGAATTATTTGTGTCCGTCTTACAATCTTACATTTTTGCAATTTTGGTTTGTGCTTACTTAGGCGAAACTACAAAGGCTCACTAGAAACTGTTGGTTAACAGCTTCTCACTGCATTTGATTAATTAGGAAATGTTTTTAGGCAAAATTAAGAAATTAATTTTGTGGATTTTTAAACTAAAAATATTAACCAAATTAACAAATTTTTACTAAACTTAAAACTTAAAAAATATGGAACTTTTATCTATTAAATACATCGGAGTTGGTCTACTTTCAATCGGAATGGCTGGAGCCGCTCTTGCAATTGGAAACATTTTTGCAGCTTTTTTCAACGCTCTTGCTAGAAACCCTTCAGCATCAGCTAAGCTTGAAAAATACATCTACATCGCAGTTGGTCTTGCTGAAGCAATGGGTATTTTTGCCGTTCTTCTAGCCTTCTTAGTATTGTTTGCTTAAAACCCAAATATTTCATGGTTAATGAATCACCCCTTCATTAACCATTAGCAACTAATCATTAAAAAAATTATTTTAAGTAATGCCTCAATTCGAAGATATTTCTTCCTTTTCATCCCAAATCTTTTGGCTTTTAGTCTGCTTTGGAGTGCTTTATTTTGCTGTCAGCACAATTTACCTTCCCAGAATTAAAGAAATTTTAGACCGAAGAAATAAAAATATTCAGAAGAATAATTCATCTGCCAACGAAATTAAAGATCAGATTGAGAAAGTTGACATTTCAACCAAAAATCTAAGAGAAACTTCGGCAAAACAATACAAAATTTCTATTGATCAATCCTTAAATCAAGGGAAGTTAGCAAGAGAAGAAGGTTTAAGAAAATTGAAAGAGAAAATTAACAAAACTATTGAAGAGTCAAAAAAAGAAATAGCTAGCTTTCAGAAAACCACCGAAGACCAATCTCAAGAAACCATTGAAGAATTGGCTAGTAAAATCGAACGAAAATTTTTCACAATTAATTAGAATTAAAATATGCTTTTTTCAGATCCAAAATTCTGGCTTTCCATTTCATTCCTACTATTCATTGTTTTGATGATCAAGTATGCCGCTCCGCTAATCATTGCCATGATTGATAATAAATCGAAGCAAATTGCTAATGATATTGAACAAGCAAAAAAAATGAAAATTGAATCGGAAAAACTTTTAGAAAGCGCAAAAAAATATCATGAGGAATCTCTTTCTTATTGCCAAGACTTAATAAAAAATGCTCATCAGGAAGGTGAGAAATTATTAGAAGAATCTCATAAATCATTAGAAAGTGAAATCAACAGAAAAACTCACTTAGCTAAAGAAAGAATTACCAGTGAGAAAGAAAAAGTAATAAGAGATATGAAATCAAAAATTATTGATACTGCGATTAAAATCATTGAAAATAAAGCTACAAAAATTTCTGACAAATCATCTTCTGATTTATCTGCAAAATTCATTGCTAACATTAGCAAAACAATTCACTAAACAAAATTCCATCTTCAAAAATAGACTGGATAAAAAAAATTCTCGCCCTATTTCCAACAGCGCCAATCTTGAAAACCTCTTTACTTAATAAATCAAAATAATGCCTCATTTTAAAGACCTTAATCTAAAACCTGAAATTGTTAGCGCCTTAGAAAAAAAAGGCTATTCCACTCCTACTCCAATTCAAAACCAAGCAATTCCACACATTCTGGAAGGAAAGGATTTCCTTGGAATTGCCCAAACTGGAACTGGAAAAACCGCTGCTTTTTCACTGCCAATCTTAGACAATTTGTCCAAAAGCAATAATTTTGTTCAAGCTAACGAGGTTCGAACCTTAATATTAACTCCAACTCGAGAATTAGCCTCTCAAATTAAAGACAATATCAAGCTTTATGGACAAGATTTAAATCTGACCTCAGGATTAGTTTTTGGTGGAGTAAATATTAATAACCAAATTAGAGCTGCAAAACAAGGGTTCGACATTTTAGTTGCAACTCCTGGAAGATTGTTAGATTTAATGAACCAAGGATACATTAGATTTTCACAATTAGAAATTTTCGTTCTTGATGAAGCAGATCGCATGCTGGATATGGGTTTCATTAGAGATGTGAAGAAAATCATCGCCAAACTTCCAACCAAAAGACAAACTTTATTTTTCTCGGCAACAATGCCTAAAGAAGTTGTTTCGTTAGCAAATTCAATTTTAAATAATCCCGTTACAGTTGAGGTAACTCCACCCTCCACTACTGTAGAAAAAATTGATCAAAGCATCAATTTTGTTGAAAAAGCTAACAAGCCATTACTACTTAAAACCATCATTAAGAATTGTGACGAAAATAATCTTTTCTTAGTTTTTTCTCAGACTAAGCATAACGCAAACCGTATTGTGGCATTTTTAGAACAACATTCAATTAAAGCATCTGCAATTCACGGTAATAAATCACAATCTGCCCGCGAAAAAGCTTTGGAAGAATTCCGTAATGGAAAAATTAAAGTTTTAGTTGCAACCGACATTGCAGCGCGTGGAATTGATGTTCCTGGAATTACTCATGTTATTAACTATGAGCTTCCAAAAGACCCAGAAAGCTATGTTCACAGAATTGGCAGAACCGCCAGAGCCGGAAAAGAAGGAATTGCTATTTCCTTTTGTGATTCTTCTGAAAAAAATTCTTTGAAGGATATTGAAAAAATCATCAAAATGAAAATTACAGTTGATGAATCTCACGCGCTTCATGGTGTTGAATCTAGTAAGTCTGATCAAGATTCCCTACCTAAAGTAAAGAGAGGGTTAAGCGGTAGAACGCCAAGCGTTAGAAAGCCAGATTCTGGCAGACCAGCATCAAGTTCCAGCAAGAAACCTGCTCCTAGAAGGAAGTTTGACTCAGTAAGCCAAGAAGAGAGACCTCTTTCCCATTTTGCTAAAAGCAGAAAATGGCAAGATGAAGGCAGAAAATCACCAAAATCTAAATCTGAAAATTCTAGTAGAAGTAAAGATCCAAGTGATTTTGGAGGAAGGTCTGTGGGATTTGGAGAAGAAAGAGAATTCAAAAGATCGGAAGGTCGACCTGTTGACAGAAAAATTGCTAGTGGCAAATTTAATGATCAAAAACCAAGATTTGAAGGTTCTGAAGACAGAAGATCAAACCCTTACAAAAAAGATGACCGAAGAGGAAATTTTGCCTCCGCTAGCTCCGAGTCCAGATTTGAAAAGAATCTTAGTAGAGACGGAAAGAGAGATTCTTCAGGAGAAAGAAAATTTGGTGACAAAAAATTCAGCACAAACAGCAGAGGATCTGATAATAAGTCTTTTAGAGGTAAAAGCTTCTCTAGCTCATCCAAATCTGGAAACGGAAATTTTTCTGGCAACAATAATGGCGGAAGAAAACCAACTAAATAAATTTAAAAAACAATCAACTAAAGCACTTAGTCCAAAATGAACTTAGATCAGATCAGTAAGGAGCAATTCTCCCGCGAATCAAAAGTAATGACAGAAATGGTGTCTTATTTAGATGGTTTTAATTGTGACAATTCACAAATTATGCGCCAAGCCTTTCAAATGGTAGAATCGGCCCGAAATCAACAGGAAAAGGTCAGTGTTGAATCATTTTTAAACAAATACAATTTATCCACCAAAGAAGGTGTAGCTTTAATGTGTTTAGCCGAAGCTTTACTTAGAATTCCAGATGCCACAACTGCTAATAAATTGATTGAATCAACATTCAGTGAAACTGATTGGGGGCAATATTTAAAAAATGAAGATTCATTTTATTTCAACGCCGCAAGCTGGGGAATGCTTCTTACTGGGAAAACAATTAAAATTGGAAGCGCTGCGGAAGAAAAACCGCTAACCTTCTTAAGGAATGTTTTTAAAAAAACCTCCGATCCAGTAATCAGAAAAGCTCTTCGTTCATCAATGCATTTGGTTGCTTTGCAATTTGTAATGGGTCAAACCATCGATAAAGCATTATCCAAAGCTTCAAAATATGAAAAATTAGGTTACATTTTTTCTTACGATATCCTAGGAGAAGGAGCTAGAAGTGCAGCTCAAGCTGATAAATATTTCAAATCTTACAAATCTGCAATTCATAAACTTGGTAAATATCATGATAAAGATTTAGCTCAAAACCCCTTAGAAAAATCTGGAGTTTCAATAAAGCTTACTGCTCTTCATCCGCGTTATGAACTGTTAAAAAAAGAGCGCGTTTTTAAAGAATTAATTCCTAGAATTGTTGAAATTCTAAGAATTGCCAAACAACATAATCTAGCCGTTACAATTGACGCTGAAGAATCTGGGCGTCTTGATTTAGAATTGTTAGTTTTTACCGAAATTTGCAAAATGCCTGAATTTATTGGTTGGAGCGGAATAGGATTTGTTCTTCAAGCTTACCAAAAAAGAGCATTTTATGTTATTGATTATTTAACAGATCTTGCAAAATCTACTAATAGAATCATTCCAATTCGCCTTGTTAAAGGAGCTTATTGGGATAGTGAAATTAAATTAGCTCAAAGTTTTGGAATTAAGCATTTTCCTGTTTTCACCAATAAACACCATTCTGATGTAGCTTATTTAGCTTGCGCTCGAAAACTTCTTGAAAATTCCGACAGCTTTTTTCCGCAATTTGCCACTCACAATGCTCATTCAATTGCGGCGATTCAAGTTTATGCTGGTGATAAGAAATTCGAACTTCAAAGACTTTATGGAATGGGTGAAAACCTTTACCAAGATGTAGTTAAAAAAGTTCCATGTCGAATTTACGCTCCAATTGGGGAGCATAAAGATTTATTGGCCTATCTAATTCGCAGACTTCTGGAAAATGGGGCAAATAGCTCATTTGCCAACATGCTGATGAATAAAGAAATTCCAGTAGAAAAAATCGTTGAAGATCCAATCGTTAAAGTTAAGGAATCTGGTGGGTTTAAAAACAAAACCATTTCCCTGCCCGCCGAACTTTATGGTGAATCTAGAAAAAATTCTAAAGGAATTGATTTTGGAAATATTAGTCAAGTTGATGATTTGCAGGAAGAATTTGCAAAATTACATGAAACTAGATGGGATTTTAACGATGAATCTTTATCGGGAGATGTAGTAGAAATTTTTAACCCATCTGAAAAGTCGCAAATTGTAGGAAGTATTAAAGAAGCAACCTCTAATGATGTTGTTAATGCAGCGACAAAAGCTCAAAAGGCTTTTCAGAGTTGGAAAAATGTTACAGTCCAAGATCGTTCTAAAATATTAAGAAAAATCGCTGATTTAATCGAAGAGAACAATGTTGAATTGATGGCGCTTTGTATTAAAGAAGCTGGAAAAACTATTAGTGATGCAGTTGCTGAAATTAGAGAAGCTGTGGATTTTTGTCGATACTACGCTTTTCAAGCTGAAAAATTAATGGATAATTCCATTGATTTACCTTGCATTACAGGCGAAACCAGCAAATTAAGCTTACATCCTAAAGGAGTTTTTGCTTGCATTAGTCCGTGGAATTTCCCGCTCGCTATTTTTGCAGGCCAAATAACAGCGGCGCTTGCAACTGGAAACACAGTAATTGCTAAGCCGGCAGAGCAAACTCCTCTAATTGCTGCAAGATTAGTTGAAATTTGTCATCAGGCAGGAGTTCCGAAAGACGCATTACAAATTTTAACTGGAAAAGGCGCTATTATTGGTGCAACTTTAATTAAACAAGAAGAAATCAAAGGTGTTTGTTTTACAGGATCAACAGCTACTGCAAAACATATTCAACGATCTCTTGCTGACAGACCAGATGAAATAATTACTTTAATTGCTGAAACTGGAGGTCAAAACTCCATGATTGCTGACAGCTCAACTCTTACAGAGCAGTTGGTTGACGATGTTCTTCTCTCTGCTTTTGGAAGTTCTGGGCAAAGATGTTCTGCTTTGAGGATCTTATTCTTACCAGAAGCTTCTGCTGACGAAGTTTTAGAGCTTGCCAAAAATGCTGCCGATGAAAAAGAGATTGGCAATCCTTGGAAATTCGAAACTGATATTGGTCCAGTCATTGACGAAGCTGCAAAGGCTAATTTGCAAAAACATGTTGATTATTTGGAAAATTCCAAAGGCGCTAAATTAATTTCTAAATTGGAAATTAAAGATTTGGAAAAACAAGGTAGTTTTTTTGCTCCACAAATTTGGGAAATTGACGATTTAAGTCTTTTACAAGGTGAAAATTTTGGACCAATTCTACATATTTTCCGCTACAAAAATGGTGAAAATTTAATTGAAAAAATAAACAATTTGAAATTTGGCTTAACCTTTGGAATGCACACTCGAATTCACGAACAATATCAAGGCATTGAAAAGAGAATTAACGCTGGAAATATTTACATTAATCGCAATATTACAGGAGCAATTGTTGAATCTCAGCCATTCGGTGGTGAAGGTCTTTCAGGAACCGGCTTTAAAGCTGGCGGGCCGCACTATTTGCTTAAATTTATTAGTGAGAGAACTCTGAATATTAATGTTGCTGCCATTGGTGGAAATATTGATTTGTTGATGAAAAGCTAATAGAAGTCTTAAGCTTCGATATAAAATAGAAAAATAATAAAAATTAAAATTAAATAATGATTAAAGTAAAAGACTTATCCATTTCATTCGCCGGCAATTCAATTTTTGAAGATGTTAATTTTATTATTAACGGGCGCGAAAAAGTTGGCTTAATTGGTCGTAATGGTAGCGGAAAAAGTACATTTTTAAAATTATTGCTTAAACAATTAGATCCAGATTTTGGTGAAGTTTCAATTCCTAGAGGCTACAAAATTGGGCATTTGGCACAACACATTGAATTTCAACACAAATCTGCTATTGAAGAAGTTTGCTCTGTTCTTCCTGAAGATCGTGAGTATGAAGGCTGGAAAGGTGAAGAAATTTTACGCGGACTTGGTTTTTCGGAAGAGGACATGCTTAAGGATCCTCATGAGTTTTCTGGTGGTTTTCAGGTTAAAATAAACCTCGCAAAATTGCTTCTCGACGAACCGAATATGTTGCTTCTTGATGAGCCAACCAACTATTTAGATATTCATTCGGTGCGTTGGTTAAAAAAATTCCTCAAAGATTGGGAAGGTGAGTTAATTTTAATTACTCATGATCGTGATTTTATGGATAGTATCATAAGTCATACACTTTTAATTCATCGTGGTGATTTTAAAAAAGTTCCAGGAAATACCAAAGGGCTACGCGAAAAGATTGCGGCAGAAGAGGAAATTTACGAAAAAACCCGAATTAACGAAGAAAAACAAAATCAAAAAACCCAAGAATGGATTGATCGTTTTGGAGCTAAAGCCAGCATGGCTAGTCGCGCCCAATCAAGAATAAAGATGATGGAAAAGAAAGGTCAAAAAGAAAAATTAGGACATATTGCAACTCTTGATTTTGAATTCAGCCAAACAGTTTACGGCAGTAAAGACGATATGGTTGAAGTTAAAGACCTTACTTTTGGATATGAAGGTCACGAAACCTTGATTAAAAAATTGAGCTTTAGAATTACTCCAGAAGATAAAATCTGTATTATTGGAAAAAATGGTAAAGGTAAATCAACTCTATTGAAGTTAATTACTGGAGATTTAAAACCTCTAGAGGGAATCGCTAAAACCAATAATAAAACTGAAATTGGTTATTTTGGCCAAATGAATATTGATCGCCTTGATCCAAATTCAAGTGTTTATGAGGAAATGCACAGGGCAGCTCCAGAACTTAGTCAAACCACAGTAAGAAGGGTTGCGGGAAATATGATGTTCTCTGGAACTTTATCAAACAAGGAAATTAAAGTTCTTTCTGGTGGTGAGAAAAGTCGAGTAATGTTGGGGAAAATTTTATTAAAACCTTCAAACCTACTTCTGCTCGATGAACCAACCAATCACTTGGACATGGAATCTTGCGACTCACTGTTAGGAGCTATTAAGAATTTTGACGGCGCCGTTTTAATGGTCACCCATAGTGAATATTTCTTAAAAGAAGTGGCTAATAAATTGATTGTTTTTGATGACGATAAAACCTTCATTTTCGAAGGTGGTTACAAAGATTTCCTCAAAAAAATTGGTTGGAGCGACGAGAAATAAATCAATTAGATCTAACTATTTGGCTCTAATTTTTTAAAACTATCCTCGCCGAACTAATCCTTAGTGCATATCCCTTTTTCGCTACAAACACAATATCTCTCGCCCATAATGGCTCTTTTTCAATTAAAGTGCTTTTGGTTTTAATAATTAGCTAACAGAGCCTATGCACAATGTTAAGCTAATATTTTTTGCACGCAAAGATAGTTAAACCGATATGCGCTCTTTCTGACAAATTATACCCCAATAATAAGATGTTAAAAGTCGAGCTTGTTATCGAGTGTTTATACCTACCTTCTTTACTTAAAAAATAATTCAGCTCTAAAAAATTTTATCAGCAAGTGTCCTGCCTCTGATACACATAACAAACTGCTTTCCTCAGACTCAGTTTATCTTAGAAATACTCAACCTCTTCAGACTCATTTCATGTTGAAACGGACCTATTTTTTAAACAATCTATACTTTTCAACTCATCAGGCAAATTTCAATCTCTTAATTGACGCAAATTTATCAACAAAGAACCTCTTAAAAAATACCACCACGCAAATTATACCTTCTTTTTCTTCATATCTCATTTTAATAAGCCACTTATCTAATTTAGCTCTTGACCATAAAAAAACCTTCTTGTATTTTTTGCGCTCTTTTTGCGCCCCAGGGGGCAGTTTTTCTTTATATCAAATCTTTCTCTAAAACAAAAATGGCCAATTCCGGTACTATTACACAAGTAATTTCTGCAGTTGTGGATGTTGAATTTCCAAACGGCGAACTTCCAGCAATTTTAAACGCTCTTGAATGCGAAAATGATGGTAAAAAATTAACTCTAGAAGTAGCCCTGCATTTGGGTGAAAGATCGATAAGAGCCATTGCTATGGACTCAACCGATGGACTTGCCAGAGGCGTTACGGTAACTGACACTGGTTCCGCAATTAGCGTTCCTGTTGGAACTGCAACTTTGGGCCGAATCATGAATGTAATTGGTGAGCCGATTGATGAAAGAGGTGAAATTAAAACTGAAAAAAGATCTCCAATTCATGCAGCAGCACCTAGTCTTGAAGACCAAGCTACTGAAAGCGAAATTTTGGTTACCGGAATTAAAGTAGTCGATCTTCTTGCTCCATATTCAAAAGGTGGGAAAATTGGCCTATTTGGCGGCGCCGGTGTTGGTAAAACAGTTTTAATTATGGAATTAATTAATAATGTTGCCAAAGCACACAGCGGATATTCAGTTTTTGCAGGTGTTGGTGAAAGAACCAGAGAAGGAAACGATCTTTACCATGAAATGATCGATTCTAAAGTAATTAATATTGAAGACCCATCTAAATCAAAAGTTGCCTTGGTTTATGGACAAATGAACGAGCCTCCAGGAGCCAGAGCCAGAGTTGCTCTTTCAGGATTAACTCAAGCCGAATATTTTAGAGATGAAGAAGGGAAAGATGTTCTATTCTTTGTTGATAACATTTTTCGTTTCACTCAAGCAGGTTCTGAAGTTTCTGCACTTTTAGGAAGAATTCCTTCTGCCGTTGGTTACCAGCCAACTCTTGCAACCGACATGGGTGCAATGCAGGAAAGAATTACTTCTACTAAAAAAGGTTCAATCACTTCTGTTCAAGCAATTTATGTTCCAGCTGATGATTTAACTGATCCTGCTCCTGCAACTTCATTTACTCATTTAGACGCAACTACAGTTCTTTCTCGTCAAATTGCTGAAATGGGAATTTATCCAGCGGTTGATCCACTTGATTCAACTTCAAGAATTTTAGATCCAAGAATTGTTGGTGACGAACATTACGATGTTGCCAGAGAGGTTCAAAAAATCTTACAGGCTTACAAGTCACTTCAAGATATCATCGCCATTTTAGGTATGGATGAGCTTTCTGAAGAAGATAAATTAACTGTTGCCAGAGCTAGAAAAATCCAAAGATTCCTTTCTCAACCTTTCCATGTTGCTGAAGTTTTCACCGGATCTCCAGGAACATTAGTTTCTTTGGAAGACACTATTAAAGGCTTTAAAGAAATTATTGCTGGTAAATATGACCACCTTCCAGAAAATGCTTTCTACATGGTTGGTAATATTGAAGAAGCAATTGCTAAAGGCGAAAAATTACTAAAATCTTAAAACTAGTAAATAAAACAACCGATGCATCAAAAAGAATTAAAAATCGAAATCATTTCACCGGCAGGACCAATTTTTGAAGGAGATTGCTTTCAAGCAACTATTCCTTCCGAAAAAGGTGAAATGGGAATTTTAGCTGACCACGAAGCAACAATCTCAAAATTAGCGGAAGGTGTAGTTAAGATTTTAGATAAGAAAGATCAAGTTTTAGAAGAATACCCAATTAAAGGTGGTTTTGCTGAAATGTTCAATAATCGACTTTTAATTTTGATTGATTAAAAATAATCTCACCTTCATGACTCGTCCTTTAGACCGAGATATGAAGGTGAAAATTACTTTAAACAAACTCTCCAGCTGCATTACCTGAAGCCCAAGCCCATTGAAAATTGTGACCACCTAAGTGGCCAGTTACATCTAAAACCTCTCCAACAAAAAATAATCCCTTCATCTTCTTACTTTCAAAAGTTTTTGAGGAAATTTCATCGCTGTTAATTCCTCCTGCAGCAACTTCGGCCTTTGAAAAACCTTCCGTTCCACTGGGAATAAATTTCCAATCATTAATAAAACCGCCGATTTGTTTTAATTTTTGATTAGAAGAGTCTGACAAATTTCCTGAAAAACCCAATTGCTCCAAAATGAAACCCGAAAAACTCTTAGGTAAAATTTTCGCTAATGCAACTTGAATTGCTTGTTTAGAATTTATTGATTTCTCCTCCTTCAAATATTCGTAAATATCAATTTTTGGTGAAAAATTAATCACAATCTCCTGCCCTTTGTTCCAATAGGAAGAAATCTGCAAAATTGCCGGCCCACTAATTCCGCGATGAGTAAATAAAACCGCCTCACTAAATTTAACTTTTCCACATCCAACAATTGCATCCAAAGAAACTCCGGAAAGTAATTTAGTTTTAAGCAATAATGTTTCATCAAATGTTAATGGAACTAACGCTGGAATTGGTTGAATTATTTTCAAGCCAAATTGTCTGGCAATTTCATATCCAAAACTAGTGGCGCCCATTTTTGGAATTGCAGGTCCTCCTGTTGCAATAACCAAAGATTCACAAATTACTATCTCACCATTAATTTCCACCAAAAATACTTCATCATTTTTTCTAATCTTCCCAACTTTAGCTTCAGTTGAAAATTCTACCGATTCTTCACATTCAGCAATTAATAGATCAATTATTTGCTGCGAAGATCCATCACAGAATAACTGTCCCAAAGTCTTTTCATGAAAGGAAATTTCATGTTTTTTAACTAAATTAATGAAATCTTGTGGGACAAATCTTTTCAAAGCTGAAACACAAAAATGTTGATTCTGAGATAAAAAATTCTCTTTAGAGCAGTAAATATTAGTAAAATTACAGCGCCCTCCCCCAGAAATTCTAATTTTCTGTCCTACTTTCTTATTGTGATCTACAAGTAAAATTTTGCGTTTTCTTTTAGAAGCACTCAAAGCACACATTAATCCAGCAGCCCCGGCCCCAATAATTAAAACATCGAATTTTTCGTTTCTAGAGATTGTCATTTATTTTATTTGTTGCAAAATTGCCGAAGCATCATTCCTAAGATATTTTTAGATCGGGTCAAAAATATAAAAAATTCGCATTCTTTTTATTAAAAAACTTGCTCAAAAAACTATCTAATGATTTAATTCTTGATATTCAGAATTGCCAACAAGCTATCAAGTTTAGTTTAAAAATGAATCAGAATCTAGGGATTATGAAAAACAAATTTTAAGAAATGAGCGAAGAATTAAAAAATGCGGGAAGTTTTAAAAGATGGGTTGCCGGATCCATCGACATTGCAATTAGCAATTTCATCAGAATGTTCGCATTTGGCCTTCTTTTCAACCTTTGGCTTAAAAATGGACTAGAAAAATTTCACATTGATTTTAAAGAAAAATTCCAAGTTGAAGAAGTTTATTTCGGTTCCGACCTTGAAAGACTCAATTTTCTAACATCACATCTCTTTTTTAAAGAAACTTTACTTCTAATATTTATAATTTTCACATCTGGCGCTCTTTACCACATCCTTTTAAATTCTTCAAAATGGCGCGCCACTCTCGGGAAAAAACTAATGAAAATCATCATTGTCAATAAAAATGGCCAAAAATTAGACTTCTGGGAAAGCTCATTCCATTACCTACTTTCTTTAGTTCCATGGCTTTTCGTCATTTATATTTTTGCCTTCATGGCCCTTCAAAAAGCAAATATTTATGATGCAATTGTTGGAAATACGTTTAATTTAGTTTTTGGGTTAATAACTTTGGCTTGGTTACAAACGCACTTAATTACCAAAAATAAATCCACCGCCTACGATTTAATTTGCAAAATAAAAGTTGTTAAAAATAGATAATATCAATTTTAAAGGATAATTAGAAATGAAAGAAAAACTAGAAGCAATTCCAGAAGAAACAGAAGAACAATTGTTAGCAGAGGAAAAAACAACGAAAGAACAGCCTGCTGTAGCCGTTACTCCTTTGCCAGAAAACCCAGAAAATAGGGGAGAAGGTGGTGTGATAGAGCTTGATAGAGATCTTATGAAGAATGGTGAAGATAATTATTTCGAATCTTTAAAAGCAGACAAAAGACTTACGGGGATTAATCAGCCAGAATGGAATGATATTAAAAGTGGCTTTTTAGCATCTGCTGAAGAAAATCCCAAAGCACAATTAGCAATTGTATTTCTTCCTGAAGATGCGGCAAAAAAACTTGGTCAGCTCAGAGGAGAAGGTGAAGAAGGAAAGCCCGTTAAACTAACGCAGGATCAATTTGACCAACTTAAAGCTGGCAAATATTCTTTTCTGGATAAACTAGTTGAAGAAAAAGGTAAAGAAGCAGCTAATAATAATGCTACAAATTATGAAAAAACCTTAGGAACGGACCCAACCATAGAAACAACTCCTCCAGCACAAAAAAATCCAAATCCAGATACCACATCTTCAGCAAAAGAAGAGCCGCAAGATCCTCAATCTCCGGCACCTGAAGTTAATAAAGGAGATAAAAGTATAAATCCTGTGGGGGAAACTAAAAAACCAAAAAAAATAGGAAAAACCCTTGCAACGGCAGCTGCAGCAATCGCGGCAACTGTTTTGCTGGCCATGTTTGTTGGGCCTTTTGCTGCAGCAATAATGGGTCTTCTTGCTGTGGAGCGATTATATAAAGCTGGTGTGGATTCCGGAGTTATTTCTAAAAAGTTTTTTCAAAAACTTCTTGGCACCAAAGAAACAGGACCTGAAGAAAAAACCCCTACAAAAGAAGTTACAAAAGATAATCTTATAGCAAAGGAGCCTGTAGTAACTAAAGACTCATTACAAAAAGATGATAATCCAGCTGTGGGTGCTGCAGAAAATAATTTTGAAGCATCTTCCAGAGATAAAGAAGCAAGTAAAGTGCCAGAGCCTTCTGGTCCTGATAATGATCAAAGTACCAATAATACTACCGCACCAGAAGCTAATCCCGATAAAAATCCCCAAGATCCTTCTCAACAAGAAGAAAAAAATAATGACCAACCTAAGCCCACCCCCTCTGCTGGAACAAATCCAAAGCAAGAAACTGCTTCAACCTCTGCGAATACTGAAGAAGCAAAAGACTTTTCTGGGCGGAAAATTGGAGATGCTGTTAGAGAAGTTGCTAAAGAAAAATCGGGAGCAAAAGAAGGGCAATCAAATATTACTCCTGAAATGAGGGGTGAGTTGGAGGAAGTTTTTGCAAAATTAAGGGATAATATGAAAGGCTTTGGAAATGTTAAAGGAGGGAATAAATCACCGCCCATTCCCGGCATCGTGAGTGGGGGTAATGATGGAGCGGGTCATTCATAATAGAATTGTCGACTAAATTAATAATATAATCTTAATTGTTATTAAATCTGCACCTTGACTTGCAAAAACAACCTTATATTTTTCCTTTGTTAAAAATTTTAACCTTAAATCAACAATTTATGAAACTTCAAACAAAATCTTTATTTTTAGCTTCGGCTCTTTTGGTCTCTTCTTGTGTAAATAATCCTTATTCTGGTGAAAGAGAAGTTGGTAGTGCAGCAAAATATAGTGCTGGTGGAGTTGCTGCTGGAGCTTTGGCTGGTTTTTTAGCTGGTGGAGACACTAAAGCAACATTAATTGGCGCCGCTGTTGGCGGAGTTGCTGGAGGTGGATATGGCTATTACCGCGATGTTCAAGCTCAAAAATTAAGACAAGTTTTGGCTGGAACTGGAGTTCAAGTTAAAGAAGAAGGAAATGATGTGCGCTTAATTATGCCAGGAAATATTACCTTCCCAACTGGTAGATCAGCTTTAAAAAGCTCTTTCTACTCAACTTTAAAATCAGTTTCTTTAGTTGTTAAGGAGTATAAAAAAACCAATATTGTAATATCAGGATACACCGACTCAGTTGGAACTGAGGCTAGAAATTTGACTCTTTCTCAAGATCGAGCCGAATCAGTTGCTAATTATTTATCTTCAGAGGGCGTTGCAAGAAGCAGACTTAGAACAATTGGTTATGGAGAATCCAGCCCAATTGCTTCAAACAAAACTACAACAGGAAGATCTTTGAATCGCCGTGTAGAAATCAGACTAACCCCAATTAGATAATATAATTAGGAATAAAGAACATACTTCTTTATTCCTAAATTCTAAATATTGAATCCTAAATTATGACCTACGTAGTAACTGATAATTGTATTCGCTGTAAATATACCAATTGTGTTGAAGTTTGTCCTGTAGATTGTTTTTATGAGGGAGAAAATATGTTAGTTATTAACCCTGACGAATGTATTGATTGTGGAGTTTGTGTTCCGGAATGCCCTGCGGAAGCAATTTTTCCAGAATCGGAGGAGTTAATTAAATGGACAGAGTTTAATAGACAATATGCCGACAAATGGCCAGTTATTACTAAGCAGATAGATCCTATGCCAGATGCGGAAAAATTTGATGGAGAAAGCGACAAATTAACAAAATATTTTAAAGAAAAATAACCACATTAACCCTTTAAAATAAAGACCTAAGGATGGTACATGATGTCATTTTGATACAAATGAAATGTATATGTTTGACATTTAGTTTGGCGATTTATAGGATCCTTCGTTCTTAAATTTCACTCATATTTTTTTTGAAAAATGAATTTTAAGATCTTACATAGAAGTCCAAGTTTCACCACCCACACTTCAAAATTTTACTAATCAAATTAAGGATCAAAATGAAATTAAGATTATGGCAACAAGTTATTATTGGGCTTGTTTTAGGCGTCATTGCTGGTATGGTGATGGGAGAAAAAGCTGAATCTCTTCGAGTATTAGGCACACTGTTCTTCAATCTAATCAAAATGGTCATCGTTCCTCTGATCTTCTTCGCTCTTCTTTCTGGTATTACTTCAATGGATTCTGGAGAAAGTGCAACTAGAGTTGGATTGAAAGCTTTCACTATTTATCTATTAACCGCTTCATTCGCTGTTATAATTGGTCTTACTGCTGGAACAATATTTGAACCAGGAGCTGGTGTTGATTTAAGTAACTTGACTAGTGCATCAGATATTGCTGCTGCTAAAGCTAATCAAGGGGAAGCTCAAACAGTTGGAGCTTTCTTATTAAACTTAATTTCTACAAACCCAATTAGATCAATGGCATCTGATAATTTCTTGCAAATTATCGTCTTTTCCATTTTTTCTGGAATTATCATCAATAAAGTTGGTGATGAAGCTAAGCCTGTAAAAGACTTCATTGCTGCCGCTGCTAAAATTACTTTCAGAATGATTGAAGTAATCGTTAAATTGGCACCAATTGGTGTATTTGGATTTATCGCAGTTGTAGTTGGAACTCAAGGTCTTGAAATTCTTCAAGTTTTAGGAAAATTAGTAGTGATATTCCTTGGGGCATGTATTTTACAATATGTTATATTTGGTTTGATGATTACCTTCTTCGGAAGATTATCTCCATTCCCATTCTTTAAAAAGATTGTTTATTCTCAATCAATTGCCTTTGCAACAAGCTCTAGTAAGGCAACATTGTCAACTGCAATGAGGCATCTTCATGAAAGAATTGGTGTTTCTAAAAGCAGTACAAACTTTGTGATGCCTCTAGGAGCTTGTATAAATATGGATGGTGCAGCAATATATTTAGGTCTTTGTGCCGTATTCTTTGCTCAAAGCTATGGAGTTGAACTAACTAGCGCTAATTATATGATGCTAATCCTAACTTGTACTTTCGGTTCAATTGGAGCAGCTGGAATTCCAAGTGGTTCAATCATATTTATGGGCATGGTTCTAACTTCTGTTGGCCTTCCAATTGAAGGAATTGGAGTTATATTGGCGGTTGATAGAGTCCTTGATATGATTCGCACAACCATCAATATCACTGGTGATGCAACTGTTACTTTATTAGTTGATCGCAGTGAGGATACTTTAGATGAAGAAATCTATTATGCTAAAAACTAGCAATATATCTTTATCAGTAAAAGTTTAAAAGGAGGGGTTTTTTTATAAAAACCCCTCCTTTTTTTATTTAAATAATGCATAGTCATATTCAATATGTTAATTTAAATGCGCCTTATACCAAATCCAAAATTAAATTAACACATTAACAGCGCTTATGTTAAGAATTACACTCACATCTTTACTGCTATTCCTTTTTGCAACTTTTAATTCATTCTCAAAAGAGAAAACTGAATTCTTAAAGCTTTACAAGGATGATTTAGTAAAAATCGAAAAATATCTCAATAACATTAAATCCTTAGAAAGCAGCTTTTTACAAGAAACTGAGAATGGAGAAATTTCTGACGGAAAAATTTATTTGCTTAAGCCCGGAAAAATGAGAATTGAACATACCCACCCAACAGAAATAGTAATTGTCGTCAATGGTAACGTTCTAACGTACAGTGATATAGAATTAGAGGAAACTTCACACCTTTCAACCAACAGCACTCCAGCGTCCTTCTTAACCAGAAAGAAATTCTCTTTTTCAGCTATAGATCTAGAAATTACCGATTTTGATAAAGTGGAAGATTACACAGAAGTTGAAATTATGAAGAAGAACAAAAAAGAAGCAGGAAAATTTAGGCTAATATTCAGAAATCAACCCTTTGAATTCGTAAGAATGGAAGTAAAAAATGATCTAGATGAAGTTACTACAATATACTTGACTAAGACTGAATATGGTAAAAAAATAAATAAAAAATTATTTATCGTTAAAAATAAAAACCTTCCAGATTAAACTGCCTTTCCCCATATGTCATTCCTAGGTTAAACTAGCTTGATTGGCTGTTAATGATGGATATCCTGTAGGCATAATTTATTACTTAATTTAAAGTTAAAATAACGATAAATTGAAGAGTAGTCAATGTCTATTTATTTGACTACTCTTCAAATTGATGTGGTCAAGTAGGCCAGAGAAGTTTCACCTCCAGCCTCTCACAGAACGGTACGTATATCTCTCGATTCATACCGCTCTTATTAAATACCACTCTTGTTATTCCAATTTTCCAATGCGCAAAAAGATTTGAATTATTTTCTATAAAAGTTGTTAGATATTTAATTGCTTTTATTTTCTTACCTCTAAATCTTTTGGGCCTGTACCAAATCCCACTTTTTAATTTCCCAAACTCAAAAAAATCAAATCCTTCAATATTTGTAGTGAATTTCGCTAGAGATTAGCTGTATTTTTACAAATATTTCTGATTTTATGATTATTTTCTGATTATTTTCTGATTATTTTCTGATTATTTTTTGAGGTTTATGGATGATTTATTGATTTTCAGCTGATATTTGCGACTTTTAGGCACAAATATCCATTATTTTAGGTTTTTTGGTATGGATAAAGCTCATTGATCACAATCATTCTTTTAAAGTTGTGATCAATAGCTTCCATAAAGGCGGTAAATTGATTTTTAGCAATCCCAAGATATCGGACTCGATGATTAGTTTTACTGAATACTCTTTCATAAGGAGTGACAGGTACCCAAATAAATAGACATTCATTGTTCTTCAATTTATCGTTATTTCAACTTTAAATTAAGGAATAAATTATGCCTACAGGATATCCAGCTTTAACAGCCAACCAAAAACAAGAAATCATCACCCGAATCAGGGATAATGGCGAGAAAGTTCCAGACTTAGCTAAAGAATATGGCGTGTGGTCAAGAACGATTTACAATCTATTAAAAATAAAGTAAATCAGCCCAATATTGCTTTAGAACTAGCAAGAGTAATAAGAGAAAGAGATG
>JBLHVR010000021.1:0-21729 GCA_047628655.1 Lentimonas sp.
TCAATATTCACAATAGTTACACTCTACTATACTTTCTAATTGACGGTAATTTTATGTATTAACCTTCTTCAATTGCTGACTCTGTCAGTTCGTCATCAAAAGTTGCAAATTCCGATATTGTTATGGACGCAGTATTACTTGGTTCACCAATGCTTAAAGGTGCTGATTGTAAAGGTATTGCTGTATAATTACCACTTAGAGAGCTGGTTTTACTGTTTAAATAAATAGAAGTTGAGGGGGATTTTGTTCTGTCAGCAGTCATTGTTACTATGTAACTAGAGTTATTTGACGCGGTTACGTTAGCATCTGAAAAATCAGATCCACAACCGTAAGACCCAATTTGGCCTGTACGAATATAATTCCAGTTGCAGTTCCTCCACAGGATGGGTTTATTTGACTCACTACAATCAAATGTATGGCGTGAATAGAATCTCCAGAAAAAACAGTTATAATGGAATATTTTTTCTGACCCACCGTAAATATTTCTGCGGCATTAGTTAGGATTTGATTCGTTATGCCACTTGCGCCTGCGAAATTAATTGTTGGTAAGACATTTGCTCCATTCTCAGTTTAAGTTGGTCTTGAGTCATCGGAAGTTGCTATCAAATTAATCGAAGAAGTTTTAGTTGGGGTAAAATATCTCCAAGCTGAAATTGGCGCTCCCTCATAAAGGTCAGAGCTAAAATCTGGTTGATTAGAATTAAAAGCTCCGGTTGCAATATTTTCTTTATTAGAAGTTTCAAGCCAAAGAACTAAATCATCCATTGAGTCAATTGGTGATGATGCAGTAAGTGATTCGGCGGTTTTTAATTTAACTTCGGTAATTAATCTTGAGCCTCTTAGTTACGCCAATAGTTAAAGTTCCAACAATTAAGATAACCACAGAGCTCTATTAAGGAAAATCCTAATTTATTATTTTGTATAATATTTTTCATAATCTAGCCTTTCTAAGTTGATTAAATTCTACTTATCAAGATGAGTGATAAGTATTATAACATATTAGGCAAAGTAAAACAATATAAACTCTTAATTATGGATTGGGAACGTGAAATGGAACCATTTTTTCAACAATATGAATCTTTCAATTAGTAACTGAATTAAGTTTCTTAATTGATGAAAATTTGTGTGAGAGAATTTTGTTAAGTTCAAGACAATCTAAATGGTCTTTTCTAATGATATTGCTGAGATGGATTGCACCTAAATAGCTGATCTCAAGGACTTGAGAATAATATTGTTGTCTTCTGCTAGATTTATAAATGGCCGCTACATCAAAAAACATAGCGGCCATTTATAAATTATCTTGTTTAGTAAACTTACTTCAAAATTTCAGCTAATTCTTGAGCAAAAATTTCCATATCAGCATCAGAAGTTAGTTCGGTTGCGGCAACTAGAAGCTTGTTTTCTTTTAAAGCTAATCCACCAACAATATTTTTCTTCAAAAGCTTTTTATTAACTTCAGAAGAATCCTTTGAAAGTTTAATGGTAAACTCATTAAAGAAGTTATCATTTAGAACTTTAACTCCTGTAACTTTTCCTAATTTTTCTGCTAAATCACAAGCTTTTTTATGGTTAAGTAAAGCCAGTTGTTTAAAACCAATTTCACCAAGAAGCATTGAGTGAATTGTGAATGCTGTAGCGCACAAGCCTTGATTAGAGCAAATGTTGGAAGTCGCTTTCTCACGACGAATATGCTGCTCTCTGGCATTTAAGGTTAAAACATATCCAGCTTTTCCATCTTCGTCTTTTGTTAAGCCACAAATTCTTCCAGGCATTTGACGAACATTAACTTTTTTACAAGCAAAGAAACCCAAATGAGGACCTCCAAAATTCATTCCCACGCCAACTGAAGAGGCTTCACCAACCACGATATCAGCATCTTTTGGGGCTTCAAGTAGCCCTAAAGCCAAAATTTCAGTTACAACCACAATTAATAAAGCTCCAGCTTCATCACATTTTTTTCTAACGTCATCTAGTTGCGGAATGTTGCCGTTAAAATCTGGATAATTAACAATAACACAGGCTGTTTCTTCATTTATTTCTTCGGAAATTTCAGCTTCGGCCAACTTAGAATAAGTTTTTAAAACATCGGCGTAATCTAAATTTAAAGCATTGGAAATGACAATATTCTTACGCTTTTTCTTAATTCTAAGTGCCATTAAAACCGCTTCTGCCAAAGCAGTTGCGCCATCATACATTGATGCATTAGAAACTTCCATTCCAGTAAGTAGTGCTATATTGCTTTGGAATTGAAAAATTGTTGCCAAAGTTCCTTGTGCGATTTCTGGCTGGTAAGGAGTGTAGGAGGTTAAATATTCCGATCTTTGAATGATGTGATCAACGGCAGCTGGAACATGGTGGTTATAGCAACCAGCACCTAAAAAAAATGGCCCAGAATTAGCGGCACGATTTTTTTTAGCGAGTTTTCTTAAAAAACCCTCAACTTCAATTTCACCTTGGTGAATAGGAAGTTCCTTGATTGGCTCTTTCAGTAAGAGTTCATCGGGAACGGCATCATAAATATTGTTAATGGAATCGACACCGATTTCTTTTAACATTTCGTCGTGATCTTGTTTTGTAAGTGCTAAATAACGCATTTTAGAAAAATTGAAGATTGATTTACAGTTGTAAGGCAGGTAATTTAGCGACGATTTTACTAATTTTCAACATAAGAATATGACTTTCGACAAATCAAAACTTCCATCTCGCTATGTAACTAATTCTCATGGCTGCGAAGGAAGAAAAACAATGCTGTATAACATTAAAACTGATCTTTATCCAGATGGATTAACAGAGGAAGATTTGCAAAAGCCTTTTGTTGGGGTGGTTAGTGCCTGGAATGAGGCGGCTCCTTGTAATATTGCGCTTCAGCGTCAAGCTCAACCTGCTAAAAAAGGGGTTAAGGAGGCTGGTGCAACTCCTCGTGAATTTACAACAATTACTGTTACTGATGGAATTGCTAATGGTCATCAGGGAATGAAATCATCACTAGTTTCTCGTGAAGTAATTGCCGATTCTATTGAAGTTACAATGCGTGGACATTGTTACGATGCGCTTGTTGGTTTGGCTGGGTGTGATAAATCATTACCAGCGATGATGATGGCAATGTGTCGCTTGAATGTTCCTTCAGTATTTATGTATGGCGGGTCAATTATGCCAGGAAGATTTAAGGGAAAAGATGTGACGATTGTTGATGTTTTTGAAGGTGTTGGAAAATTTGATGCAGGAACGATGACTGCCGATGATCTGCGGGCTTTATCTAAAGTCGCTTGTCCAACGGCGGGAGCTTGTGGAGGGCAATTCACCGCCAACACCATGGCATGTGTTTCTGAAGCAATTGGCCTTGCACTTCCTGGTTCTTCTGGAACGCCTGCGCCATATTCTTCTCGTGATGAATATGCTTATGAATCTGGAAAAGCGGTGGTTGAATTGATTAGAACTAATCTTCGCCCAAGGGATATTGTTACTTTAAAATCGTTGGAAAATGCCGCCACGATTGTTGCTGCAACTGGTGGATCAACTAATGCAGCACTTCATTTGCCTGCAATTGCCAGCGAATGTGGAATTGATTTTGACATTTTTGCTGTTGGTAAAATATTCAAAAAAACTCCTTACATTGCCGATATGAAGCCGGGTGGAAAATATGTTGCTAAAGATTTATTTGAAGCTGGTGGAGTTCAAATGATTCTGAAAGTTCTTTTTGATGCTGGTTTTATTCATGGAGATTGCATGACTGTTACCGGAAAAACCATGGCAGAAAATTTAGCGGATGTTGAATTTAATGAAGATCAAGATGTGGTTTACAAGCCAGAAAATCCACTTTCACCAACCGGTGGAGTTGTGGTTTTGAAGGGGAATTTGGCTCCAGATGGAGCAATTGTAAAAGTTGCTGGAATGAATGCGAAGCAACAAAAATTCACTGGATCGGCTTTAGTTTTCGACAATGAGGAAGATTGTTTCAAGGCCGTTGAAAACAAGCAATATAAAGCCGGAGATGTGTTTATAATTCGTTATGAAGGACCAAAAGGCGGCCCTGGAATGCGCGAAATGTTGGCTACAACTGCGGCAATTTACGGCCAAGGAATGGGTGATAAAGTTGCTCTAATTACCGATGGACGCTTCTCTGGTGGAACTAGGGGATTCTGCGTTGGTCACGTTAGCCCCGAAGCTGCAGATGGCGGAATGATTGGTCTTTTAGAAAATGGCGATCAAATTATTCTTGATGCAATTAACGGAACGATTGATGTTGATTTATCTGATAGTGAAATAGAAAAACGCCGAGCAAAATGGGTTTCACGCGAAACAAATTATTCTTCAGGAACTTTGTGGAAATATGCTAAAACAGTTGGAAGTGCAAGATATGGAGCTTTAACTCATCCAGGTGGAAAAGCGGAAAAAGAATGTTATGCTGATATTTAAAAATGTCTGAAATTTACCGCAAAAAAAGAAATGAATTTTTAGATGAGGTTTTGCCAGATGATTTAATTAATGGTGAGAATTTTAATCAATTAGGTGAGATTATTGATAAAATCAATGCTTCCTACATGAATCACAAAATTAATCAGACTAATTCTGACGAATTTATCAAAAAAGCTACAAAAAGCTTGTTTCGTGAAGATTCGTCAGCAATTAAAAAATTAATCAACCTGGTAAATATTTTTGCAGACATCAAATAATTTAAACTTTCTTTACAAATTCTGATTTTAGGCTCATTTTCCCAATTCCATCAATTCTACAATCAATATCGTGATCACCTCCCACAATGCGGATATTTTTCACCTTTGTTCCAACTTTTACTACCAAAGACGACCCTTTTACTTTCAGGTTTTTAATTACTGTAATTGAATCTCCATCCTTCAGAAGATTACCATTGGCGTCTTTTACTAAATCTTCTTCATCAGAGATTTCATCGGTTAATATTGCGGTTTTTGACCATTCAAAAGAACAATCTGGACAAACATAATTATCCTGAACTTCGTAAGTATATTCACAACCACAACGGCCGCATTTTGGTAATTGATCGCTCATAATTAAAATTAGATATTATTATTTTGAATGTCTTCATATCGAAAACATCCCATTTCGTGATCATTAACCATTCCAACTGCCTGCATAAAAGCGTATCAAATTGTTGAGCCAACAAATTTAAACCCTCTTTTTAATAAATCTTTGCTCATTGCATCGGATTCCTTGGTTTTTGTAGGAACTTCTCCTATTGATTTAAATTGATTATTAATCGTCTTATGACTCACAAATTGCCAAATTTAGCTATTAAATGATCCGAATTCTTTTTGAATTTCCAGAAAAGCTTTAGCATTCTGAATTGTGGAGGATATTTTTAGGCGATTGCGAATAATTCCAGTATTTTCTAGGAGTCTTTTTCGGTCTTTTTCATCATATTTGGCAATTTTATGTTCGTTAAATCCATCGAGAGCCTCACGATAATTTCCCTCTTATTCAAAACAGTTTGCCAGCTAAGGCAAGCTTGAGCCCCTTCTGTAATTAGAAACTCAAATAATATTTGGTCGTTGAGAACCGGAATTCCCCACTCTAAATCATGATATTTAATAATTAATTCATTTTCTTTAGGCCAAGAGCGGCGTTTATTATTTATCATTAATTTTTAATGGGAGTGTTAATCCTAGGGGATTAATTCATCTTGCAATAAGGCGTGAAGATTTGCAATATAATACCATTTTCCATTCCAGCAAGTTGGAACCCACAGGAAATATCAATCGAGTCTAAAGCTTAGAATTAATTTAATGACGCAAAATGACTAAAAGATCCTTCATATTCCTCATAATTACCCTTGGAAGTTTGGTTGCTATTGGTCCTTTGGCAATTGACATGTATTTGCCGGCATTTTCTAAAATAGCACAATTTTTTGATGCGCCAGATTCTAAAGTTCAACTAACATTATCTTCATATTTTATCGGAATTGCAGTTGCTCAAATCTTCTATGGCCCTGCAATCGATCGTTTTGGTAAAAAACCACCATTAATTTTTGGCCTAATATTATTTGTTATAGCCTCTTATTTATGTATCATTGCCAGTTCCATTAATGAGATGATTTTATGGAGGTTTTTTCAGGCTGCCGGAGCTTGCTCTTGTTTTGTGGTAATGCGGGCAATTGTTAGAGATTTATTTTCAACCAAAGAATCGGCGCAGGTTTTATCTTATTTATTGTTAGTTATGGGAATTGCTCCAATTTTAGCGCCAATTTTCGGTGCAATAATTTTGGATTATTTTGATTGGCAAGCAATTTTTTGGTTTTTAGCATTATTTGGATTATTGCTAATTTTAGTGACGGTTTTTTACCTACCAGAATCTAGGGGCGGCAATAAGAATGAAAAAATCTCTCAATCTTTTAAGAAATATCAAGAAATTATAAGCGACAAAAATTTCTTGTTTTATTCATTAGCGGGCGGATTCTCAGCGTGTGGTATGTTTGTGTACATCACGGGTGCGCCTTATGTTTTGATTGAAGTTTTTAATCTCACTCCTAAAGCTTTTAGTTGGGTTTTTAGCATAAATGCTTTGGGTTATGTGGCAGTAGCACAAATTAACGCCAGATTCTTAAAATTCTTTGAACTCCATCAAGTTTTAAATAATGCCTTTAAAATCTCCCTTACCGCAGCAATTGCGCTCATTATTTGTGGTGTATATTTTGCTAATCTGATCACAATTTCCATTGCGCTTTTTGTCTATATTGCTTTAATTGGCGCCATTACACCCAGTTCAACCGCTTTAGCGCTTTCTAATCAGAAAAAACATTCAGGATCGGCTTCGGCGTTGTTTGGTAGTATACAATTTACCATTTGCGCATTTGGCGCTTTATTAATCAGTAAATTCCATAATGGAACTGCTCTGCCAATGATGTTGGCAATGGCTTCTTGTGGTATTACAGCATTTTTTATTAATTATTACTGGCAAAAAATATGTCTAAAGAAAAATTAAATATCGCCATTATCGGCGCTTCTGGATATACCGGAGTTGAGTTAATTCGCTTATTGTTAAATCATAAAAAAGTTCAAATTAAGGCATTAAGCGCAGATTCTAATGCGGGAATTGAGATTTCTAAAATTTATCCACATCTTGAACCTTTTGCGCTGCCAATTTTACAAAAAATTGAAGAGATTGATTTTTCTGGAATTGATCTAGCATTTTGTTGTTTGCCACACACCACTTCACAAAGAATTATTAAGTCATTATTGGAGAATGGAAATTGCAAGAATCTTAAAATTATTGATCTATCTGCCGATTTTCGCCTGACCGATCCTGATAATTATAAAAAATGGTATGAAAATGTTCATATTGCCCAAGATATTCAAAAAGAGGCTATTTATGGTCTTTCGGAAATTAATCGTGCAAAAATAAAGAAAGCTCGTCTAATTGCTAATCCGGGTTGCTATCCAACCTCAGCTCTTTTGCCATTAATGCCATTAATTGAAAATAATTTAATTGATGAACAGCAAATTATTATTGATTCAAAATCGGGAACTTCTGGTGCGGGACGTAGTTTAAAATTGGGTAATTTATTTTGCGAAGTAAACGATTCTATGAAGGTTTATGGAATTGCCACTCATCGCCATATTGGAGAAATTGAACAGGAATTATCAAAAGTAAAAGATCAAGAATTGCAAATTAGCTTCACGCCACATTTGGTTCCAATGAATCGTGGAATTATTTCAACAATTTATGTGAATTTGAAGAGTAATTTCACAGTAGAAGATCTGCAAAACTGTCTAAATACCAAATATCAAGATGAATATTTTGTGAATATTACTAAAAATTATCCATCAACCAAAAACGTTGCTGGTAGTAATTTTTGCCATATTGGTGTTTTTGAATCTCGCCTTAAAAATCAGGCAATCATTGTTTGTGTGATTGATAATCTGGTAAAAGGAGCTTCAGGAGCTGCAATTCAGAATATGAATATTATGTTTGGCTTTAGTGAGAAAGAGGGATTGGAATTATTGCCAATGGTTCCTTAAAAAGAGCTATGTAAATTGTTTTTTGTTCAATTATTTTAGTTTGGATGTGGCCATTGTAAAAAATCTGGGTAGCCAATTTTCTGGATCATCACCTTTCTCCTTAATTGCATCCTCCATTATTTTGAGAGTTTCTGGTTTGGAAGATAGAACCAAAATTTCCTCATCTAAACCACTTAAATCTAACGAAGCTACCACAGAATCATTATCATATTTTAATAGAAAATGATAATTTTCATTCGACATTGCTGATAAAAGATTAAATTCATTGTCATTTAATCCAAATACAGTTTTGTAATATGGACTAGGATTATGATCAGGTAAGAATATCTGGGTAGAAATATTATGGTTAATTTTGGTGGTAATATTACTTTCCGAAGCGTCTTGAATACTTTCGGTTGCAAATACTATCATACAATTTTTTTCTCTAATTCGCACTAGCCAATCATTTATTTTTGGGCCAATAACATAATTATCGAGCAACTTCCAAGCTTCATCCAAAACAATCATGGTTTTGGTTCCATCAAGCATCATTTCAATTTTATGTAATAAATAGCTCGCAACAGGAGTTATTAAGGCTTTGTAACTAACAATTGATGTTAAATTAAAAGCATTTATTAAATTTTCTGATAGATCATTTTCCTCCTCGTGATCAAATATAAAGGCGTATTTACCTTTTCCGTGCCAAATTGACAGTTTTTTATAAATATTCTGAGTGGCAGTTGTTTTGAATAATTCTGCAGCCCTTCCTATTGTTTTGGTTTTTGATGTAATAATTTGATCAACAATTTTTGGAATTAAATTCAGCTCTGCTGGTGAAACTTGCTCTTTTCCATAACGCACAAGAGATTTAAACCAAGTGTTAAGGAATTTCTTGTTCTCAGCATTTTCCGGCAAAAGCAGAGGATTCATTTTCAGCTGCTTAGGATTGTCTCCCTTAGCATCTATTGATAAATAATTACCACGAATAGAATTAATGAAAATATGTCCCGAGCGTAGATGGCCAAAATAATATAATTTATTGTTAAATTTACGTGATTGGCTGGTTAGAAAATTAAGCAGAACGGTTTTTCCTGAAGATGGCGGTCCTGCAATTAAAGTGTGTCCATTATCCCCATTGTGGAAATTAAAGAAATATGGCGTTCCTAAAATAGTTCTAAAAATGCTAACGGCATCACCCCAATAATTACGATCAATATTTCCAACTGGAAAATTTTGTAACGACGCAAAGCCCGCAACTCTGGCAACAATGATTGGCTCCTGTCTTCTTAAAAACTGAAAATTTCCTGGAAGCTGTGACCAAAAACAATGTTCAGAAAAAACATCTTCACGAACTGAAACTAGGCCTAAATTATGCATTTTTTCCAAAGCGGTTTCAATATCTTGCTGTAAACCATTTATGCTTTTATTAATTAACATTACGGTGATTTGCTGTTGGGCATAGTCTGTGTCGCCTTTGGTTTTAATGTCGATGGTTTTTTCTAGATCAGATAAATATCTAAATTCTTTATCGTCACTAACTTCCAAGATGTAGTTCTGATATTCAAAGCTCGACAAAGCTCGTTCGCGGTCAATAAAATCGAGAGATTGGGTGATGATGAATTCTTGAGGCAATTGCAAAAGCTTATCTAGAGATTCAATTGAGACTTCTCGATATTCCTTAACGGAAAACATTGTTGCAAAATTTCTCTTATCTTTCTTAATAACTTCCAAACTTTGATTACCAAAAGCTATTTTGGAGTCAGCCAGATCTTGAGAAATGTCGCTTGTGCTGATGGGGAAATTATTTTCACTCAAATTGATAATTTTATCAAAAACCTTCATTGGTTCAGAATATAAAACTCCATCCACCTCTTTAATGCCGATTAATTCAGCTCCGTAACTGTTTAAATCTTTGGTGAGGTCTATAACGGTTTTGGCTAGTTTTTGATGCGATTTTTCCAGGGATTTAATATGTAGGTTACGAGTTGTAGATAAAGATAGAGATCGTAATAAGGCGTCTATATTGGTAATTGAAGTGTCGTAGCCTTGAATAATTATTGTTAAATAAAGTTCATTAACGAATTGATTATGCCATTCATTTTTTTCATTCCACTTTTTATCTAAATTATCAGAAAAATTATCTTTGAATTTCCCCTGAGGGGAAATATCTTTTCTGCGTCTGATGGTTTGCAACCACAGGGCAAAATCTTTAGTTTTTATATTATTGGTAATGGAATCGCGAACCGTTTCTCGCAAATTGACCAATTCCGATTCGATATTTTCATGGTTAAACCCAGTTATTCTAATGACCTGCAGCAATTCACCATTTTTGGTTAAAATGGTATTCGGGTCGTAATGACAAACAAAGGGTATAAAATCAGGATCATAGTTCTTAGCGGCAAGCCTGGGCTTAAGATCAGTTAATTGCTGTTTTGCGTGGCGTAATTGGCTTTTTGGCATTTTATTATTGTTAGATGATCTTTAAAAATAAAAACTTAACAGAATCTAAAGCATATATGAAAAATTACAAATTAATCATCTTGGCTCGAGTGATTATATCGTTGTTAGATTTTATCGGGGTGAGTTTTATTGTAAAATTCAAGGGTTATTAGCGGGTCTGATACTAGGAGAGAAAAAAAGTAACTGGAGGGGTGTATTATTTTGAGTCATTGGAATGATTTTTATTTTAAAAGATAAATAAAAATCTAATGTTTAGATCGTTATTTGCGAAGTAAATATTATCAGAGCGCCCCCATACATTTAAAAAGATTTCGAAACAGAGTATTGCAATATGTTATGCATTATCAATCGTCAAACCTTGGGTAAATTAATTAATATAGTTTATGCGTTTATTATTCTTAGGATCATCTAAATCATCTTTCTTTTTTATTTCACTAAGTGAAAATTCTAAGGAAAGAGTAATTTTGACTGATCATCCATCTCAATTTGGGCAAATTATAGATTATCACAAAAGTGATAAAGTAATTAGTTTTGAGCAGACATCAGATGTTAAAGCTGTTGAATACTTGATTTTGAGTGCTACAAAAGAGGATCCTGTTTTAATTACAGCCTCAACTACTCCTGAGCGCGGTAAAGAGTGGTTAGATCGATTACTTGCAAATACTAAAATTGCTAAAAAAATAAAGGATTCGCCTGGACATGTTAGTTTTCTCTTGCCGCATTCTCCAAATCAACATCATGAATCTTTTGAAAACACGGGATGTCAAGTAATTCAGCTTGATTATTATCCTGGAATTGGCGGTTATAGAGCTGTTGATGAAAAAACAGCTAAAGTTGAAGCTGGTGCAAAAGAGCTGATCTATTATACAGTTGCAAATTCCGAACCATTAGTAGGAGAAAATATGCATAATATACTCAATCAAGTTCAAATTTTTTGTCCCGCTGCAAATTTAATAGAATTAGATCATCCAGATCAAATATCTCTACCAACCAATGCTTTTCTACATGTTTGTGGAATTGTGTCTTATGTTGTTGAACAATTGGCACTTCAGGGAAAAGTTGACAAATCCATTATCCAGTGTGAAACGATAGAAGATTTTTGTGCTGCTTTGGAAAGCATTAATAATGACGTAATAGAGGATTTTGTTAATAATGATACATCTCTGGTTAATAAAGGATTTTATAAAGGAATACCAACGTTTGGCGTGTATCCCTTAATGGAAGGCCTAAGTGCCTCTTGCTGTAAAATTCGCGCAGGATTAATTGATGCGGGTCATTATAAATCCTCGTTTCTTGATAAGAAAAATATAATTAATAAATTTCCTAAATGCCATCCTTTTCATCATTTGATGGATAAGTATCGCTCACAATATTATCACAAACATCACGTAACTCCAAACCAAGTAAGTTTTGATGAATTCTTACATAGTAACCCTGCATATCAGAATGATCTTATCGTTTTTCCAACTAATAGTGAAGGTAACATTAATACTGATCACAGATTTCTGACGGAAGATTTGGAGACGATTGTTAAATTACAAAAGGAAGCTAGCGATTTGGGAATGGGGGAGGAAGTAAAGATACTGTCTTCGGTTGTAGGGTTTTGTGTTAAATTACAGAAACTTCATGTTAAAAATAAGCCAGGATCTAGCATTAAGAATCCAGAAGCAAAAAAAGCTACTTTGGGTGAACATAATGAATCTCTAGGGCGTTCCAAACTGTAATTTTTTTATAAATTTAGAAGATTTGATAAATTGGGATTATTTTAGAAAAATTAATATTAATCTCAGCTATATTTAATAGATAATTTCCCTTTGTGTCATTGGCGGTGATAACCCTACCAAGATCCAATATTTTTCATCTATTGCCAAGATAATTGTCAAAGTAAGAAAGTCTTAGATTATCTTGTAAATTTAGATTCCTTTAGAGTCAGCATTTAAGAACTATGTCCCGTCAAGTAGAGATGGTAAGCTATGCAAAAATAGTTAGAAAAAATAGAAATAGATTCATATCACAAGGGGTTTGGCATTTTCAGATTATTTCTCGCCTTACTACTCCAATTCACAGAAGATCTAAGTGATAGGGAGTTGGAAAGATATTTATCATATACCAACTCAGCTAAATGGTTTTGTCATTTTGGTTTAGTAGAAAAACTCCCAATTTTAGAGCCTTCACCAATACTAGGAAAAGAATCGGAACCAACAGATTATCCAAAATATTCAATCTTCTAAAGGATCAATTGAAAGCTAGAGGATGTATGGGAGAAGTTTGGTTTATTATATTTGAACAATGTTTAATTAGTTGTTGACATATAATTTTTTCTTTATTTAATTAAACATTGTTCAATTGTTCAATTGTTCAATTGTTCAATTGTTCAATTGTTCAATTGTTCAATTGTTCAATTGTTCAATTGTTCAAATATCTAGATCCATATATTCTTTCAACTTAAATTGAACAGTGTTCAATTAATAGCAACCCAATTAATACAGTATGAAAAAAATCAGAAAAATAAGTTTTATAACTTTAGCGTTAACATTTTCACTCAACATGAGTGCTAATGCAGCTGGATTACTTAAGCCAGTTCATGATGGATATAAAGATCTACAAATCAAAGAGCATCGAGTCAATGTTATTATTGAAGATGGTTACGCTGTAACTACTGTTGATCAAGTTTTTTATAATCCAAATGATGTTGATTTAGAAGCGATTTATTCTTTTCCTGTGCCAAAAAGTGGCGCAGTTTCTGAGTTTACTATGTGGATTGATGGTAAACCAATTCATGGAGAGGTTTTAGAAAATAAAAGAGCTAGAGAAGTTTACGAATCTCAAAAATCTGCTGGAAAAAATGCCGGAATTACAACGAAGAATTCATATAAAACATTTGATATTGCTGTAACACCAGTTAAAAAAAGTCAAAATACTAAAATACGACTTTCTTATATTCAGGCAGCTCATATTGACAGCGGAATAGGTAATTATTTATATCCACTTGAAGAAGGTGGGGTTGATGAAGAGAGACTTTCTTTCTGGACTGCTAATGAGAAGGTGCAAGGTTTATTTAGCTTTGATTTGAAATTAAGATCAAGCTATCCAGTTGAAGCTCTTAGGTTACCAAATAATCCGCAAGCAATTATTAATAAAAAGAATAATAAAGAATGGGCGGTTCATTTTGATAATATAAGTCAAAATGTTCCTACAAACCACAATGGGGAAAAGGGAGAAAATGAATCTACCCAAAATTATAATAGCTATAATCTTGATAGTGATATTGCAGTTTATTTTCGTCACCAAGAAAATTTACCCGGAAGTGTTGATTTGATTACCTATAAAGAAAATGGTAATGACAGAGGAAGCTTTATGATGACCATAACCCCAGGAGATGACTTGCAACCAATAACGGCCGGTAGTGATTTTATCTTTGTTTTAGATATTTCTGGTTCAATGAGTGGGAAATATGCTGTTTTGGCTGAGGGCGTTTCAAAGGCAATGGGCAAGATGTCTAACCAAGATCGTTTTAAAATTATTTTGTTTAATGATAGCGCTAGCGAGCTAACGAATGGTTATATTAGTGCTACTCCAGAAAATGTTAGTCAATATAGTCAAAAAGTAGCTAATTTACAGCCACATCAAGGAACTAATTTATATGCTGGTCTATTTAAGGCTATTAACAGCCTAGATGCCGACAGAATAAGCAGTATATTTTTGGTAACTGATGGGGTTGCTAATGTTGGCGAAACCAAACAAAAATCATTCATTAATCTTGTAAAAAAGAAAGATGTAAGATTATTTACTTTCGTTATGGGAAATAGCGCTAATAAGCCATTATTAAGTTCAATGACTAATGCTTCTGGTGGGTTTGCGGTTAGCGTTTCTAATAGTGACGATATAATTGGTAAAATTATGTTAGCTAAAAGAAAAATTACTCATCAAGCTTTACATGGAGCAAAAATTAAAATTGAAGGAATTAAGACCGCTAATATTACACCTGATAACATTGGCAGTGTTTATAAGGGTCAACAATTGATTATTTTTGGTCATTATTTTGGTGAGGGTGAAGCCAAAGTAACCTTTAGTGGTAAAATATCTGGCCAGGAAAAAACTTATCAAACTAAGTTTAATTTCCCTAAATCTTCTCAAAGAAACCCTGAGATTGAGCGTTTATGGGCTTATTCTAAAATTGAAGAATTAACCAATGAAATGAATAATTTTGGTGAAGATTCTGACATCAAAGAAGCTATTACCGATATTGCTCTAGAATATAGCTTGGTTAGCAACTATACCTCAATGGTTGTTGTTGAAGAAGAAGTATTTAAACAGCTTGGAATTGATAGAAAAAATAACAAGCGTTTAAAGAAGGAATTATCAGCATCTCAGAAACGCCAAGATTCCAAAGTACATAATGCCAGAGTCGATTCTCATCAGGCAATGTTTAAAACCAATAGAGCCACATTAGGAAGTTCTTCTGGCGGCGGAAGTTTTGATATATTTATGATATTAATACTAATTCCAATGCTGGTTCTTAATCAAAGAAGAAGGATTAAATAATGAATAATATATTTAACATTATTAATAGGGGTAAGTTTCCATGGCTTACCCTTATTTTTAATTTTATTATTGTTGCATTATTTTTTATTCCAGATGATTTATTTGCAATTCTGATTTTTAACCAAGATCAAATGAATTCTGGAAATCATATCGGATTTTTAACTTCTCACTTTCTCCATGTTGACGTCGAGCATCTTGTTTTAAATATTATGGCTTTTCTGGCTTTGGGATATGTTCTGGAAAATCATGGTAAAAAATATTTAATAGCGGCAGTTATTGCGGGAGTAATAGGGGTTGATGTTTTTCTATTAATTTTTAGTAATCTTAAATTTTATTGTGGGTTTTCTGGGGTCCTTAATAGTTTATTGATCTTTGCAATAACGTCTATCTATCGCAAAGGTCAAAATAACAATATTGTTTTTCTGATTCTTATTGGCTCTTTAGGGAAAATAATTTTTGAGATTTATTTTGGGTCCGCGCTAAGTGATGTCTCATGGAGAAGTGAGCCAAAGGCACATTTATCTGGATTTTTATCAGCAATTATTTTTCTAACTTTTTATAAAGTTATTAATCAAAATAGAAGCCAGGGATTTGGCATATGAAGATCTGTTATCAGTATTGATCTCATTATCACCTAGTTTGTTGCTAAAATTTAAAGCGCATATTCCGTGAATACTAGCCCATAATATTTTGATATGATCTTCAATTTCTTCAGGGTTTTTCATTATGTGAGATAAAGGATCTTTGATGATTAGGAATAAATCATTGGTTTTTTTGGTATAAATTTCAGGAGGGTTTTCTTTAGGTCTAAATTCAAATAAAGCACTCCAGCTATTATAATTTGTAGAGGCAAAATCAATATATAGATTGGCTAGACTCTGGATATATTTGATTACTTCATCTTGAGAATTAAGATTTGTAGTTTTTTTAATGTTATTTTTGATGAAATTCTTCATTTCATCTAAGGTTACGGCATTAATATGAAATATTATATTATCGTAGCTTCTTAATATGTGGTAAAGAGTTCCGACGCTATAACCAATGGTTCTGGCAATTTTTCTGGTACTGAAATTAGAAAATCCAGATTCTTTAATAATTTTATGACCATTTTGAATGATCATTTCCACTATCTCTTCTTGAGAGTGGTCATATCTTCTTGCCATTTTTATTATACAGTGTTTAATTAGTAAAAAATTATTTCTATTCTTTTGAATGAAATTAATCAACATAAATTATGTCAAACCAAATCGACTTATTAAAAACCCGAAGATTTCTCCCGCTTTTTATCACGCAATTTTTTGGCGCCTTTAACGACAATGCTTTTAAAAATGCCTTTCTAATCTGGTTCACATATGATATTGCAGTTAAAACTGGTCAAAATGCTCAGATTATTGTCACTCTTGCCGCCGGTCTATTCATTTTACCCTTCTTTTTGTTTTCAGCTCTTGCGGGCAGTTTCGCTGATAAATTTGAGAAATCAAAGTTAGTTCAGAAAATTAAACAGGTAGAAATTTTATTGATGATTTTGTGTTTTGTTGGGTTTTATTTTCAGAGTGTTAACATGCTTTTGATAATTTTATTCTTTATGGGAATTCAGTCGACTTTCTTCGGACCCCTAAAATATAGTCTTCTGCCGCTTCATCTAAAGGATGAAGAATTAATTACTGGTAATGGGATAATCGAAGGAGGAACATTTATCTCAATTTTACTGGGAACTTTAATTGGCGGCCTTTTAATTAGAGTTGAATATGGAGTAGAAATTATTTGCGTAATGGTGACATTTTTCGCAATTATCGGCTATTTATCTAGCTGTTTTATTCCCAAATCACCATCTGATGATCCTAATTTAAAAATCAGTTTTAATATTTTTGCCGGCACCTTGAAAATTATTAATTTTGCCAAGGAAGAAAGAGCGGTCTGGCTTTCAATAATGGGAATTTCTTGGTTTTGGCTAATTGGCATTACATTTTTAACGGGGTTCCCAATTTATGCGAAAAACATTATTGGTGGCGACGAGCAAATTGTCACATTATTTTTGGCAATTTTTTCCGTAGGAATCGCCATTGGATCACTAATGTGTAACAAACTTTTGCGCGGTAAAATTAATGGCAAATTGGTTCCTTATGGTTCTTTTGGAATCACTATATCAATAATTTTATTCTTTTCTTTCGGGATATTCTATGAAAAACCAGAGCAATTAATCGGACTAACAAGCTTCCTGTTTGAAAATAATCATGGATTTTTAATCAGCATGAGCTTGTTATCTTTATCAATTTTCTCAGGAATTTACATCGTTCCACTTTATGCGATAATGCAACATCGCTCTAATGAAAAATATTTAGCAAGAATCATTGCTGCCAATAATGTTATGAATGCTTTATTCATGGTTCTAGCCAGCATTGGAGCAATTTTATTATTTTCTTTAAATTTAAGAATTGACCAAATTTTACTGATTGTCGGCATATTAAATTTGGGAATATTTTTCATCATCAAAAACATCGTTAAAAGGAGATTGCAGCATGCTTAATTCTTTATTAAAATTGATCTTAAGAAAACTCTACAAGGTTGAAATTGAAGGCTTAGAAAATTATCAAAAAGCTGGTGATAGGGTCTTGATTATAGCTAATCATCTTTCATTTCTTGACGCTCTGCTAATTGCAATTTTTCTGCCAGAAAAGCCCATGTTTGCGGTTAATACCTACATTGCTGAAAAATGGTGGATAAAGCCATTTCTTGCTATTGCCGATACTTATGCTCTAGATCCAACTAACCCAATGGCCACTAAATCTTTAATATCTGAAATTAAGAAGAATCGAAAATGCGTAATTTTCCCAGAAGGTAGAATTACGGTGACGGGTTCTTTAATGAAGATTTATGAAGGCCCTGGAATGATTGCTGATAAAACTGACGCAATGATTCTGCCAATCAGAATTGATGGCGCGCAATATAGCCCTTTTTCAAGATTAAAAGGAAAGGTAAAAACTAGATTCTTTCCTAAAATTACCTTGAAAATTCTAGAGCCATTAAAATTTGATGTAGATCCAGAAATTACAGGAAGAGATAGAAGACATGCCAATGGAAATAGGCTCTATGATATTATGACCAATATGCTTTTTGAAAGCTCCAATCATGCAAAAACCTTGTTCGAGTCACTTCTTGATGCCAAATCAATTCACGGCGGCAGACATCAAATTATTGTTGATGTTGAAAGGAAGCCTCTTAATTACAGCCAGCTAATTACACGCTCTTTTGTTTTGGGAGAACAAATCGCCAAAGATACTAAATCGGGAGAATATGTGGGTTTAATGCTGCCAAATATGGTTTCTAGTATTGTCACTTTTTTCGCTATGCAGGCTTTTGATAGAATTCCAGCGATGATGAATTTTTCTACGGGTAGCAAAAACTTAATAGCAGCTTGCAAGGCGGCAGAAATTAAAATCATCTATACTTCAAAGCGCTTTGTCACGACCGCCAAGTTGCACAATTCTATTGAAGAAATTGAGAAAAATAACGTACGTATTATTTATCTGGAAGATGTTGCGAGGCAAATCACATTGGTCGATAAAATTAAGAATCTGATCAGATCAAAATTTGCCAGATTCCATTTGAAAGAAATTAATAATGCCAGACCAGAAGATCCGTCAGTAATATTATTTACTTCTGGATCGGAAGGTGTTCCTAAGGGCGTTGTTTTGAGTCATGAAAATTTACAATCAAATCGTTTCCAGCTTGGATCAAGAGTTGATTTTAGCAGTAAAGATGTTGTTTTTAATGTTTTACCAATTTTTCATTCTTTTGGTTTGACGGGAGGAACATTGCTGCCCATTCTTTCAGGAATTAAAACCTTCTTCTATCCTTCACCTCTTCACTACCGAATTGTTCCGGAATTAATTTATGATGTGGGCGCCACTATTATGTTTGGAACCAACACATTTTTAAGCAACTATGCCAGATTTGCCCATTCATATGATTTCTATTCTTTGAGATATGTCTTTGCTGGCGCTGAAAAACTCGATGAAGAAACCAGAAAATCATGGTCAGAAAAATTTGGTGTCAGAATATTTGAAGGATATGGCGCAACAGAAGCTTCTCCAGCTCTTTCAACCAATACTCCAATGCATAATAAATCAGGTACAGTAGGAAGATTGATGCCAGGAATTGAATATCGACTTGAGGAAGTTCCGGGAATTACAGATGGCAAAAGATTATTCGTGAAGGGAAAAAACATCATGAAAGGATATTTGCTTTTTGATAATCCGGGGCAGATTATTCCTCCAGCAAATGGTTGGTATGATACTGGTGATATTGTAGCAATTGACGAAGAAGGCTTTATTGAAATTAAGGGTCGAGCCAAGAGATTTGCTAAAATTGGCGGTGAAATGATTTCGCTAACTGCAGTTGAAAATTATCTAGCCAAAATTTGGCCAGATTTTGCTCATGCAGTTGTTGCTGTTCCAGACAAGAAAAAAGGTGAGCAGCTAGTTTTGATAACCACAAAAAAAGATATTCAAAGATCAGAAATTTCTGCCAATTTCAAAGAAAATGGCATTAGTGAACTTTCTGTGCCCAAGGAAATTAAAATAATTGATGAATTGCCTCTGCTTGGAACTGGAAAGATAGATTATGTCAAAATAAAGGAAATAATTATTTAAAATTATGACTATTCACAAACTACATAATACCAATTCCTGTCTTTAAATATACTATAAATAGTTTTAAAATTAGATGATTATTAATCTAATTTAAAAAGCATTACTAAAACAACAATATCTAAAGATACTTACCTTGCAGCGCAGCAAGAATTAAAGAAGTTAAAAATTGAGGGCACTATATTTAAAAAGCTTCAAGCTGTTAAGTTAGCCTATGAGCATAGCATCAAAGAAACGGCAAAATTTCTAAATATATTTCCAGTTTCAATAAGAAATTGGGCTAAGCTAATTAACAATGGACAAATAGATGATTTAAAGATTGCTTCAAAACATAAGGGGGCGAAGTTGAATCTTATTCATAAATCTAATATCAAGAAATGGCTATCTTCTGAACAAACAAGATAAAAAAGTAACTGAGGATTTTTTTTAAAAATCTACCCAGTCAAATAAAGGCAGATGAGGAAGTTTGGTTCTTTGACGAATCAAGATTTGGAACTCATAGCAATATTTGTCATGGGTGGTTTAAAACTGGTATCATAACTCCCATGAAGATAAAGCTCGGCTATAAGAATTTTTATCTTTACTTAAGCCGCAAATCCGAAAACAGGTGAAGAATTCACTCTACTCCTGCCCAATGTTAACATTGATTGTATGAATGTTTTTTTGGATGAATTTGTTAAATTCATCAAGAACAGAAAAATAGTGATCGTTATGGATGGAGCTGGTTGGCACAAATTAGATAAATTGATATTTCCGGGAAATATCAGAATTATTATCCAGCCACCACATTCACCAGAATTAAATCCAATCGAGAGGCTTTGGCAACATATCAAAGATCACACGATCAAAAATAGGATTTATAAAACCTTACCAGAATTGGAAAATAAAGTTTGTAAATTTATCAGAACTTTAAATCCAGAAATTATTAGAAGCATTTGTAGAGGTTCAGAGAGGATAGTTATTGATCGGGGAACTGGTGAATATGCTGGCAAAGCACCGCTTGGCTATCTTAATGTTAGGGATGAAAATGATAAATCAAATATTATCATTGATGAATCTAGGTCTTATCTTATTCAAAAGATGTTTGAGATTTATTCGACTGGTAGCGTTTCACTTGATGATTTAGAGAAGTTTGCGATAAATCATAATTTAACCAACAATTTTTTTAAAGGTAGAGAGGAAAAGCCAATCACTAAAAATGTGATTTCCAATATTCTTCGCAACCCTTTTTATTGCGGTTCAATTTATGTGAAGAAATACAACAAATTTTACCCTCACAAATCCAGTTATTAATCAGCAAAGCCTTATTTGACAAATGCCAAGAGGCTACAATTGAAAGGTCAGCAGCAAATAACAGAATCCAAGCAATTCAAACTTCGGGTAAAGATTTTATCTTTAGGAGTCTTATCGAATGTGCAATTACTGGCAGAGTTGTTTCGTCAGATCGCAAAGAGAATAAGAAGAATAAAAACACCTATCTCATTAATTGGAATCCAGACAATATTAAAAAGAAAATTTATGTGCCTGAAAATGATATTTTGAAGCAAGTTGCTGATGTTTTTAAGTCAATCGCCGTGCCAAAGGATATGCTTGATGAAATAAGTGGTTATTTACAGCAATCACATGAGGCAGAAAAAGAATATCATAGCGGCGGGGTGAAAGTTTTGAGAAAAGAACAAGATAATATTCAAAACAAGATTAACAGATTGCTAGATTTGTATTTGGAAAGATCAATTAGTGAAGAGGTTTATAATAACAAGAATAAGGATTTGGAAAGCCAGCTAGCCAAAGTAAAAGCAGAGCAAGAAATTCATCAAGGGGCGGATAATAGCTTTAAAACAACTGTAAGCACAGCCTTTGGATTAGCTAATAAAGCGAGTGAATTATTTGAAAGTTCGAAAACTAGTGAAAAAAGAGAATTGATCGCTTTCGTATTTTCGAACCTTTCTTTAAGAGTTGCGAAGCTAGAGTATAACTTGCGGAAGCCGTTTGATATGATGTTGAATTTGCACAGCCGTGCTGAATGGCTCTCGGGAGGGATTCATATTATACCCCTTAAAGCATTATAAATATTGACCCCGTTGTAATGTGTAAAAGGTTTTTAC
>JBLHVR010000022.1:0-21020 GCA_047628655.1 Lentimonas sp.
CAAGGAAAATGCCTTGTGCTTCATAAAAAGTTTTGAACAAAAATTATTGCCAGATACTTTTGGATCTAGTAAAATAGAAATTAATTTTATTTATCAATATCAATAAAATCCAATATAAAAATTCCATGGATATCACAAAAATTTCCGCAGGTTCTAACGTCCCTAACCAAATCAATGTTATAATTGAAGTTCCTATGAACTCTGATCCTGTAAAATATGAGTTCGATAAAGATTCAGGGGCCATTCTTGTCGATCGCTTTATTGCCACGCCAATGTATTACCCTTGTAATTACGGATTCATCCCCAACACTTTGTCTGACGATGGTGATCCGGCAGATGTTCTGGTTGTTTCTGACTACCCAATAGTTCCAGGAGCGGTAATTGAAGCTAAGCCAGTTGGAGTTCTTATAATGGAAGATGAAAAAGGAATGGATGAGAAAATCATCGCAGTTCCAGCAAAGAAACTTAATTCACAATATGAAAATGTTGAGGAATATACTGAGCTTCCAGAAAACTTAATAAATAAAATTAAGCATTTTTTTGAGAGATATAAAGAATTAGAAAAAGGTAAGTGGGTTAAAGTAAAGGATTTTGAAGGATCTACAAAAGCCAAAGAATTAATCGTAGAAGCTTTCGATAGAGCTCAAAAATAATTTTAAACTCGCAAAAAATGAATTCAAAAAAACTTTCTTCAGAAAGACCACTTTCTCCTCATATTCAAATTTATAAACCGCAAATTGGTTCTCTTACATCTATTTTGCATCGCCTAACAGGAATTTTTCTTTATCTGGGTGTTATAGTTATTGCTTGGGCGATAGTTCATTACACCTATGAATCAGAAATCGTCATATCCGGACAATCTGGACAAATTGCTTGCGACTGTCTTGTTACAAAATACATCCTAAAAGCAGTAGTTATCGCCTGGTCTTTTGCGTTATATTATCATCTTTGCAATGGCATTAGGCACTTATTCTGGGATATTGGAAAAGGTTTTGATAAAAAAACCGCCAGCAGAAATGGTGTCTTGGTTTTATTAACTTCGACAATCTTAACTACTGCTAGTGCTCTTTATGTCTTTTATTTAATTTAAAATTACAAAAATTATGAAGATTGCTCCTTCAACAAAAACTGGATCTCACTCTTGGCTCATGCAAAGAATTTCTGCAATTGCCCTAATTCCTCTGGTAATTTGGCTAGTTTTATCAGTATTTCAAATCATTGAAGACCCTCTTGGTTTTATGCCAGTATTTTTTGCTTACCCTTTCAATGCCTTCATGGGAATTCTATTCATTGTTTTTTCTTTATATCACGGAAGCTTGGGAATGAAAGAGGTTATTGAAGATTATGTGCCAAATAAAGCCAAAAAGCATTTTTACATTATGCTAATTAACTTTTTATCAATTGTAACTTCCGCTGCCTCAATCGTAGCAATCTTAAGATTGCACCTAGTAGGTTAATTTCAAAAATCTAAAACTAAAAATGACTGGAAACAAAATCGCAAATTACGAAGTTATCGACCACGAATTTGATGTGGTAGTTGTTGGTGCTGGTGGAGCAGGACTTCGCGCAACATTTGGAATGGCGCAAAAAGGCCTAAATACCGCTTGTATCTCTAAAGTTTTCCCAACCCGATCACACACAGTTGCTGCGCAAGGTGGAATTTCTGCCGCCCTTGGAAATATGGGTGAAGATGATTGGAGATGGCACATGTATGACACGGTTAAGGGATCAGATTGGCTTGGAGATCAAGATGCAATTGAATATATGTGTAAAGAAGCTCCAGAAGCAATTATTGAACTTGAACATTATGGAGTTCCATTTTCTCGCAATAAAGAGGGTAAAATCTACCAACGCCCATTTGGTGGAATGACCAAAGAATTTGGTGAAGGTGGAGCGGCGCAAAGAACTTGTGCAGCAGCTGATAGAACTGGACATGCAATTCTTCACACACTTTATCAACAATCACTTAAGCATAACGCACAATTCTTCATTGAATATTTTGTGCTAGATTTAATTATGGAAGATGGTAAATGCCGCGGCGTTGTTGCTCTTTCGTTAGTTGATGGAAATATTCACAGATTCAAAGCCAAAATTGTTGTTATGGCAACTGGCGGATATGGAAGAGCTTACTTTTCTGCAACCTCAGCTCACACTTGCACGGGGGATGGAAATGCAATGGTTCTTCGCGCTGGTCTTCCGCTTCAAGACATGGAATTCGTTCAATTTCATCCAACTGGAATTTATGGATCAGGATGCTTAATTACCGAAGGAGCAAGAGGTGAGGGCGGTTACTTGGTAAATAGCGAAGGTGAGAGATTTATGGAAAGATATGCTCCAAGCGCCAAAGACTTAGCATCTCGCGATGTAGTTTCGCGCGCAATGACTATGGAGATTAACGCTGGTCGTGGTGTTGGTGAAAATAAAGATCACATTTTCCTACATCTTGACCATTTAGATCCAAAAACTTTAGCAGCAAAACTTCCAGGAATCTCAGAAAGTGCTAAAATTTTTGCTGGAGTAGATGTTACAAAACAGCCAATTCCAGTAATTCCGACTGTTCACTACAACATGGGTGGAATTCCAACCAATGTTAAAGGTGAGGCTGTGAACCACAAGAACGGTAAAATGGAAATCGTAGAAGGGTTAATGGCTATTGGTGAAGCAGCTTGTGTTTCAGTTCATGGTGCTAATCGCTTAGGATCAAACTCACTTCTTGATCTAGTGGTTTTTGGTAGGGCAGCAGCAACTCAAGCTAGAAAAGTTGTTGAGCCGAACTCTGTTCACCAACCTTTTGCAGCATATGCTGGAAAAGAATCGATTGAAAGATTAGATAAAATTAGAAATTCTAATGGAAAATCTCCAACCTCTGAAATTAGGCTTGCAATGCAAAAAACTATGCAAAAACATGCTGCGGTTTTCAGAACTGAAGATGTTCTAACAGAAGGAAGGGATAAAATTCTTAAAATCTATCAATCTTTTGAAGAAATCAGCATTTCTGATCGTGGTCTTGTTTGGAATAGTGACCTGGTTGAAGCTTTAGAGTTAGATAATCTAAGATCCCAAGCTATCGTAACAATGAGCTGTGCTTTAAATCGTAAAGAAAGTCGTGGCGCCCATGCTCGTGATGATTACCAAGATCGTGATGATATCAATTGGATGAAACATTCAATAGTCTATCTTGATAAAAAAGGAGAAACCAAAATTGATTACAGAGAGGTTATTTTGAAGCCCCTGACTAACGAGGTTCAAAGCTTTCCTCCTAAAAAAAGAGTATATTAAAAACTCTACTTTTACTGCAGAATATTGTGATTTCTTTGTAAAAGAAAATCGTAGAAAATAAAATTTATAATTAAATTATTATGGTTCAATTATCGCTTCCAAAAAATTCTAAAATCGACAAAAAATCTGGCAAAAGTTATAAAGCAGAAGTTGGAGCAAAAAATGTTAAAAAAGTCGAAGTCTATCGCTACGACCCTGAGGATGTGGAGAAAAAAAATCCTCACATTGATCGCTTTGAAATTGATTTAGACAAATGTGGGCCAATGGTTCTAGATATTCTTATTAAAATTAAAGGCGAGCAAGATAGCTCACTTACTTTCCGCAGATCTTGCCGCGAAGGAATTTGTGGATCTTGTGCCATGAATATTAACGGCACCAACACTCTTGCTTGTACTAAAGCAATTTCAGAATGTGATAATGTGATTAAAATCTATCCTTTACCACATATGCCGGTAATTAAAGATTTAGTGTCCGATTTAACTCATTTTTATGAGCAATATGAATCTGTTAAACCTTGGCTACAAGCTGACATTCCAACATCAGGAAAAGAAAGGATTCAAACTCCTGAAGATCGTGAAAAATTAGATGGTCTTTATGAATGTATTTTATGTGCATCTTGCTCCACTTCTTGCCCAAGTTACTGGTGGAATGGTGATAAATATTTAGGACCTGCAACGCTTTTACAAGCTTATCGTTTCATTGCAGATTCTCGTGATGAAGCAACGGAATCTAGGCTTGATGCATTGGAAGACCCTTTCAAACTTTATCGCTGCCATACAATTATGAATTGTACCAGCACTTGTCCAAAAGGTTTAAACCCCGCTAAGGCAATTGGTTCAATCAAACAAATGATTGCTGACCGCAAACATGCCTAAAAACTCATTTCTGCTACAAAATTTTGTGGTTTAGTTTTTTGCTCGGTAAATTTACCAAAATGTAAATTCCATTTATAAAAAACCAAACCACAATTTCTCTTGCTAAGAATGCAAATTTCTTTGAAAAATTAAAAAGTAAAAAATTATGATCAATATTGATTCATCAAATAAAAAAATTCTCTTTATTGGATGTGGAAAAATGGGTGGAGCAATTATAAAAAATCTTCTTAGTAATGGTTTTGAATATAATCAATTTATTATTCTAAAACCCAGTAAATCAAACATGATTACTGGAATCAAATACATATCTTCTTACGATCAATTACCAAAATCATATCAGGCCGACATAGTAGTTTTTGGTTTTAAACCACAAGTTGCTAGAGAAATATTGATGGATTTTGCAATTCATAAGCCCTTCTCTTCCAACACTATTTTTACTTCAATTTTAGCTGGCAAAAAAACCTCTTTTTTTGAAGAAATTCTGGGAGAAAAAGCCAAAGTTGTTCGCATAATGCCTAACCTTCCAACCCTTATAAATGAAGGCATATTCGGTTATTACTTAAACCATAATATTAATAAATTAGAAGCTGAATCATTAACGCAATTTTTAAATGGCGTAGGGAAGAATATAGCTCTAGAAAAGGAAGAATTAATCAATAAAGTAACGGCAATATCTGGAAGTGGCCCAGCATATTTATTTTTATTTGCTCAGTACATGATTGAATCTGCTATTGAACTTGGAATAGATAAAGAGCTAGCCAAGCAGCTAGTTTCTCAAACTATCTATGGCAGCGCTAAAATGGTTTTAAATTCCGACGACGATGCAGTTGACTTAATAAAATCAGTTGCAAGTAAAGGCGGAACAACTCAGGCCGCTTTAGATGTTTTGCAAAAAAATGGTGATTTCAAGGAAATAATCTCCAACTCTACAAAAGCAGCACATAAAAGATCGATAGATCTTAGTCAGCAGGACTTAAAATAAGTTGGCTCTTTTTCAAAATGAGTGGGTAGGGCAAAATTTATTCACTTTTGAGAAGTTCAGTTTACCCGTCAAAAAGTAGGCTATTGTCATGAAATGTTTATCTTTACAACCCCTAGCTTTTCTCTTAGCAGCTTTAAGAACTTAGTTCAGGACTTCCAATATACCATTTAATCTGACTCACCTTCCATCTAATAATTCCTTTCCAGTGATTCTTAATGGTTTTAGCAGCTTTAATAATTGGCTATAATCCGCTTTTAGTTTCCCAGTTGTGCCATTTTTGCAGAAGAGTCTCAAGCTCATCCACATTATCAGCATAATAATTGCTTGTAAATTCTCCCTTATATGCATTGCTTGCATTGATTTGAGATTGAGGTTAGGCATTTAATCCTGTTAACTCCCGTTTCCGCACCCTTTCTTTCTTGGTTAAATTAGCATCATTTTTAAGTCAAATATATCTGGTTTTGTTTAAAGTCTTTTTAAGAAATGGATTGGTTACAGATTATGTTCTTCTTACTTGATCCAATGCCGCATTAATGATCTTGAGAATATGAAATTTATCAAAAGTAATTTTAGCATTTATTAGCTGCTCTTTGACTACCTTAATAAAGGCTGTAGACATATCGCAGATCACTTCCTTAATCTGTCAAGCTTCGGCATTGTGATCCAATAAATCATCACTAAAATTGGCAATTATTTATTGTCTTTTTCTTGCGAAATAAACATAGTTTTTCTTTTTTGAAGATTGACAAATGAGCTGGCATAATCATACCTTTTGTCTATCGATGTATCATTAATTCCAACTACATCAACAGATGAATAATCCTCATCTGATTTATCGCCAAATATGTAAAGATCCAACATGTTCCAGATTTTATTATCATAGAGACCATTAAGATTAGCAGCTCTGCTTACCGGCATCTCTTTGGCTAGCTTGGAATATGAATGATTCAAATAATAATGCGAAGCAATTTATTAACCCTATCCAAGGTGGAGAGATTAATCTTGCCTTCCCATCATCTCTTCGGACTCTTGGAACTCGAGCCTTGATAAAGCAGTGATATTGCAGAAAATAAAGATGTCTCCAATCTTTTATTACTGTATCGTAAGTCTTGTAGGGCTTGCTAGTACCATGCTTTAAAATCAACTTCTATTATTAACTGCTCATCAACCAAATTGATGGATTTTATATACCAAGGTTCTTTGATTTCTAAGGCTTTAAAAAATAGTTCTTTTAAGTTCATGATGAATGATGATTTTTGTTAAAAAAACAAAATTATCATCTGGAAGATTTGGTATAATAAATCAATTTAACCACTCATTTTAAAAAAGAGCCGACAAGGGTCTTTTGATAATGAAGAGGTTGACAGGCAGTTGGAAATGATTATCCACTTTAGGGAAAACAAAAATCTTAGATAAGATTTTGGGTTAATTTGTGCTTATTTAAGATTGTTTTATTTTAAATACTTACCAAGGAAATAACGGACCTAAAATAATAAGTGTAAATTTTGTGTGGAAGCCCTTTGTGAGTGGCGGGAGTGACCGGACTCGAACCGGCGGCCTCCTGCGTGACAGGCAGGCGCTCTAACCAACTGAGCTACACCCCCACAAAAGTAAAAGATAATAAAATTTTTGGTAATCCAGATACTTTTTTGGCCGAAGCTTTCTAAAGAATACTGGTGGGTGATGACAGGTTCGAACTGCCGACCCTCTCCTTGTAAGGGAGATGCTCTACCAACTGAGCTAATCACCCAATCTCTCAAATAGTCATTATTTAAGAGGCGCAAAATATAGGAATTAATTACATAAGTTGCAATAAGTAAATGTAAAAAATTAGAAATTACTTAATTTAAATATAATAAAAAACCCTCACACCAATATTTGATGTAAGGGTTTTTTACTTAAGAAAATGCAAAGACTTAATTTACAGCTTCTTTCAAAGCTTTACCAGCAGTGAATTTAATTCTGTTAGAAGCTTTAATCTGGATTTCTTTTCCAGTTTGTGGATTACGTCCTTTTCTAGCAGCAGTTTTAACTGTTTTGAAAGTTCCAAAACCAATTAAAGTTACAGAATCTTTTTTCTTCAAAGATTTAGTAATAACTTTCAAGGTTGCTTCTAAAGCGCTTCCGGAATCTTTTTGAGATAAACCAGTAATTGTAGCGATCTCTTTAATTAGGTCTGTTTTATGCATTTTAATTTTTCAAAAAATATTAATATTAAAAGATTGATCAAAACCTTATTGCAAAGAGCCCGAAGCCCTTAAAACAAGGAGTTGCTTAGTAAATTAATAATAAAAAATAGTAAAGCAACTGTTTAGTTTAATTTTCTTAAACATTACTCTGTAATTGACACAGTGTTGATTCTATTGACTCAAAGCAAGAATTCTTTCTGGTAAAATGATAAAATCAAGTTTCTGATCCCACTCATCAGAAATGATGTTTGAATGCTCTTGTTCTTCAAAGGCGATACCAATAAATATTTGCTGAATATTGCCCTGTTTATAGTTATTTATAGTGGCATCGTAAAAACCACCGCCAGCACCAATTCTGTGGCATTTTTCATCGAATGCAATTAAGGGAGTAAAAATTATGTCAGGAATAATATTTTCTTGAGAATCTTCCGGCTCAAGTAATTTGGGATAAATCTTGTTGTTAATCAATTTATCACCGTTTTGATAGGGTTTAAAATCAAGAATTCTTGTCCCTTCTTTTATTTTAGGTAATAAAGTAATATTTCCTAAATTTTGGCAATATTTAATTAGATGAATTGGATCTGCTTCATTATTTGCAGCAACATAGAAAGCCAGTTTCTTACTAGAAAAATCATCAATTCTAGGCAATAAGATTTTAATAAAGTTATTTGCAATCATTTTAGACTTTATTTCTAGTTGCTCTTTGTCTAACTTAAGCCTTTCTTCCAGGTAAAGCTTTCTTATTTGAGGCTTATTCATAATTAAATTCATTAAAATGACTGATTTAGAGCAAGATTTTTTCGAAATTGCAGGCACAAAATTCAACTCCAGATTATTAGTTGGAACTGGAAAATACAAAGATTTTCAAGAAACAAAATTAGCAATTGAAGCGAGTGGAGCAGAAATTGTAACCGTTGCAGTTCGCAGAGTTAATGTTGAAAATAAAGGCGAACCGATGCTACAAGATTTTATCGACCCCAAGAAATATACTTATCTGCCAAATACCGCAGGTTGTTTTACAGCTTTTGATGCCATTAGAACTTTGCGTTTAGCTCGAGCTGCTGGCGGTTGGAATTTGGTGAAATTAGAAGTTTTGGCTGACGAAAAAACTCTTTACCCAAAAGTTATTGAAACTGTTAAAGCTGCAGAATTGTTAATTAAAGAGGGTTTTGATGTAATGGTTTACACTAATGACGACCCAATTGTGGCTAAAGAATTAGAAGATATCGGCTGCTGCGCCATCATGCCACTTGCTGCGCCAATTGGTTCTGGACTTGGCATTCAAAATAAATTAAACATTCAATTCATTGTAGAACAATCTAAAGTTCCAGTTTTGGTTGATGCCGGAGTTGGAACCGCCAGCGATGCCGCCATCGCCATGGAACTTGGATGTGATGGAGTTTTGATGAACACCGCAATTGCCAAAGCCCAAAACCCAATTTTAATGGCAAAAGCTATGAAAACTGCAATTGAAAGTGGCAGAATGGCATATTTAGCAGGTAGGATGGACAAAAAACAATTCGCTAGCGCTTCCAGCCCACTTATTGGCAAAATTTCTCAAACCAATTAATAAATATCAAATTATGTACAAATTTCATTCATCAATTTTAAGAGCTTACGATATTAGGGGAATTTATGAGGAAACCTTAACTTGTAAAGATGCTTACCATATTGGAAAAACTTTCGCCAGATTCTTAAAAGGCGAGCAAGAAAAAAGCCAAGTTGCAATTGGATATGACGGAAGATTAAGCTCTCCAGCACTAAAAGATGCTTTAATTTCAGGTTTGAATGAATCGGGAGTTGATGTTTTTGATGTTGGTTTGTGCCCAACTCCAATGCTCTATTTTGCTGTTCATCACTTACATGTTGATGCCGGAATTATGGTGACAGGTTCGCATAATCCAGCTAATCACAATGGCTTTAAATTTGCCTTAAAAGATCGTCCATTCTTTGGTGACGACATTCTAAAATTAGGAAAAATTGCCCTAAATGATGATTATGTTCAAGGTTTGGGGGATTTAAAATCAGTCAATATTACCGATGAATATGTCGACAATTTGTCCAGCAGTTGCAATATTGAAAGTGAGGGTGGTCTGTTAGATGATTTAGACGAGTTTTTGGATGAAAAAAAGCAATTAAGAATTAGTTGGGACATTGGAAATGGCGCCACAGGAAATGTGATGAAGGAATTAACCGAAAAGTTAAAAGCCAAACATTTTTTGCTTTTTGAAGATATTGATGGAACCTTTCCTAATCACCATCCAGACCCAACTGTTGAAGCTAATTTATTCGATTTAAAGCGTTCAGTTGCAGATAATAATTGTGACATTGGGATCGCTTTTGACGGAGATGGAGATCGTCTAGGAGTAATTGATGAAGAAGGAACGGTTTTATGGGGAGATCAGCTGATGTGTTTATTTGCTAAGGATGTTTTAGAAGAGCATCCAAATTCCACCATTATTGCCGATGTTAAGGCTAGCCAAGTTCTTTTTGACGAAATTAAAAGATTAGGCGGAAAGCCTTTAATGTGGAAAACTGGCCACAGCTTAATTAAAGCTAAAATGAAGGAAACTGGCGCTTTATTGGCAGGAGAAATGAGTGGTCACATATTTTTTAAAGACCGTTATTTTGGTTTTGACGATGGAATTTACGCCGCAATTAGAGTGATTAATATTTTACTTAAAAGTGGTAAATCTTTGTCTCAGCTTAGAAAAGAGCTACCTCAAACTTTCTCTACTCCTGAAATTAGAGTCGATTGCGACGAGGAAAAGAAATTTTCAATTGTTAGTGAAATTGCTGAAGAATTGAGGGTAAAAGGCGTAAAATTTAATGATGTTGATGGAGTTAGAGTTCAAAGCAATGAAGGTTGGTGGTTAGTTAGAGCCAGTAATACCAGCGCTTGTTTAGTTGCAAGGTGCGAAGCTTTAAACGCCGAAAATTTAACTAAATTAAAAGAAGATTTAAATTCATATTTAACTCCTCACAATATCTTTCTTTAAATAATGCAAATTATTGGCTTAACAGGCCCAGTTGCAAGTGGAAAAAACTTTGTTGCTGGCGTGTTTAAAAAATTAAAAATTCCAGTTTTTGATGCCGATTTTGAAGTTCATCAATTGTTTTGTGAAGATAAAAATATTTTTGATCAAATTAAGAGTTCTTTTCCAAAAGCAATTGTTAATGAAAAAATTGATAGGAAATTGTTGGGAAAAGAGGTTTTTAAAAACAAAATTAAGCTTGATGAATTGGAAGATATTATTTACCCATCCCTTCGCTTAAGAGAAGATTCTTTCCTTAACAAAAATCGTCGGAATGGTAAAAAAATTGTTGTTTTGAATATTCCTTTATTATTCGAAAAAGGCGGTTTTAAAAGATGCAGCCAAACCATCACAATTATTACTCCTAAAAAAATTAGATTTAATCGTTTCTTGCAAAGAAGCAAAGGCCTAAGCTTGTTTGACGCGAGAAAAAAATTTGAGTCAATCAACAAAAACCAGATGAATGAAAGAGAGAGAAAAAAATATGCTGACTATTGCTTGTTTAACGGTCTTGACAAGGGTTTTTCTGCTCGGCAGGTAAAAAAGTTAATGAAAAAGATTTGCAATATTAATTGCCAGTTTTACAAAGGAATAACTAACAATTAAATAATAAATATTTATGGCCGCAATATTAAATAATCTGGAAGGCGCTCCTCCTACTGTAAATAAAACAAGAGAAAATTTAAAAAGACCTAGAGAGATTGAGGAAGTTGATTTTTTTGATCCAAAAGTTCAGGAAGGTTTTTTAAGTATTGCTCAAAATCACTTATCAAAACCTGATTACGACAAGTTCGAGTTTCATTTTAATGATGTAATGAATCGAGGACCATCTATTCCCACTGAGACAACCGATGAAGCCATAGCTGCGGCCGTTACAAAAGATGCAGAAATTTCTTACGCAGATAAGATGTTTTTGAAAGTTTGTCAAAAATCACTTTCCTTGCTTGAGAAAAAAACCGAACAATTAGAAGTTGTTCAAGATGAAATTAAAAAAAATATTGCTGCTGAAGGTTCTAATCTTCATGAGACAGATAGAATTAAGGCAAGAATTGGTTCAAAAATTCATCTTTCAACCAAGGAAACTCTATTGTTAACTGACATTTCTAGGGCTAGGGAGATTCTTTCAGGATTGCCATCTATGTACAACCATACTGGTGAAAAGACAATAACCACCGAACAAGAAGAAGATAATGCAAAAGAACTGCAGGATATTGAAAAAGGATCCAGGGTTAATTTTGCTAACCTCGCTGCTTCTGGGGCAATGCTTTCAAAAAACACTTTTGGGAATCTTGTTAAATCTATTATACCAGATTTAAATGCAAATACAGTTGCTGGATCTTCAAAATGGCAAGAATTTCAAGCTGCCAGAAAAAATACAATGTTGCGAATTGTTGAAAATTTAGAATCTAACACTCCCAGTCAGCAACTTTCAGATTCCTTAGATAACGAGGTTAAAAATAGTGGTTTAATCGGAGGCGCCCTGAAAGAAAAGGAGCGAGAGATTGCGAACAAGAAACTATCTTTAAAGCTTGATGAAAGAATTAAGAAAGATAAAAAAGATATTGAAGATGCAAAATCTCAGATTGAGAAGACTTTCCAAGATGTAGCGGAAAAAGCTAAAGGTCAAATACAAGGTGACATAGATGAGAAAGATGAAATAAGAAAATATCAAATTTTGCAAGCAGCTATGATTGGTTGTTCTTTAATGGGAGTTCCTCCTTTAGGAGTTATTGTGGACATTGCTGGTCCATTTTTTGAGGGTGGGGCAACATTAGCAAATTATCTTGGGTCTTTCTTTAGTACTGACGGATTTTTTGGAGAATTTGCCGCCGTTACTGATGCTTTTGAAATAGATGCACTAACTACTGGAATTGTTAATTTATTTAACGGTCCAGCTGAGATTTTAACGGCAATAACTCAAAATGAAGCCACTGCGGGTGCTTTTCAAATTCTTGCTCCATTAATGCAATCTCCATTGTCGGGTGTTATGGCAGCGGCTTTGGTTGAGGTTTTCTCCCATCCAACTGAAAGATCTCTGGATAATGGTAAAAAGAATGAGAATCTAGTATCTGATTTGATTAAGAATTTAAAGCAGCAAGCTCTAAAAGCGACAGATAAAACAAAAGATCAATTTAACGATGCAATTAAAGATTTAGAAAAAGGTTTAACAAAAATTAAAGTAGATAATATCCTATGTTCTGATTTGTCTGATTGGTTGGTAAAAAATAAGGATAAAGATGGATTAAAAGAATTTTTACAAAAAAACTTTGGTGGAAAAGAAGGCGAGACATTATTTAATGCGATCGAAGGTGGTTATTTGAAAGATCATGTTCTTCCGCTAAGGGAAAATAAAAACTTTGGTAATTTGTTAAAATTATCTCAAATTGAAGATGTTGAGGTGACCAAAATTCTTAACGGAGCAAAATCAGTTTTTCTAGAGAGTGGTCAATTATTTGAGAATGCTTTACCTGAAGGAAAAACCGCAATATCAATTGATGACATTTTTGAAGTTGCTCCAGATGGGAGCAGTACAATTAAAGCCGAATATCTGAGACCTAATGAAGAAGATCTTTATGTAGAATTAACAGATTCAAATGGTGAGACAAAATTTTCTAAGGTTGAAGCACTTAAAATACCTAACACAGAAGCTGGTAATGTTGAACCAGGAAAGGTATCTGAAGAAGATTTAAAAATTCGTTCGGCAACATTTGAAAAACTTGCCAATATTAATAAGCTGCAAGAACCCAGTAAAGATTACGATGCTAACTTTCAGGCGGCTATTGGCGATGTAAAAGAAGAAAAAATTATGAAAGAAGCTAGAGATCTTGTAATGTTAAGAGATCATTATGGATCTAAAAATAATGAAGGTCAGGATCTTACAAGGGAAGATGTGGATCAAATAATGAAGGAAGAATATTTAGGAGAAAAAAAAGGTGATAAAAGTGCGATGGCAGAAATTTCTGAAGGTGGATCAAAAGAGGGTTTGCTTAATGATTTAAATGAAATGAAAATTGCAAATCTTAGAAGAAAATATCAGCCTCCAGAGATTAAAAAAATGGAACAGGAGAATTATCAAACTCCTCTTTCGACAAGTAAAAATTCTCCTAGTCCAAGTCCTCACCTTGTTGGGGTTGAAAAAGTTGCCTCAGGTGGTAAGGATGATCTACAGCAACAATAAATTAATTTTCTAATTTTAAACAATCAATGAAATACACAATTAAATCTAACGTCAACACTTACGAACTTGTAATTGGCTGTGAAATTCACGCGCAAATCGCTTCCAATTCCAAATTATTTTCTCGTAGTTCCACAACTTTTGGTGCACCACAAAATAGCCAAGTTTCCTTTGTCGACGCTGCAATGCCCGGAATGCTGCCAGTAATTAACGAAATTGCAGTTAGTCAAGCAGTTAAAACCGGAATTGGCCTAAACGCAAAAATTAACCTTCGTTCAATTTTTGATCGTAAAAATTATTTCTACGCCGATTTACCTCAAGGCTACCAAATTTCACAATTCTCTGATCCAATCGTGGGTGAGGGTGTGGTTGAAATTGAAATTCCTGTTGAAAATAAGGGTGAGAATAAAACCGAGCCAGCAATTAAAAAAAATATTGGAATTACTCGTCTTCACCTTGAGCAAGATGCTGGAAAATCAATTCACGATGGACACCCATCCTTCAGCCTGATCGACCTTAACCGTTGCGGCGTGGCCTTGATGGAAATTGTTTCCGATCCCGATCTTTCATCGCCAATTGAAGCTGCAGAATATGTGAAGAAAATTCGCGCCATTGTTCGAGCTTTAAACACTTGCGACGGCGACATGGAAAAAGGAAATCTTCGCTGCGACGCTAATGTTTCAGTGCGCCTAGTTGGTGAAACTGAGCTTGGAACAAGATGTGAAATTAAAAACTTAAACTCCACCAGAAACATCGTTCGGGCCATTGAATTTGAAGCTGCTCGTCAAGTTGAAATTATTGAAAATGGCGGAAAAATTAACCAAGAAACTAGATTATTCGACGCTGTAACGGGTGAAACTAGAACAATGCGCAGCAAGGAAGACGCCATGGATTACCGCTATTTCCCCGATCCAGACCTTCCGCCGCTTGAAATAAGTCAAGAAATGGTTGATAAAATTAAGGCCGCAATGCCTGAACTTCCTGATGCCAAAAAAGAACGCTACATTGAAGAATTTTCAGTGAGCGAATATGATGCGGGAGTTTTAACTTCCGACAAAGAAATTTCTAGATATTTCGAAACATTGATTAAAAAACACGAGCTTAAACTTTGTTTAACATGGTTGACTGTTGAATTTTTAGGCAGAATGAACAAAGAAGCGGTGAGTTTTTCCAATGTTAAGGTTTCTGCAGAAAAATTAAGTGACTTGCTGAGCTTGATTGCTAGTGGTGAAATTTCAGGAAAAATTGCCAAAGAAGTTTTAGATTTCATGTTTGAGAGCGGTGATGAGGCGAAAAAAATTATTGAAGAAAAAGGTTTTAAACAAGTTAGCGACACCGGAGCTATTGATAAAATAATCGATATTGTAATTGCAGCTAATCCTGAAAAAGTTGAACAATTCCATTCTGGTAAAGATAAATTATTCGGATTTTTTGTTGGGCAAGTAATGAAAGAAAGTAAGGGTCAGGCTAATCCAAAAGTGGTTAATGAAATGCTTCAAAAGAAATTGTCAGTTTAAGGCGAAAATTATAAAAAAAAGTCGCCATAGGTAGCGACTTTTTTCAATCCCATTAAAATGAAATTTAAATTAGTCGCAAACCAGCAGCTGCAAGACTCAATAGCTGATTTTATAAATTATTTAAATTTAGAAAAAAGATGTTCATCCCACACAATTTCTGCCTACCAAAGCGACATTCTCTATTTTTTAAAGTTTATTAATGGTTCTTTTGCACAAAGTGAGCTCACAATAGGCAATGAATTAATCACCAATTCTACCCTAGAAAAACTAACCATCTCAGATTTTCGCTCTTGGTTGTCGTTTAGAAAAAAAGAAAATTTCTCAAATTCCTCAACTTCTAGGGCATTTTCCTCCTTAAAAAGTTTTTTCAGATTTTTAAATGAAAATCGCATTATTAAAAATACTGAAATTGAAAATGTTAAAACCCCAAAATTAGGCAAGCCAATTCCAAAAGCGGTGGATAAAATTGACATCGACGCCATCATTGATGCAATTAGTGAATTTTCCAAAGAAGGTTGGTTATTTAAAAGAGATTTAGCTTTGCTAACCTTAATTTACGGTTGTGGCCTTCGAATTTCTGAAGCGTTAAATATGACTAAAGATCATCTGGGGAATAATGGTATGATTAGAATTAAAGGGAAGGGCGGTAAGGAAAGAATGGTTCCAAGCTTGCCAATTATTGAAACTCGAATTAATGATTATTTGAGGGCGATTCCGCATAACATTAATGATGATGAGCCAATGTTTTTGGGGCTTCGGGGTAAAAAATACCAAGCAGCTTCTTTCGAAAAATTAATTCAGAAAATTAGGGAATATTTAGATTTACCAGAAAATGTGACGCCACATTCTTTTCGTCACTCCTTTGCGACTCATCTGTTGGAATCGGGTGGAGATTTGAGAGCTATTCAAGAGTTGTTAGGTCATTCCAGCCTTTCAACAACGCAAAGATACACTAAAGTTGACAAGAAACGATTGTTAGATGTTTATCAAAAGGTGAGTTTGCGGTAAATAAATTAACTACAAAGAGCGGAAATTAGCTTTCCGCAGCAGTCTTGGCCTTAAGTTCTTCTAATTTACGGAAATAAATTTCAGAAACAAAACGAACACCCTTTTCACCTCTTTTCAATTGTACCACAATTTCTACAACATTTTTAATGTACGACATAATTTCACTCGGAGACATTCCAAGCCCAGCCTGCATCACCATTAATTTAAGCTGTTCAAAAGCCATTTGAGGAGAATCGGCGTGAAGAGTGGAAATTGACCCAGGGTGACCAGTATTAATTGCTCGTAAAAAACTAAAGGCTTCTTGACCTCGAAGCTCTCCCACAATAATACGATCAGGACGCAAACGCAAACAAGCTTCAATAAGGGTTTGAGTGTCAACTTTAGCTCTTCCTTGGCCACCCTTTGAGGCTAGAAGATGAACATGGTTGGGGTGAACATTAAGGTCAATCTCGCGAGCATCTTCTGTAGTAATTAACCTTTCGTTACTTGGAATTGCTTGAAGCATGGCATTGGTAAAAGTTGTTTTACCAGTGGAAGTTCCTCCAGAAACAACGATGTTTTTTCTGTAAAGAACTGCTCTTTGCAGAAAATCTTTAATTCTTCCTAATTTAAGTAATTTTGCCAAAATTAAATCATTCTTGTCCTCCGAATCTCCGGTGGCGGCAGCTTTAAAAGCGCCCATTTTTTCGTAATCGTCAAGATTCCACTTTAAATCACTTTTTTTACGAATGGACATCACAACGCAGCCAGGTTCGCAAGCAGGAGGAAAAACCACCTGAACTCGATATCCGGCGGGAAGTGTGGCAGAAAGAAGTGGTTCTTCTTCACTAATTCTTTGATCAGTTGATTGGGCAATTAAATGCGCCAAAGACCTTAAATGTTCGTAATCGAAGGCTGGCATGTCGTGCCTTTCCATGTCTCCTCTGATTTCCACCCAAATTTCTCCAGGCTTATTAATAGACACCTCGCTCACCCCATCTTTATCGAGGATTTGTTTTAATGGTAATAAATAGGAATCTAATGCGGCGACGCTGTGCATTTTAAATGGTATTTAAAAGGAAAATAGTAACCCAACCAAACCAACAAAACCTTCATTGTCTTTTAATTGGTCAGATGAAGCTTCTATTGAATCTCGTGGCTTGTTAGAAGTAAACTCATATTTTGTAACTTCAAAGTAAGGCATTAAACCTTTTGTCATTTTGTAGTCAATGCCAAATGACAGGGCTTGATATTCATTTTCTTGAAAATTACTTTTTAAGTAAGTCAAACTAGTGGCAAAAGGCCCGAATTGGTAGGCAATTCCCGCACTTTTGTAAGTTGCGTCATTAAATTTTAAATTGTTAGATGAACAATTTTGCGCACTAAGAATAAGTGATTCATCGTAATTGCAAGAATTAATGCCATATTTATCTTCCAAAGAATCTCCCCAATTTCCGTAAGATGCACCAATGGTAAAACCTAAATAAGTTGTCATTATTCCTAAATCGTAGGCTTTAAGATCATTTTTCTTTTCACCATTATTGGCGCCATTCTTAAATTTCCCAACCTCTCCAGTTGCAGAAAATGCCAAACCCACATTTCCAAAACTGTTGGAATAGTTTAATCCTAAACCAATTACCTGTTTAATGTTGCCACCATTTTTACCAGAAATTGAATGTGAATTGGCATTGTTTCCAGTGTCAGGCGTTAAAGACAGGCCTAATTTCCAACTAGCAATTCTGGGGCTGTAATAGTTAATTTTAACCGCGTCAGCTAAATCACTAATTTGACCATCACGAACTTCGTTGCCATTGTCATTTTTATTAAAACCAGATTGGTTGACATCGCTGTAAAAGCCTTTAGCAGAGCCTCCATGAGCAATGGGAGATTGTGGAATTAGAATGAATTGTGGAAGTTTAATATTAGAACATGCAGCATCAGAAACTCCACCAGCACAAATTGGGTTTGCAGAATTAGCGCTATTTCCCAGCATTGGTAAATTAATGTATTGCAAATATTTACCGTTAATTCCACCAGCGCCACGAGCGAATTTTTCAGTGCCAACTTTCATTTTTAAATTAGCGGAAGAATTACTTCCAACTTCAAATTTACCAAAATCAGATTTTGCAAAAATAAAGGCCTTTTCAATATCAAAACCATTATTTTCGGTGGCATTTCCAAAAGTGGCATCCAGCTCAACAGCGGCCCCATATTCAAGATTAAATTCGGTAATATTGGAAAATTTTAAGTGAAGTTCAGCTTCACCAGTAAAATCGGGGTTGCTGCTCAATTGGTTTTTAGAACTTTCTGGAAGAGTGGCTTTGTTGTAAGATGATTCTTGTGACCTAATTCCACTAGTTGAATCAATAAAACCTTCAATTTCAATGTCGGAAAAATTCTTAGCCTGAAGACTCAAAGGCAGAAAGATCAGAAAAAAGCAGGATGTTAGGGTTTTAATAAGAGAATTTTTCATCAATTTCAATCGGGCATTCTTAAAAAACGAAGCTTGTAATTTATTAAGAATGAAGTTCAATTACAACTAAAAAACTTGGAATATCTAGCTGCAACTTCAGTGCATTCAAATTTAAAGTAAAAATCATGGTCTTTCTTCCTCATTATCCCAAAAACCAGATATCTAACCATGTAAAATCTTCAGAAGAAAGGTTGGAAATGTTACGCGTAATTTTACAAAAGTTAAATAATCCACAACAAAATCTGCCGCCAGTAATTCACGTTGCAGGAACTAACGGTAAAGGTTCAATTTGTACATTTTTGGCAGCAATTTTACAACAATCCAATTATAAAACCCATATTTACACCTCGCCGCATTTGCATCATTGCAATGAAAGAATTTCAGTCGCAGGCAATTTAATTTCCGATGGCAACCTGCATCGAAATCTAGAGGAGGTTAGGGCGGCGGCAGAGGGCGAAAATTTAACCCTATTTGAAGCACTAACTTTGGCAGCAATTCTGGCTTTCAGTCAAAACAAAGCCGATATTTGTATTATTGAAACTGGAATGGGTGGAAAATTTGACGCCACTAATTTAATTGATCAAAAAATTGCCACAATACTCAGTGAAATTTCCTTCGATCATCAAGAATTTCTGGGTGATCAATTAGGCGCAATTGCGTTACATAAAGCAGGGATTATGCGCCCCAGAACCCCTTGTTTTTTGGCTCCTCAAAATGTTGCTGCTAATTTAATGATTAAAATAACTAGTCTAGAAATTGAAAATGAACTTTTTTCTTTTGATGAAGATTTCACAATTGAAGCAAATTCTGATGGTGGGTTTAATTTTTCATTCGGTGAAAAGGAATTCAACAACCTTCCCAAGCCAACTTTGGCAGGAAATCATCAATATTTAAATGCGTCTTTAGCAATTGCCACTTTAAGCTTTTTGGAAGATTTTAAAATTCCACAATTAGCCATTGAAAAAGGCCTCAAAAATGCTTTTCTGCCATCAAGATTACAGAAAATGAGCTGTAAAATTTTAAATCCAGAAGATGAAATTTACCTAGATGGAGCGCACAATCAAAGTGGATTCGAAGCTCTTTCAGAGTGGATTTGCGAGAAAATATCTCAAGATGAAAAATCGCAAAAATCCAAAAGAAATTACTTAATTACTGGTTTTAGCAAGGGAAAAGCCAAAGCGGAATTGTTTGAGCCATTTAAAGAAATCATCGATTTTATCTGCCCAGTTAAAGTGTTAGGAGAGTCAAATAGCGAAAACCCAAAAGAGGTTCTATGTGAAGTGTTAAAAAGTGAAATTGAAGAAGCTTTAATTGCGGGAAATTTAGAAGAAACAATCAGGTTTTTAGTTAATTTAGACCAACAAAACCCCTGCCGAATTGTAATTTGTGGCTCGTTTTATCTGGCGAGAGATTTTAAGTTGATCTAAAATATTTTGGAGAAGTTTATTTTATTCTCTTGCTTTTTCCTTAAAAAGATTTTCCATATTTTCTTTGGTCATCCACGATCCTGCTGAATTTGGACTTTTTGGTGATCCTTCTGGTTTTTGATCTTCTTCCACTCTTGCTCTTTTTGTTCTTGTTCTGGCTTGATCCAAAGCTTTAGAAATTTTACTTTGGATTAGTTCAATTTTAGATTGATCCAACCCTTCCACTAAATGATTTTTAAGTTCTGGCGTTCTTTTAGTTAGCAAGTAAAGTGCTATTTCTTTGGGTCTGAGGTCATCTTGGTTTGCCGGATCTAGTTCTTGAAATAATATTTCTGCGACAGATGAATTAATTTCCTCTGAATCGCTATTTGTGTCTAAGGCAATATTATCTTCAATAATTTTTTTTTGATTTAATGGTTTATCTAAATACTCAATGCAAGATTTGGCTATTGCATTACTAAATAGATCATCAGCTTCTTGCATTTGGATTTGATCTACATGTTCCATCGGATTTTGTTCTTGATGTAAACCAAATTGATTCAATCTTTCCAATATAAAATGGGTAGAAATTTTTCCTATCGAATCATAATCATAAAAGATCTCGCCATTTATTTCTTCTACCAAATCTTCATTTCCAAAATTTCTTCTTAAATCTTCAATAAATAACTTAGAAAAATTTTGCTTTAAGACAAAAGCCTCCATTTTTTTAAAGAACATATCTCCTAAAATGCGGTGACGATGAATTACTGGATTATTTAACTCACTAGCATCTTCATTATTTCCAAGATTATCATCTCCATTATCAAATATTTTCTCGGTAATTTCTTTGGTGAAGAATTGATAAATTAATTTGTCAGCTACATCATCGATCATCATTGATAGATAGCCTCTTTCAAATTGCGTACTAACATTAGCAACACATCCATCATTATTACTAAATGCTGCTGCTAATAATTTTTCCACCCCTTCTGGTTGAGAAATAATTTTAGCAATTTCATATCTCTTTTTTCTAAAAAGCTCTACAATTTTCTCTTGCTCATCTTGCGTAATTTCCTCTAATTGGCCGGCATCAATATTTCTT
>JBLHVR010000023.1:0-19102 GCA_047628655.1 Lentimonas sp.
TCCAACAAATAACAATGAAATCATAAACAATATATCAATAGCCAATACTAAAGGCAGAAGTATGTTACATAGCGCGATGGCAATAGATCTCAAAGAATTAACTATTTCATGCTTTTCTCTTCCTATGTAAATACCAAGTGCGAATAATACTGATGTGGATGATATAGAAAATGTCGGTGTTAAAAAAAATGCCAAAAGTGGAATGCCTAAAATTGTAAATAAACCACCGCATAGAAATATTAATAACCAAGAAATACCCATCAATATTACAGCAATCTTTACTATGAAAATATTATTCCAACTGTGATGAAATAAATCTTTATAATCAAAAACAAACTTCTTTTTATTTATCCAGGTTTGAATGAATGGTGTGGCTATATAAAGAGCTATTATTTGGGTAATAAATAAAGAAAATATGTGATATTTGTTTTGTCTCGGGGATGTGATATCGAGGCTATAGAAAAATAAAGATGCGATTAGAAAAAATACTACGCCAATAACCAATGATGCAAGAATAGAGTTCGATAAATTATTTTTCTTCAAACATAAGAGTAGGGTTATGTTCGTCGTTATTATAAGAAATATAAACGGAACAGTGAATTTTGTTTCTAATTGTAGTTTCTGCAGGCTTACCAAGAGTGCCGCCTGAATTAATCCTATTAAAATATTAATAGAGTAATTTCTTCTAATAATTTGCTTAAAATTCATAATTTTCATGTGATATTAAAATATATAGTTGGGAATTGTCTTGTTGTTTTAAGGTGTATTACTGAGAAATATAGCAAATGATTATTGCATTTTTATAATTCTACTTGCTTTACTTTTGGAAAGTTATCTAGAAGATTTTCTATTTAATCAGGTTGTTTAATTTGGGTAACCTTTAAAAATAACAATTTATTGTGGGTCTTTTTTAAGACTGTTACTCTAAATCCATCAAATTCAAATTTTTCTTTTTCCTCGGGAATCCTCTCAATTCGGGCAATTAATAATCCGGCTAAAGTTGAGGTTTCGTCATCCTCTGGAAGACTCCAATTTAATTTACGATTAATATCTCGAATAGGTAATTCCCCGGAAATTTTGTAATTACCATCTTTAAATTTAATTATGTTCATTTTAGATTTGCCGCCTTCCTTGTCGTCCATATCTCCCACAATTTCTTCCAAAATATCCTCCATTGTTACAATTCCCATCAAGCTGCCATATTCATTAATTACGAGGGCGAATTTTGCCTTCTTGTTTCTAAAAGAGATTAGTTGGTTTTTTAAAGTATTACTCTCTGGAACAAACCAAGGATCAATAGTAACCTGCTTAATGCCAATCTTAGTAAAATCTCCATTATGACTGTGTAAAACAGTTATAAGCCTTCTAACATGCAAAACTGAAACAATATTATCTTCGGTTTTATCCCATAGGGGAATTTTGCTGTGATTAATTTCTAGGGCTTGTTTGAGAATTTTCTTTAAATCTTGATTAATGTTAATTGAATCAATATTTTGGCGATGAATCATGACATTAGCAATTTCCGTATCTTCCATATTTAAGATACTATCTAACATGTCTTTTTCATATTTAACGATTGATCCCGCCTTATGTTTTAGGTCAATTGTTCCTCTAATTTCCTCTAAATCAGAAATTAATTTATGTTTTCTACCTTTGGTTGCAGTTTTGGAGCCAAAAATCTTAAAGGCTTTATTTATAACAATCTGAATGCTTTTGGTTATTGGGTTGAAGATTTTAACCAAAACATAAATTGTGGCAGAAGCGGAAAGAATCATCTTTTCAGAGTGTCTAAGAGCGTAAGTTTTTGGTGCTATTTCTCCAAAAATTAGAATTAGCATGGTCATAATTAATGTGGCATAAATAACTCCAGTTTCACCAAAGGCCTTGATTAAAACACTAGTTGCAATTGCTGATGCAAGAATGTTGATGGCATTATTGCAAAGTAAAATTGCACTAATGGTGTTATCACTATTTTTGATGAGAAATTCGGTGCGAATGGCTCTTTTATTGCCATCCTTAGCAAGGCGATGAATTTTAGCTTTAGAGCAGTTGGTTAGAGCGGTTTCGGTCATTGAGAAAAAACCGGAACCAATAAGAAGTAGGAACATTAAAATTCCAAGAAGTAGGTATGTGTTTTCAATAATCATCTAGTTTCAAAATCAATTCGAGGGTCAACAAGTCGGTAGGTTAAGTCGGAAATAATGCTGGTGACCAGCCAAATTATCGTAAAGAAAAATAAAGTTCCAAACATTATTGGATAATCTCTTGAAATTGCCGCTTCAAAACCCATAAAACCTAATCCATCTAGGGAAAAGATAATTTCAATAAGCATTGAGCTGGTAAAAATTACCGAAACCAAGGCTGCGGGAAAGCCAGCAATAATTATGAGCATGGCATTTCTGAAAATATGTCGATATAGAACTTGTTTTTGGTTTAATCCTTTGGCTTTTGCGGCAATAACATATTGTTTATTGATCTCTTCTAGAAAGGAGTTTTTACAAAGAAAGGCGAGGCTAGCGAATCCACCAATTACCATTGAGAAAACTGGTAGAGCTAAGTGCCAGAAATAATCAGCAATTTTTTGATACCAATTTAAATCGGAAAAGTTTTCTGAAACTAAGCCTCGAAGTGGAAAAATATTCCAGAAATTTCCTCCGCAAAATAAAATCATTAGAAAAATTGCTAATAAAAACGATGGAATTCCATAGCCGATAATAACTATCCAGCTGGAATAAATATCGAATTTACTGCCATTTTGAACTGCTTTTTTGATTCCTAGCGGAATTGAAATTAAATAAACCAACAAGGTTGTCCAAATTCCCAGGGAAATTGAGACTGGAATTTTATCAATAACTAAATCGACTACTGATTTATTTTGGTAGAAGCTTTCTCCAAAATCAAAAGTGATATATTTTTTCAGCATCAGCCAGAACCTGGTCCATAAGGGCTGGTCAAAGCCGTAAAGTTTTTCAATTTTTTCAATAATATCAGCGTCAATTCCTTGTGCGCCACGATATTTAATATTGCCGTTCTCACTTCCTGTTTTGAAATTAAGATTTTGGTTTGTGGTTGAAGCTTCGCCTGATATTGAGCTTGGATTGTTAAGATTATTTACCAATCTTTCAACTGGACCACCCGGAGCGCTTTGAATAATGAGAAAGTTAACCAGCATTATGAAAAATAATGTTGGGATAATTAAGGCTAGGCGTTTGATTAGATAAATATGCATCAATTATTGAGCTTTTGGATCTATCTGAACTGATGCGGTTTGTTTTTTTCTAAATTCAGCTAGTTTTTTCGCCAATGCTGCATCATTTAAAGCTAAAATTGCAATTGCCAGAAGAGCGGAATTTTTTGCTCCCGCTTCTCCAATTGCCAAGGTTCCAACTGGAATTCCATAGGGCATTTGAGCAATTGAAAGAAGACTGTCTATTCCGTCTAAAGATTTACTTTTAATTGGAACTCCTAGAACTGGAATTTCAGTCATTGCAGCCACCATCCCAGGTAGATGAGCTGCTCCACCGGCTCCAGCGATGATAATTTGAATGCCATTTTCTTTGGCATTTTTAGCAAACTTTACAAGGCGATCGGGGGTTCTGTGGGCTGAAACAATTTTGGTTTCAAATGGAACTTTGAATTCATCTAGAATTTTGCAGGTGTTTTCCATGGTCGGGAAATCGGACTTGCTGCCCATTATTATTGATATTTTAGCTTTTTCTGACATTTAAGTATTTATATTTGTAATTAAGCGGCCAAAATTAATAATCCTTTTTTATTTATTAGCCAATAGAAAATTAACGCCCCCTCTAATAAATATTGCATTTGTAAAAGAAGCTCATTATTATCCGCTTCTTTAGATGGTTCTCGATGTTTTCATTTCTTTAAGTTGTAGATAAGTAAAATCCCCTATATTTCTCGCTTAAGTAATCAAGACAAGCGAGATAATTCTTTTTAATCAATTTCCAAAACTTTGTTATAAAAAATGGCTAGCAATTTAACATTGATGGGCAATAAAGAAATTTTATTGGTCGCAGAAACAATCGCTCACGAAAAAGGCATCGCTGCCCAAGACATAATCGATGCAATGCAAGAAGGTATTAAATCGGCGGCAAAGAAAAAATATGGCCACCATTTAAATATCGATTGTGTAATTGATAATAAGTCTGGACAAATCAAGCTTTACAACCAATTAAAAGTTGTTAGTGATGAGTTTGCTAATCAAAATAATGAAGAAGATGAAGAAATCTTTGACAGTAGAACTCATATTATAATTGGCGACGCCAAGAGTGATGCACCAGAAATTAAAATTGGTGATTTTATCAGCAGAGAACTTCCTCCAATTGATTTAAACCGTGTTGTTGCTCAAATTGCAAAAGGTGAAATAATCAAAAAAGTTAAAGAAGCTGAGAAGAATAAAGAATACGAAGAATTCAAAAATCGTATTGGTGATATTGTTAATGCTTCAGTTAAGAAAGTTGGTCTTAAAAATATCGTTATGGAAGTTGATGGATATGAAGCTGTCATTCATCAAAACGGCTTAATTCCACGAGAAACATTCCGCGTTGGGGATAGAATGAGAGTTTATGTTGAAGATGTTCGTAAAGAGCCATTTGGTTCTCAAATATTCCTATCTCGCACTCATCCACAATTTTTGGTTAAATTATTTTCTGGTGAAGTTCCAGAGCTTTATGAAGGGAATATTGAGGTTAAAGCTGTTGCTCGTGATCCAGGTTCTCGTGCTAAGATTGCTATTTATTCCAGAAGAGAAGATCTGGATATCATTGGATCATTCATCGGAATTAGGGGAAGTAGAGTTCAATCAGTTAGTAGTGAGCTTCGTGGTGAAAAAATCGATATTCTAAAATGGTCAGATAATATTGCTGAATTAGTAATTTCAGCTTTAACTCCAGCTAAAATTAGTAAAGTTGTGGTTGATGAGGAAAATAACATCATCGAAGTTGTTGTTGCTGAAGATCAATTGAGTCTTGCTATTGGTAGAGGCGGTCAAAATGTTCGTCTAGCTTCAAAACTAGTTGATTACAAGATCGATATCATGACTGATGATCAAGAATCGGCCAGAAGAAACGCTGAATTCAATCAATCTTCCACATTATTTGTTGATGCTTTAGACGTTGAAGACATCATTGCTAATCTTCTTGCTGCCGAAGGATTCTCTACTATTGAAGAGATTGCTGAGGCTGAAATTTCTGAGTTACAATCGATTGAAGGCTTTGACGAAGATATTGCTGAAGAAATTAAAAACAGAGCTAAAGAGGCGTTAGAAAAATAAGCGATAATGTAAGTGAAGGCTGCCTAAGAATTTTTAGCAGTTTTAAACATAGTCTGATGTTTTAAAATTAACAATTAACCGTTAACAAAGTGGATAAATCAACCAATTCCGATCAAACTAATCAAAAAACTAGAAGCAAGCTTACTTTAAGGCTTAAAGTTCCCGGTGCTTCTGATCCAAAAGTTTCTGACCCAAAAGTCATATCCAATAAAAATGCTGAAAACAAAAGAATAAGTAATTCTTTAGTTCAAGTTACCATTAAAGGAAGAAAGAAAGATCCTAGTAGATCCGATAGTCAGACTGGTACTAGAGATTTGAGTAAGAGTGAATTTGAAGCTCGACAAGCTGCAATTTCAAATCTGTCCAAAGAAAAAGATGTTAAGGAAAAAGATTTCGATGTTTTATCAAAAATTAAAAGAACTGAAAAAGCACCGGAAGAACAAGAAATAAAGCTTGATCCAGAAGAGATTATTTCAGATCAAAAAGAAGAAAAAGCCCCAGAACAGTCACAAAAAGTATATGTTCCAGCAGATGTTCCAGTAGATGTTCCGGCAGATGTTCCGGTGGAATCTCCTGCAGAGTCTAAGACAGAGGAAGTAGTAGAGCCAAAAGTTGAAATTAAAAAGAAAACTGTTTACCAAGTCGATAATTTTGATGTTCGCGGTAAAATTAAAAAAAGCATTGAAGATCAAAAAGCTTTGTTGGCTGAGCGTGAAAAAGCAACAGAAGAAAAAAAGAAAGTAGAGCAGGAAAAGGTTGAAACTATAGAAAAGAAAAAGCCTAAGAAGGTTAAAGTAAATAAATTTGCCGGAGAAGAAGATAAGAGTCCTGAAAAGAAGGGTAAATCGTCAGATTTCAAAAAAGAAAAATTTAATTCCAGGAGAATGCTAAAAACCTTCATCGTTGATGATGAAGATGGATCAAGATATCGCAGAGGAAGGAAGAAGAAAAATCAAGCTAAAGAATCCAAGGAATATGCAAAAATTATCAATGAAGTTATCTTGCCAGAGTTAATCAGTGTTTCTGATTTGTCTGAAAGAATGGCTGAAAAAACTGGAGATGTAGTTAAAAGGCTTTTCACAATGGGAATGGTCGCAACTTCTAACCAAGTTATTGATGCCGATACTGCTGAATTAATAATTCAAGAATTTGGTCACACCGTTAAAAGAGTAAAAGATTCCGATGTTGAAGATGTCATCAATGTTTATGATGATGAAAATGTTGAAACTCTTTCCAGGGCTCCAGTTGTAACAATTATGGGCCATGTTGATCATGGAAAAACCTCCTTGCTTGATGCAATTCGTTCAACTGATATTGTTGGCGGAGAATCAGGTGGAATTACTCAGCATATTGGTGCTTCAAGAGTTAAGACAAAATCTGGAAAATATATTACCTTTCTTGACACTCCTGGTCATGAAGCATTTACAAAAATGCGTTCACGAGGTGCTGATGCAACCGACATTGTAATTTTAGTTGTGGCAGCAGATGATGGAGTTAAACAGCAAACTGTTGAAGCTATTAATCATGCCAAAGCTGCTGAAGTTCCAATTATTGTTGCTGTCAATAAAATTGACAAGCCAGCAGCGGACTCTTCAAAAGTTAAAAATGAATTATTGAGTCACAATATCGTGCCAGAAGAGATGGGCGGAGATGTAATGTTTGTGGAAGTTTCAGCTAAGCAAAGGCTAAATTTAGATAAATTAGAAGAGGCAATTTTATTACAAGCCGAAATGATGGATTTAAAAGCTCCATATGGAGGAAAATCTTCAGGAGTTGTGGTCGAAACTAAAGTTGATCAATCAAAAGGTGTTATGGCTACAATGTTGGTTCAAAGAGGTACCGTAAAAATTGGTGATATTATTGTAGTTGGAACTGCTTATGGTAAGGTCAGAAAAATGAATGACGATCATGGTAAAAATTTAAAAGAAGCAACTCCATCAATGCCTGTTGAAATTTTAGGTTTAGACAGTGCTCCTGATGCTGGAGATACATTTGTTCAAGTGGATGAAGAGAAAAAAGCAAGGGACATAATTTCTTACCGCGACAAGAAAAAGCGTGATGAAAGAAGCTTGCAAAACACAGCTAAATCAGCTGATGAAATATTCAAACAAGCTGGAGCAGGGAAAACTAAATATTTACCAATTATCCTCAAAGGAGATGTTCATGGTTCGGTTGAAGCTATTTCTGGAAGCTTAGTTAAGTTAAACACTGAGGAAGTCGCAATTAAAATTGTTCACAGCGCTACTGGTGGAATTATTGAAAGTGATGTTAGTCTGGCAGAAGTTGCAGGCGCAATTATTATCGCTTTTAATGTTCGGGCTAATGCGGGAGCAAAAGATGCTGCTAGAGACAAAAATGTTGATATTCGTTCTCACTCAATTATTTACAATGTTGTTGATGAATTGAAATTGATTCTAGGTGGAATGCTTGAGCCGATTAAAACCGAAGAGTTTCTTGGAACTGCTGAAATTAGACAAGTATTCAAAGTTTCTGGTGCGGGTAAAATTGCTGGTTCCAATGTTACTTCTGGTACAATTAAGAAAGGTTCTAAAGTAAGGTTACTTAGAGAAGATGTGGTAATTTATGATGGATCACTCAAAACTCTTAAAAGATTCAAAGAAGATGTTAAAGAAGTTAAGAATGGCTTTGAATGTGGAATTGCTTTGGAAAATTATGATGACATCAAAGAATCTGATATTGTTGAATGTTATGAAATTGTTGAACAAAAAAGAACCTTGTAATATGATTGAAACATAATTTTAACAAATTGAGTTTCATAATATGAAAAAATTACAAGTCACATTAATTATAATATTATCTTTTGCAATTTCCTCTTGCACACTTCAGAACCAGAAGCGTCACGAAGAATTTCAATATTTTAATTTCAATGAAAAAGATAAGCCAAATGTTAAAAAATCTGACATTTATTTTACCAAGGTAACTAAAATTCAAACTTTAAACGGGTCAATAAATCAAGTAGAGTATGATTATAAAGGCTCTGCAAAACAAGTTTCCTCTTGGGAATTCTCCCAGAAATCATCAAAAACTTTAAAAGAAGAAATTACTGATAAAGCTATTGAATATGGTGCAAATTATGTAATTTTATTTGAAAAGAAGAATTGTGAAAATATTAACTTAGCAAGTGGTAATATTGATCCTATGGAAGGAAGCTATTGTTACAGAATATTTTATTATAACCGCCCTGATATAAAAAATACTACAGTTAGAAAAGTTTCACCTAATGATAATAAAGCCCCAATAAATAAGATCTCAAATCGGGAAGGACGTAAAGAGAGGAATATTATGGTCTCTCCAAAAAAGTAATTTAGGGAGTTTCATTTTTCAAAATAAGATTAATTGCTTTAGTTATTTGTTTCATATTCACAAAGAAGCTTTGCCACATAAATTCATTATTTTCTTGATGAACATATCTTTTTAATTCTAGAATTTGGGATATTCTTCTAAAATCTTGCCCAGTATTAAAATGCTTCGGATACATCTCCATAAACTGCATATCTGCAGAAGAAAAAATCAAGTTTGTGAATCCAGCGCCATGTGCCCCCAGTACGAATTTTGCATTGTAAAATAAATCAATTTGCTCTTTCAGGGTCAAATCTTCCAGCACCATAATTTTAAATCCTTTTCCAGTGAGATATTTTATTAACGATTTTTCGTTAATTATTCTTCTCAATCTAGCTTTTCGCCTGGAAATATATATTAATTCTTTCTCTTCATACTTTTCTTCTTCAATATCATATTTTTTAACCAACAAGTCTCTTAGTAAATTTATTGCTGAAGGCACGTCTTTATTCCTCTGATAATCATAAAATCCGGTGTGAACGTGCTTTATATAAATTGAATTAGCGCATCTAGCGAAGCTGCCTTTTGGTATAAAAACAAATTTTAAATTAGTAAATTGCTTTTCTATCGCATCATAGGTTTCCTTTTGAACCTTGGAGTAGTTACTTCGAACTAGAATTGATATTTTTTGATTTTTATAACCAAGATTTAAGTAAAATAATAAAGGTATGATGTAATCAAAGAAGAAGTGAAAGAAGTGGCTGACTCCCTTGTGAACACCGATTAAATTGATTGCGCAGTTATCAATATCAATGATATTTTTCTCTCCATACGACATTTTTACCCAATTACTAGGAACTATGCCAGAATCAGGTGATAAAACTTTATAGGTTTCTCCATCTGGATAAAGGCTACATCCAGTATTCTCCGCAACTAAAATTTCAGCAGGGATCTGTTTGGCGATGAAAACTAGACCGGAGCCATCGTTGATATTGATGATTTCTTCACCTTCAGTCGATTTATAAGAAAGTGCTTGGTTGTATAAATTTAACCTATTGGCAATTTTGGGAGACGAAGATAGAAAATTCCGGAACAGTGATTTTATGTATCGACTGGAGAATTTTTTTGATAATTTGGACATGTTGTGGTGTTTTAAATTTAACCTCGAGGGTTGTCATTTTTATCAAAAGCTTTCAGTCCAACCATAAAATCAATACAGCCTTTAAAAGCAGACTTATTGGTTGCTGATATTTTTCGGTTTTTGATCAAATCTTTAATGATCAACAAAGTAAATTTTAATATCATTCTAATTGCCTTGAGCCTTGCTATAAAAATTCCGTGTACTTTTTGTGTGTAATATAGTTTTGACCAAGCAATTTTATGCCAAATGATTTTTTCTCTAGTTTTTTGGTTAATATCGCAAGATTGTCCGCTGAGATGATGAAACTTTGTATTTTTGGCAATAGCGGTTTTATAGCCTTTTTTAACTGCTCTTTTGCAAATCTCATTATCTTCTCCATAAAGAAAAAATCCTTCATCGAAGAAGTTTATTTTCCTCATGATCTTCATATTCATAAACATTGCAGCTCCAGTTATAAACTGATTAAAGAAGAAATTATCATCTTCTGAAAAGGAGCGGGTTTTTTTTATATTGGTGCAAAGACGCTCATTTTCTAGATCGACATTACTGCAGCCATAAACAAAAGGTCCTGCAATTGCAACTTGGTCATTTTTACTCATTGAGCTAACTATTTTGTCGATGGTTTCTTCGGAAATAAATGCATCAGCATTTAGCAGGAGAGAGAAATCTGACTTAGCTTCTCTTAAAGCGATATTATTGGCTCTGCCATAGCCGATATTTTTATTGTTTTTAATTAGAACGGCTTCTGGAAAGTCCTTCGAAACAATAGAGCAAGTTTCATCCAGGCTGGCATTATCAACCACGAAAACATTATATTTATTAAAATTAATGCGGCTTAGAGAGCTGGAAATAATTTTTGCACTGTTAAAAGTGACAAGAATGATAGAGAGATTTTTTGTCATTTTATTCTATATTGTCTAAATAATTACGGTAATCTGAGCCTTTTTTGTATTGTCCAGCTAGTTTTTCCAATTTTTCTTTTGAAATGAACCCTCTACGGAAGGCTAATTCTTCCAAGCAGGCGATTTTTAAGCCTTGCCTTTTTTCAATGGTTTGAACGAATCCTGCTGCATCGAGCAAAGAATCTGGGGTTCCCGCATCTAGCCAAGCAAATCCACGACCCAACTTAATGATTCCTAGTTTTTTGTTTTCTAAATAAACCTTATTTACATCGGTGATTTCCAATTCTCCGCGATCTGAAGGTTTTAGATTTTTGGCAATTTCTACTACTTTATTGTCATAAATATAAAAACCGGTTACCGCCCATTTGGATTTTGGCTTTTTTGGCTTTTCTTCGATGCTAATTGCTAGGTTGGGATTTTCTTTATCAAATTCTACAACACCATATCTTTCAGGATCGGAAACTTGATAGGCGTAAATACAAGCATCAATATCTCCGTTTTGCAAATCATTAAATTTACTTTGTAGGCCCTCAACATTCATTTCCGATCCGTAGAAAATATTGTCTCCCAGAACCAAACAAACATCGTCTTTTCCAATAAATTTTTCGCCAATAATGAAGGCTTCAGCAATTCCTTTTGGTTCTTCTTGAACGGCGTATTTAATTCTAATTCCCAGATCTTTTCCATTACCTAAGAATTTCTCAATGTTTTTGGTGTCTTGAGGGGTGCTAATAATTAGAACTTGCCTAATTCCAATAGACATTAAACTGGCCAGAGGATAGCAAATCATTGGTTTGTCATATACTGGTAAAAGCTGTTTACTGATAACATTTGTAAGTGGAGCGAGTCTTGTCCCGGAGCCTCCAGCAAGAATTATTCCTTTCATATTTATAAGTAATATTTAACGGTTGTGAGGAGTTTTTCTTCAAAAGTTCCTATTAATTTAAAGTCTAATTCTTTTTTAGATTTTGAGGAGTCGATAGCATATCTAAAGTCATGCCCTTTGCGATCTTCAACAAAAGTAATTTGGTCTTTATAGGAGCCTTTCGATTTGGGATGTAATTCATCTAATATTTGGCAAATTTGCTTTGCAATGTCGATATTTTGTCTTTCAGCATCACCACCAAAGCAATAGCTTTCACCAACCTCTCCCTTATTTATTGCTAATTGTATTCCTTCGCAATGATCTTCAACAAAAATCCAGTCACGAATATTTTTACCATTACCGTAGATTGGAATATTTTTTCCTGCCAGAGCTGATTTAATTACAGTCGGAATGAGTTTTTCAGAATGCTGCCGTGCGCCAAAATTATTGGAGCAGTTGGTAATTATTGTAGGTAATTTATAGGTTTCGTTCCAAGACCTAACTAGATGGTCGGATGCGGCTTTGGAAGCAGAATAGGGGGAGTTTGGTAGATATTTACTTTCTTCAGTAAATTTTGGATCATTTAAAGCTAATGATCCGTAAACTTCGTCGGTTGAAATATGGATGAATCGGAATTTTTCTTGTTTTATTGTGTTTAATTTTTTCCAATATTTTAAAGCGGAATCAAGTAAAGAAAAGGTGCCACTTATATTGGTTTTAATGAAGGCGTCAGGATTAGAAATTGAATTATCAACGTGAGATTCTGCGGCAAAATTAACAAGTGAGTCAATATCAAACTTTTCTAAAATTTCACTAATCAAATTTGAGTCGAGGATGTTGCCATGGAAAAAATGGTAATTTGAATTATTTTCAATTTCGGCTAAATTATCTTTATTGGCGGCGTAAGTTAGGGCATCTAAATTCACTACAATATTGCCAGCTTTAATTTGCTTTAAAATAAAGCACGATCCAATAAATCCACAACCTCCTGTTACTAATATTTTTTTCATAAATTAAAATAAATTAAAATCTTTAATGCCGTTAATTGCAGCTTTCATAGCCGCCTCTTTTTCAAGAGTTGAGCTTCCAGTATTTTCTACAGAAGAGCTTTTGATGATTTTATTTTGATTAGAAATAAGATTGAAATCTAGTCTTAATCTTACAATATGACTACCGTAAAGCTCTTTATAATTGCTATCAACATTAATTTTGACAATTATTAAATTGGGATTTTTTAGGTTCTTATTTTTAACAATTTTGAGATTTTGGGAAGTTAAATTACTAATTACCTTTTGTTTTAAGGGTAAAGGAAGTTTTTTATCTTCGATAAAGAACTCCATTTTAGATGATAAATTATGGTACGATCTTTGGTATGATTTATATAGATCGATTTCTCTTTCTTCGCCAAGAGAATTCAAAACTGAGGCAATAATCTCAGCCTCAAGACTTAAACCATTAACCTGTTTTAAGTGATTAAATTTTTCTAGAATAGTTTTATTGTGCGCCTCTGTGAATATTTCGGACATTTGTTTATTAAGGAGGTCTAATTTTTGGGAATAATTTGCAATAAAATCAGCACGATTCACAGTAATTTCAGAGTAAATTTGGGCATTAAAAATTGCCGACCTACTAACTTGGTAATTGTTAAAAGTAATTTTTGCTACTTCTTCATTGATTTTACGGCGACTTTGTTCATTTATGGAATAGAGGTTGCTTTCCATGAGAAGTGAAGAGTTGGAGGAAATTGTGGTAATTAATTTTCCAGCTAAATTATTTAAGGCAGATTTGCTGGATTCCGCAATTGTGAATCCTTCACCAGTTCCATAAAGGTTCTGTGAATCAAAAGATTGGGGGGTGATATACCAATTTGGTAATTGATTTAATGATTCTATTTTGGGATTTACCGCGCAAGAAATTGTAAAAAATAATGCGAGCAAATATTTACATTTCATCAAAAAGACCTTCGGTATTTTTTTGAGACTCATTAAGGCGAGTTGAAGTTTCGGCCTGATGTTTCGCTTTTTGTCTTTCTTTAGCTTCAATAGCGTCTTTATCAACGCATGAAGCAAAAGAAGTTAGTAGAATTAATATTAATATTTTTTTCATAAAATCTCCTTAATTTGCTTTTTCTAAGTCTAACTCGTCAAACAAGTTTTTGGTTGCGGCTTGGGCTTTGTTTAAATTGTCGCGAGAAAGATCGGCTTTATTTAACAGATTATCATAAATTTTCTTACTATTGGTTAAGTATTTGCTATAATCCTCACCCCTTAAGACCATTCTAATATAAATAGTTTCATCCTTTCCTTGATAAATATTGGTTCTTTTGGCGCCAGATAAGGGCATGTTTTTTACCACTTCTTTAGTTGCTTGTGTAAAAACTTGTTCAATATCATTTTGACCAGCAATTTTTGATTCCCTGAGAGCATCTTTGGTAATTCTGGACATTTCTGATCCAATTAGAACAGCGATATTGGCTCTAGCATCAGTTTCAGCTTGAGGAATTTGGAATTTTATTCCACCAATACTTTTTGATGCAATTCCAACTCCGTAAACTCCTTCTTTAATGTCTTTGTCTGGAGTAATAATCCATTCTGGAAGCTGCGAAATATTTTGAGTTTGGCTATCTTTTGATAAGTCGGAAATTTTGTATTTTGAGCAAGAAATAGTTAAGAAAGGTAAAATTATTATAATTAATAGATTTTTCATAATTTTTTTAAATTTTTTATTAAAGGGTGAGATCTATCATAATAAATAACTTCCTTGAGTAAAATTAGCAACATACTAATGCATTTTTCATTTTTTGATAGATAGTAAATTTTATCTGTTGAGCAAGTAATAGCTTGTTTGCGGTTGTTTTAATTTGTTATCAAATTTTAGTTGATGACTTCCTTGCGGAAAATTAGCAACATACTAATTGCTATTAATATTATAGGTATCATCCAACTGGTAATGAAAATTGACACAATTCCTGAGGCTCCAAGGGCGCCAAAAATTACTAATGCAATGTAGAATATTAGTCCCATTAATATTCCTAAGACAAATAACAAAATATTATTTTTGCTGCGGACGTTATTTATTGTAAAAAATGCTGCCATTAGTGCCATTGCAACAAATAAGAATGGTTTGCTGAGTAGCGAGTTATAATGTGCAGTGAATTTTCTTGGCGAAAAGCCGGATTCTTTAAGATTGGAAATTAAAGATGGCAATTCATAAATTGAAAAAAGACGCACATCTTCAAAATTATTTAAAACTTTTTTGGTAATAAATTCTGAAGTTAAATTGGTTTTTACTTTTAAATCATCAGACATTGACTTATTAATTCTTTTGTCATCATTGATTATAGCTTCTCGCACATGCCAGTAACCTTTCTCGAAATGTACTTCTTTAGAGTCAATTCTTTTGTAAAAGGTGTGGTCTTTATCATAAAACCATAAGCTTACATTACTCATTCGTAGATTCTTGCGGCTAATAGATTCAGATCTTATTATAATATCTTCATCGTCATTTAAAATATTGCTTTGCTTAAGCCATATTCCTCCTTCTGGAGTTAGGGAGTTAACTTGTTTTTGGGTGATTTTTTGTTCTATTTGGGAAAATTTTTTAGATGAAGCTATGGATAATGGATTAAATATTAAGACGAAGAAAACTCCCATCAGGAAGGCGGATAGGGAAATTGGAGCAAGAATTCTCCACAAAGATAGACCAGAAGATCGCATTACCGTGATTTCACTTCTAATTGAGAGGGAAAATAAGGTTATCATTGAAGAGAGCATTATTAAAAAAATAGCTATGTCTTCTATGAATTTTGGAATTGACAGGAAATCGAGGATAATTATTTTCCAGAAATTAATTTGAACTCCAGAAATTCGATCTAAAAGATCGAAAATATTAATCATCGCTAAAAGCAGAGTGATGGAAATCAGCACTAGAGCGAAGTTAATGAGGAATTTTTTAATTATGTATAAATTAAGTTTTAGACTCATTTGTGGATGTTGTGCCGTTAGAGATCGTGATCATACATTTTTTTGTACAGACCATCTTTTTTAATCAATTCTTGATGAGAACCAACTTCCATAATTTTACCATTTGTGATGAAAATTATGCGATCACAATTAATTATTGAAGAGAGGCTATGAGCAACTGTGATAACAGTTCTGTTTTTGGTTAGCTTCTTTAATGCTTCAGTTACTAAGGATTCATTTTCGTTATCAAGTGCCGATGTTGCTTCATCAAGAAGTAGAATTGGAGAATTTTTGACAATTGCTCTGGCAATGGAAATTCTTTGCTTTTCTCCGCCCGATAACTTAATGCCTTTTTCACCAACGGATGTTTGAAGACCGTCTGGCATATATTTAATGAAATGTAGTGATTGATTATCTTCAACGATTTTTTCGACATCGGCTCCGGTAAGTTCGGAATCTCCATAGGCGATATTTTCAAAAATAGTTCCAGAAAAAATGAAGCAATCTTGGGAGATATAGGAGAATAATCCGCGAAGATCTTCTAAAGATAAATTTTTGATATTTTGACCGTTAATAATTATTTCTCCTGAATTGACATCATAAAAACGCATTAGAAGTTGCAATATTGTACTCTTTCCTCCTCCAGATTTGCCGACGATGGCAATTTTTTCGTAAGGTAAAATATCGAGATTTAAGTTTTTTAGAATTAGATTTTCTTTGCTGGAAGGGTATGCAAAAGAAACGTCTTGGAAAATAATTTCATGACCTTTTTTGTCAATTAATTTTTCTGGGGAAGAATTTTCTAAAACTGGGGATTGGATATCTAATAATTCAAATAAGCGCTTTACTGCTCCAGAGGCAATTTGTAGTTGACCCATAATTTGACTTATTGCCACTAAGGAGGTTGCACAAATTACAGAGTAGAATATGAAGGAAGAGAGGTCTCCAGATGACATTCTTTTGTCTAAAACCATATTGCCGCCAAACCATAGAACTATTGCAATTGTTCCAAAAGAAGCTGCAATAACTAAGGAAATAATTAGAGCTCGAAAATGAACTTTTTTAATTAGAAAGGACAGAGAATTTTCTAAATATTTATTAAACTTCATCACTTCCTTTTCTTCGCAAAGATAAGATTGGATGGTTTTAATTCCACTAACTGTTTCTCCGATATGAGAGCCAACTTCAGATAAGGCTTCTTGGGAGCTTTTTGAAGCTTGCTTCACTTTTTTACCCATAATGAAAATTGGCGCGATGGAAAGGGGAATGAGAGCTAGAGAAACTAATGTTAGTGTGGGGCTGGTTGAAAAAAGTAATGCTAATCCTCCGCAGAAAAGTAAGAAATTTCTCACAAAAAAGGCTATTGAGCTGCTTATGGTGTTGTGTAGAAGGCTGGTATCGACAGTTAATCTTGAGATTACATCTCCAGTTCTGGATACTTCAAAGAATTCTGAAGATACACGAATCACATGGGCATAGATTTCTTTTTTTAGATCAGCGATAACTTTATGCGAAACTGAATTGACTAAGAATGAGCGAAAATATCCAGCAATTGCGAGAGTGAAAATTGTAATAACTAGCGCAAGTAAGGTGTAGTTTAGATAAATTCTAGATTCAAAACCTTGGTCAATTAGATATTTAACAATTTTACCAATGAATAGAATTATTGCTGAGGTAAAAATTAGGGTGACGAATATGTAGAATAATTCGCGGTGGTAGGGTTTTAAATAGGGAATTAGCAGAAGAAGATTGTTAACTTTTTCCTTCTTTTTCGATTTGTTGATTGCTGCTGACATTTATGTTGCTTGTGAGTGGTCTGGCAGTTTTAAAAAATAACCCTGAGAATTAATTAAATTCTCAGGGCGAGGACTGATTTATTGAATTGTAATGTTGATTTTAGCTTCTTCTACTGACTTCAAGATGAATTCTCTCAAAGCTTTAGCAGCAAGGTTTTGACCTAGAGCTTCTTTAACATCTTCAAATTCTGCGATTTGCGCTGGTCTTAAATCTTCCAATTTGATTATGATCCATTTCTCATTAAGAGCGAATGGTTTTGAAATTTGACCTTTTTCTAATTTCTTAGATTGTTCGGTAATTTCTAGTGGTAAAGCGTCTTCTAAAACGAATCCTAAATCACCACCATTTTTGGCAATTTCTTTATCGATTGATTTTTTCTTAGCTTGACCTGCAAAAGAATTTGGATATTTAGTTACGATTTTATGAACTGAATTTGCCTTAGTTTCATTTTTAAGTGCAATATAACTCAATCGTATATCTTGCTTGGTTGCTAAGTCTTTAGAAAGCTCATCATAGCTGTTCTTGACGTTAGTTTCTTCGCTGGCATCTGCAGTGATTTTTGCATAAAGCTGTCTTTTAAGAAGTTCAGTTTCAAACAACCTTAAAGCATCGGCGTAATCTTGTCCTTTGTTTAAATTTTGTTTTTTAGCTTCTTTAAAAGCAACCTCTTTCAAGACTATTTCTTTAATAATAGCTTCTTTTTGGTCTATTTTTAAGTCACTGAAGTTTAAACCTTGAAGATCTGGGTTTTGAACGATTAGTTTATCTAATTCAAGCTGAGCTTGCTTTAGACTTACTTCGCCACCTTTATAGTTGGCAACTATTGTTTTTCCTGAATTAGAATTATTGCCTAAAAATTTATAAGATGCGGCTGCAATTATTGCTATGGCTATGGCTGCGACTATTGCGATATTCTGTTTTTGATTTTTCATTTTGATTTAGTAGTGGTTTTAGTTGATAAAGGTTTTTTATAAGGGACGATTTTTTTTAAAATTAAGAGCGGCGATATTAAAACCTGTAATTATTTATGCAATCATTGAATCGCCACCATAAGTATTTTTTTGTATTATGTATCAAAATCTGTAAAAAAATATTTACAACTAAAATTAAATGCTTAATTTACGCCGCTCGTTTTTTTAAATTAGGTGCAAGATTTTGGTTCTAGCCAAATTACATTTTGCCCCCGTTTTTGTAGGTGAAAACTACTCACACTTATTTTTTGGGAATAAAATAAAATGGAATATGACGGCGTCTCTAATATTTGCTATTTAGATTTTTCAAAAGGAAAAATTGAAAGCTCTGTTAAATCACAAATAAACTCACTAAAGCCAGCGATCCCAACTCATGTTGTAAGGTTGGAAAATGTCGATAGGGCTGCTAAGTGGTTTTTAAATAATTTTAACGGCAAAGTTCTTTATTCGGTTAAAAGTAATCCCGAAGAAAAAGTTCTTTTACAGCTACATAAATCTGGGGTTGAAGATTTTGATATCGCTTCTTTAAATGAAATAAAACTAATTTCTAGAATATTACCTCAAGCTAAGATGTATTTTATGCATCCAATTAAAAGTAGAGAGGCAATTTTTGAAGCTTATTTTAATTATGGAATTAGAGATTTCTCTTTAGATTCTCATGATGAATTAGATAAAATTTTGGCAGAAACTAATAATGCCAAGGATTTATCACTCCATATTCGCCTATCCATTCCAAATTCTCACGCTGCAATTGAATTATCTAGTAAATTTGGTATTTTACCAAGTGACTCAGTCTCATTAATTAGAAAAGCTAGAATTTCCGCCAAAACTCTTGGTATCTGCTTTCATGTTGGTTCTCAGTGTATGGAGCCTT
>JBLHVR010000024.1:0-17699 GCA_047628655.1 Lentimonas sp.
ACATAATCTTGATATTTCATTGTTGAAAACTGTCCGGAAAATGGTAGCCACATCAGTTTTATCTTGAACATCTCTGCGGATCCCTTAGTTTATTTTTAATAAATTTGGTAATATTTAATTACCTAGCAATGTTGATGGTTGTTTAAAACATATGACGCATTTAAGAGAGTAAAGGTCATCGAATTAGGTGACCTTTAAAAGGATAGCACCCGGTGGAAATTGAAATAGTTTAGGTGGTAACTAAGTGAACCTTATTAAGGTCAGAACAATACATTTACAATAATATCTATAAATTTGGATAAATTATGAATTTTTTTATTTGGTTATCACTAATATTCTTTTCTTTTGAAACACAAGCCGCAACTGTAAATTCTATTGTTTCTAATAGTGAGGCACAGTTTGGTGAAATTTCCACAGGAGCTACAGCTGGAACATTTGAGACAAATTGTAATACAACTGGAGGAATAGTAAGTCATGGAGGTTGCCAAGAAGGATCAGTCTCAATAACTACGACAACGCACGCTAATACTGCTCGAGGCAGAAGAATAAGGCTATTTGTTGAACCTAAGCCAACATCTTTAAGTGGGCCCGGAGGATCGATATCTTTAGATTTTAATGCCGATATTTCAACAGTTGCTGGATGCCAATTTAATAAAAAAGGCAGATTAACTTGTAATAATTATGGAAGCAGCATCGGAGATGTTAAAATTTGGACTTTACCTATAAAGGGAATATTAAGCAATATTGCAACAAATCAAACAAATGGAGCTTACAGCGGTAGTTATTCGGTCATAGCTTGCACTTGCTGTGAAAATACTAATTCTCCCACTGACTGTCCACGGCGTGGCTGTCCTAATAATTCTTCAGACTCTAGATGTCAGGCTCCTTGGGGAACTACTTTTACTCCGGTAAGTATTGAATTATATGTGAGAAAGGCATTGTCGATAGTGCAATTTCAAGCTCTTGATTTTGGAAATGTTGCCCCTGATGCCAATGGAGGAACAGTCACGATGGACGTAAGTGGAAACATACCCGATAATGATGGAATTATAATTATTGGCGGAACTAGTCAATCTGCGATATTTAATGTCGAAGGTGAAAATAATGCTAGCTATTCGATTATCAATTCAAACCCAAATATGACATTATCTGGCCCAGGAACTGCGATGCCAGTAGTTTTATCTCTAGTATCAGGTGGCGCTTCTAGAGTTCTGAGTGGTTCTGGACAAGATACTATAGGTATTAAAGGCTCTTTGACTATAAATCCTAATCAACCACAAGGAGAATATATAGGAACTTATGATGTTCAAATAGGATATAATTAGGAGTAATAAAGCCAATATTATTAGTACTTCAAACCATATCTAACTATTAAGAGGAAGATAAGGGGTCAACTCACTACCACCAACTGGGAACGTCCATAGTTACGTGTCAAAATTCTAATTTAGGCTAAATCTAATTTCAGCCTGTTTTCAAAAAATATATCCAACTGCCCAATTATCAAGCTCCAATTTGGTATTGGCATCTGCCATTTTTTGCTAATATTTTTAATTGCCAGAAATATCAATTTTTCCAAAGCTTGCTGGCTAGTAAAGGCACCTTTGGTTTTGGTAACTTTTCTGATCTTTCTATGCAGCCCTTCAACAGCATCGGTAATATAAATTATCTTCCGAATCTCTGGTGGATATTTAAAATATCCCGACAAATTATGCCAATTATTATTCCAAGATTTGATTACTAGTGGATATTTTTTACCCCATTTTTCTTTAAGATCTAAAAGTTTAGATTCTGCCAAATCCTTGCTAATAGCCTTTTAGACTAGCTTCAAATCTTCCATAAATTACTTTTTATTTTTGCTGGCGACATATTTTTTGCTATTTCTAATCTGATGGATAATACAAAGCTGAATTTCCGTTTTAGGAAATATTGAATTTATTGCATCTGGGAATCCTTTTAGTCCGTTAATGCAGGCAATCAGAATGTCTTTAACACCTCTATTTGAAAGATCAGTTAGAACAAATCATCCAGAAATTAGCACCTTCAGATTCTGATCTGTCAACCTTTTTTCGGACACTAAATTAGGCAGATTTTAAGTATTTTCTATTAACCTTTTCAAATTCCACTGGAGCTAAATAATTATTAGCAGAGTGAATTCGGATTCGATTATAAAAAACCTCAATATATTCAAATATTACATTTTTAGCCTCCTTTTGATTTTTAAATTGATAATGATTGGTAAGTTCAGTTTTTAAAGTATGGAAGAACGATTCTGCCACCGCGTTATCCCAGCAATTACCTTTCCTGCTCATACTCTGAATAATGCCATGATCTTTCAGAATAACTCTGTGGCTATCAGAAGCATATTGACTTCCTCGATCAGAATGCCAAACCAAACCTTTCTTTGGCTTTCTCTTCCAAATCGCCATTGTTAGGGCGTCGTTGACCAATTTTGCTTTCATATTATCAGCCATCGACCAGCCAATAATCTGCCTAGAGTAAAGATCAATTACCGCCTGCTAAATAAAGCCAGCCATTACCAGTTCGAATATAAGTTATGTCGGAGGCCCAATATTTATCAGGAGCAGAAACATCAAACCCACGATTCAATAAATTAGGAGCTATCGGCTTATTATGCTTAGAATCAGTTGTAACTTTGAATTTGCGTTTAGTTTTGCAAAAAAGATCAGCAGATGCCATTAATCTGCCAATCCTTTTTCTGCTAATCACAATTTCATTTTTGGCTAATATTTTGGCAATCCTACGAGTGCCGTAAACATTGCGATTAGACACAAAAACTTCCCTGATAGATTTTGTTAATCGTTGATTTTCAATATCTCTATCACTTAAACCACGATTTAACCAATTGTAATAACCACTACTGGAAACCTTCATAAATCGACACGAAACCAAAACTGAAAAATTATTTTGGTTATTTTTTATCCATGCGTACCTTACCGTGATTCTTTGGCAAACTTTGCTGCCGCTTTTTTTAATAGATCGCGCTCATGTTTCACTAAAGCTAATTCTTTTTTAAGGCACTTATTCTCTTCAAAACAAGTAGTTTTATTATTATTCATATTTTTTTGATTGTTTTGATCAGAATCTGAATATTTTGCTATCCAGTTATGTAGAGTATTGTGATTAATGCCTAAATCTCTAGCAGTTTGGGCAATTGGCTGATCTGAATCAACTGCCAACTGGGCAGATGAAACCTTAAATTCTAAAGGATAATTGGTTCGAGTTTTGTTGGACATGGTTTTGATATTTCTTTGTTGAAAACTGTCCGAAAAATGGTAGCCACATCAGAAAAGGTGGACGTGAAACAGAGAGACGGAGAATTTTAACCCCGATTTTAGCAAAATTTATGAGTTTTTGGAGAGGTCGTGGTACGCCGTGAAACGAAGTTCAGCGAAGCTAAATGGAAATTGAAACCTGCGAAGCGCCGCCAATAGTGGGGCTGGGGCGTTGATGGAAAATTTGGAAAATGTAGTGGAGAGAGAGTTCGTAGTGGCTAAACTGGCGGACGGGGTGAGATTCGAACTCACGGTACGCTATAAACGCACGGCAGTTTTCAAGACTGCTGCCTTAAACCACTCGGCCACCCGTCCAAAAAATAAAATTTAAGCTTTTTTGTTTTTACAGGAAGGAATGGGTATCTGTAAAAAGTTAAGGAGTAAAATAGTCCTTGTAAAAGAGCGCGGATGATATGGGTTGGAAGTGGAAATGTAAATAGTTTTTAAATATTTTTTTCTACTGATGTTTTTGTGAATTAATAGATTTTTTAATGAAAAAATTTTCCTTAAGAAATTTAACCTATCGGGTTGTGTTTCTTAAGGAAAATCAAAAGGGAGATATTAATTATTTTCTGGGTTTTTATTAGCCCAGTTTTTGGCGATGCTTAAGCAGTTTTCGCTGTTCTTTTTGGCGAATTCTGGTAATTTTTCAGTCATTTTTTTAACACATTGAAAGATGAAATGTTCTCTTAATTTCAAGAGGTCAATTTTATTGTATGATTTTCCATAATCATTTTTCACTATTTTGTCATTTTCATCTTCCATTTCTCTTTTACCTTCTAAATAGAGTAGGGCTGAATTGACTCTTTTTTTATTTGCCCATTCTTCTATTTCCTTAATTTCTTGAGAAGATTTATCTTTAGCTAATGCGTAATTATCTGGAAATTGTATGAAAGCTTGTTTTTGACAATAGATTTTATCTCCCAAGTCTTTCTTTAAAGTCACGGCTTGAATTTGAGATAGGCATTGTTTTGATCTTTCGGCCGCAGCTGAACATTTTTTGAAATCGTCACTTTTAATGTTAATACCCACGCAATATTGATATCGAAGCATTAAATTTGCTGTTTCAACGGCTTCTCTGCTGCCCTCTTTAATTCCGGTGGAAATCCTTAGATATTCTGCACTGCGATATTCTGGCATTGCCGCTGCTTCGTAGCTGTGAGTTAGTTTGGGGGAAGGTGGAATTCGGTCTAGTACTAAATTTTTACGGCAAATGTAGTAATTGTCGTTCGACTTGCCTTTTTCTAGGTAATTTCCTAGAGATTCGCATTTGTCGTGATCTTTAAGGTCGATTTTTTCTTCAATTTTTGCAATTGCAGAAGATTTAGCTCGATTGAGATTTTTAATCATCTCTTCGCTAATTTTGTTAATTATTTTGTTGTGCTTAAATTTGCTGTAAGTAAATGGATATTTAATTTTGCGATCGGAAACCAATTTTTGGCGGCAGCGCCAATACATTTCGGTGGTTACTTCGTCCCATAATCCATTGTTGATGCCTTGAGAAAGGCAGATTGCGTGGTCTTCTCTTTCAGTAATTCTTAATTCGGATTGATATTCTAAAAGGAAAGATTGCGAAGGTGAGCAGGAGGAGAGGGTTGCTATTGTAAGAAATAAGAAAATTAACAAAGGTCTTCTTATTTTTGTAATCACTTTTTGCTTGGTTTTTGTAAAAAAGATAAAGCCCCCTTATTTTCACTTGGGGGCTTTTGTAAATTATTGATTAAATTCCCCAATCAACTTGTCTAACTGGAATGTATCTGCCAATTGCATCTGCAAACATGTGAGGTAAAAATGGTTTTGCGATGTAATTGTCGCATCCAGATTCTGCAATAATGTGTCTTTTTTCTTCTGCGCTTGAAAGTGCGGTAACAACAATTACTGGAATTTTTCTTAATTCTTCATCAGCTTTTAATTCTTTGCAGATGTCGATTCCGGAGATGTCTGGAAGTTTAATGTCTAGAATGATTAAAACTGGCTTTTCTTTTTTGGCAGTTTCAATGGCTTTTATGCCTTCATAAACTTGAATTGTGTCGTGACCTAATTGTTTGATGATCATGTCAGCTATCTTTTGATTAAGCTGGTTATCTTCAATAATCATTACATTTTTTGGCTCTATTTCGTCACTCATTGTGTTGCAATTAATTGGATTGGTAAAATTAGAATAATTTGGATGCAAAAAACCTACATTTTGCTAATTCTTTGTCAACAGATTTTATGGATTTTTCGAACATTTAAGGCAAATTAAGAATTTAACTACCAAAGTTTTTCAACCTCAAAACTATTCTTCTGGTTATTTATTTTTACATCTCCCATTCCTCTAATTGCAGCCCATTTTACTCTAATTGATTCTGGGCGGTCATCGTGAAAATAAATGTGCGAAGATGAGACAATTCCTTTCATTAAATCCCAAGTGGGGTCAATGCTAATCCACTTGTTTTGGTAATAGATTAAATTCCAAGCATGACCTTCAAAACCGCTGTATTCTCCTTGTGCAATTCCTGTAACCACCAAAGAGGGGATTTTTGCGGCCCTAGACAGTACATTAAATAATTTTGCATATTCGGTGCAAACGCCAATTTTGCCATTAATAATTTGTTCTAAACTGGGTAACTTACCCAAAAGAGCTAAATCATATTTTATGTAATTATGGACATATCTGCCGATTCTGGCATAAATTGGCAAGCCATTAAGGCTTTGATCTTGGGAGATTTCTTGTAACATTTGGGCTGCTAAAAACCTATCTCCTGGGCTAATTTCTAAATAATCTTTTGGGTTTCTTGTAATGGTAAAATTATTATTTTTGCCAGTGTAAATTTTAGATTCTATTTCAATATTAATGTTTTGATTTTTTAAATTATTAAATTCTAAAACACTAGTGTCGTCCACTTTTTTAACTGCTGATAGAATGTTAGAATTAATTAAGTACCCATATTGGTGCTGAAATCCATTAGCGAAATGAATAGGAATGGCAACTTCCAAATTCCTAACTTTCCCTTTTACTTCAATTAAATTTTTAATTTTTACATTCCAAATATTTTTGATATTAGTCAATTTAACAATTTCCAAAACTCCATCCTTGGAAACAATTCCGTCAAAAACGAATTTTTTATTAAATTCTTTAATATTTCGATTTAAAGTTGCAGATGTTAAAGACCAAGGATATCTAACTTCAACCCTAGCATTAGCGCCTTCTGCCCAAGCCGGAATTTGAATGGACTCCTTCCTTAAATATTGATGAATTTTTTCATATTCTTCAGAATAAGAAATGTAAATTGTAAGGTTTGTGTTATTGGTTTTGTCTTTAGAAAGCTTAATATCCAGACTGTTATTCTTAAAAGAATATTGCGCTGGTTGGTAATCGAGGTGAATTTCTTTGATCGAGATTTTCTGTTTCTTATTAAAAGAAAAACCAAAATTAGTGTGATATTGGCCTTTTTTTAAATCTGAAATTCTGGCCTCTATTTTAATTTCAGATTCTTTACCATTTTTTGTAAGAGTAATTTTCTCATTCCAGTTAATAATTTTAATTTCGCTGTAAGCGGGCAGTGGCAGAAAAGCCAATAAAATAATTAATGTTTTAAGAATATTGCGCAATTTCATCTAATTAACAACTTCCCCCATTAAACTGCTGGGGCGGGCTTGAATAATTTTAACATCCACCATTTTTCCTAAATATTTAGCTTCCGGATCTTCAATTACGACCGATTGTAAATAAGGGCTTCGGCCAATCATTTGGCCGTGAGATTTTTTATTACTAGCGTTGGGCTTACGGTCAAAAAGCACCGCAAAAGTTTGACCTTCAAATTGCTGATTGTAAATATTTTGCTGCGAAAAGAGTAGCTTTTGTAATCTGGCCAATCTTTCATCTTTAACTTTTTCTGGAACTTGTTCCATGTTTTCGGCTGGCGTTCCGGGGCGCGGGGAATATTTAAATGAATAACATTGAGAAAGGCCAACTTGTTTAACCAAATCTAAAGTGTCTTGAAAATCTTGCTCAGTTTCACCAGGAAAACCCACAATAAAGTCGGAAGAAAGCCCAATATCGGGGCGAACTTTACGCAGTTTTTCAATAATTTTGAAATAATCTTGGCGAGTATGTTTGCGGTTCATTTTCTTCAAAATGTTGTTGGAACCGCTTTGAACTGGAAGATGTAAAAAGGGCATTAATTTGTCAATTCCACCATTTTTTTCGGTGGCGTGAACGGCAATTAATTCGTCATCCATGTCGCGGGGATGAGAAGTGGTGTAGCGAATTCTTTCAATTTGTGGAATTTGGGCAATTTTTCTAATTAATTTAGCTAAATTAAAAGTTTCGCCATTTTCATCTAATCCGTGGTAGGCGTTAACATTTTGGCCTAGAAGGTAAATTTCTACCGCCCCTTTTTTGGCCAAATTAAAAGCTTCGTCGTAAATTTGTTTTACAGTGCGTGAAAATTCTGCGCCGCGAGTGTAAGGAACAACGCAAAAAGTGCAGAATTTGTCGCAACCTTCTTGAATTGAGAGAAAGCTGGAAACTGCGCTTTTCTCTTGGCTTTCTCTTAAAACATCAAATTTATTGTCGGGTTTAAAATCTAGATCAATCTGCCTGCCGCCATCACGCAGAACTTTTCCTACTAAATCGGGCAAAGTTTGATAACTTTCTGGCCCCACAATAATGTCGGTTACTGGTGCTCTTTTAAAAATTTCTTCTCCTTCAGCCTGGCCCACGCATCCTGCAACAGCAACAATCATCTTTCTGCCTTTTTCTGCCAAATTGGCTTTGTGTTTTTTAATGCGACCTAAATCGCAATAAAGTTTTTCGGCGGCTTTTTCACGAATGTGACAAGTGTTAATAATCACCATGTCGGCATCATCAGGCTCATCAACATTTTGGTAGCCAATATTACTCATCAAATCATTCATTCGATCAGAATCGTAAACATTCATCTGACATCCGTAAGTTTTCAAATAAAGCTTTTTCATTAGTTTTGGTTTGGAAGATTATTTTGCAAAGTTGCAGCTATTTTGGGGTTTTTGGATGAAAATTAAAAGGAAAATATTGAGATTAAAAACTTTTAGCAAAACCCTCTTCCAGCAATTTTTCATTTAAATAAATTCCATTTTCAAAAACATCAATTTTCTCTTGCTTTCCACCACTAATTTTTGGGTAAAAAACATCTCCAATGTAGCGGCCAAAAATGTCTATTTTATTAGTGCGAATAACTACAAACTGCAAACTCAGGGCTAAATCTCGTAAATATTTTGCTGCTTTTTGACCGGCTTCAGTTTTCACTTCGGCAGAGTTAATTTGAGCCAAACGAACGCGCTGTTCTTTATTAACTCCAAAACCCAAATCAATATTTAAAACTAAGGTGTCGCCATCAACCACATTTAGAATTTGGGCTTTGTAGAGGTAGTTGGCTTTTGTGGGTCGAGTTATTTTTGAGGTTTTATCGGTGGGTTTTAAATTTTTTAAATTTTTAATTTCCTGCCCTAAGCGTGGCGCTTTCCAGCTCTCATTAATGGCTTTTTCCTCTAATTCTTGGCGCAAATCTTGGTCATTAACAGCCAATAAAAATTTGTAATGTGACCAACTTAAATTATTTGAGTGAGGAGCATTTTTAGGGTAAATTTTAAAGAACTGAATTGACCTTCTAATGGTTGAAGCGTCAAGCTGTAAATCTTCTGAAAGATTTTTTACAATTAATGATTGGTAGTTAATATTTCCGCCAATTTTTTCTTCCTCAATTCTGTTTCCAATCTGCCAATAAGTTAAAATTAATTGTTTTCGTAGAATTTCTTCAGCCTTTTTTTTGGAATTTACAATTACTATTTTTAAGTCTTCAAGCAGCTGTAAGTATTGTTTTTGGTCAATAATTTCATTCATTTTATTGGTAATTTTATTTTTTAAAAAAATGCGCCCCACGGGGCGCGTTTTTTTAGATTAATTTTTTACGCTGAATTTTCAATCTTTTGGCAATTATTTTTTTTGAGAGTTATTTTTAAAAAGAGCAGAAGCCTTTTTTTCTTAAAAAATAACTTTACAACAAGCTCAGTTTTCACCTATTTTTTAGTAATTTTTAAACCTAATTTGCCAATAAATTGCTCAATATTTTTTCCAACATTACAATAATCAGCGGAATTGGTGAAAAGCTTTCCAGCTTTGTGGCACGGTTAATTGGTGGAAATAGGGTGATTGATTTATTGCTTCACAAACCCTCTAGAATTGAAAATAAAAAATTTCTGCCTTCTTTGCAGGAAGTGGAAAATAAAGATCTGATAATTGTTAAAACCATTGTTGAATCTCACATTAAACCCGCCACTAATCGCCAGCCTTTCAAAATTTGCTGCCTTTCTACTTCAGGATATTTAACCTTAACTTTCTTCAAAACTTATCCCAATTACATTGAAAAAAATTTCCCTATTGGCAAAAAAGTTGTTGTTAGCGGAATTGTTGAAAAATTTTCCGGGGAAATTCAAATGTCGCATCCGGAATATGTTTTTCCTGAAGATGAAATTAATAAAATTCCTAAATTTGAAATTATTTACCCATCAATTGGCGCGCTAAGTCAAAAGTTTTTGCGGCTTAAAATTGTTCAAGCTTTAAAAACTCTTCCTGAAATTCCGGAATGGATTGACTCTGAATTATTGAAGAAAAAAAAATGGCCCAGCTTTAAAGAAGCAATATTGGCTTTGCATCGTGGATCGGAAGATCAAAAAAGACTAGTTTTTGATGAGCTTTTGTCTTCGCAACTTGCCAGCTTAATTGTCAAAAAACACCTTAAAAACCAAAATGGCAGGGCGTTAACATTTAATGATGATTTACGCCAAAAAACTCTTTCAATATTGCCTTTCAAGCTTACTTACGGCCAAGAAAAAGCCTTAAAACAAATTGATTTAGATTTGACTTCTAGTCAAAAAATGCTGCGTCTTTTGCAAGGAGATGTTGGGTCTGGAAAAACCATCATTGCATTTTTGGCAATGCTTTTGGCGGTTTCAAACCAAAAACAAGCCGCAATTCTTTGCCCAATAACGCTTCTGGCTTTTCAGCATTACAAAACTCTTAAACCTTTGGCGGAAAAGATTGGCATTAATATTGAAATTTTAACTTCTAAAACCACTAAAAAAGCTAAGGAAAAAATTTGTGAGAAACTAAAAAATGGTCAAATAGACATTTTAATTGGTACCCATTCAATTTTAGAACCAGGCATTATTTTTCAAGATTTAGCAATTGCCATTATTGACGAACAACACCGATTTGGCGTGATGCAGCGCATGAGATTAGCAGAAAAGGGTAAATTTACCGATGTATTATTAATGAGCGCCACCCCAATTCCTCGCAGTTTAATGATGACATTTTATGGTAATATGGATATTTCGCTGTTAAATGAAAAACCCCAGAACCGTCTAGAAATTGACACGAGAGTAATTTCTCAAAGCAAAGAAACTGAAGTTTTGGCTGCAATTTCTAGAGCTTTGCAAAATGGCGAAAAAATCTATTGGATTTGCCCATTAATTGAAGAATCTGCTGTTATTGCAGGTGATGCTGACGCGGAAAGCCCAGAAAATAATAATCCTTTAAGTAATGTTACGGCCAGATTTGAACAATTTCAAAAACTCTTTGGCATTGAAAAGTCTTCCTTAATTCATGGCAAAATGAAGGATAAAGAAAAAGAGCAAATAATGAATAATTTTATGTCGGGAGGGGCGAAAATTTTGGTTGCCACCACTGTTATTGAAGTTGGAATTGACGTTAAAGACGCCACTGTAATTATTATTGAAAACCCCGAAAATTTCGGACTTTCTGCTCTGCACCAGCTTCGTGGAAGAGTTGGTCGTGGAGAAAAAAAATCATTCTGCATTCTGCTTTACGGCAAGCGCTTAAGTCAAAATGGTAGAAAAAGATTAGCAATAATGAAGCAAAGTAATGACGGGTTTTTTATTGCCGAAGAAGATTTGAAAATTCGTGGAAGTGGAAAATTAACAGGAACCGCGCAAAGCGGTTTGCCAGAATATAAAATTGCCGATTTAACCACTGATTTAGATTTAATGAAAATTGCCGGAAAACAAGCCCAAATGCTGATGGAAAAAGATTTGACAGAAGAGGAAAAGGCCAAATTAAAAATCCTTCTGAGAATTTTTAATTACCACGAATGCTTCAAAATGGTTTTGGGGGGCTAAAAATCACCCAAAAACTCCTGAGTTAAGGTTAGGGCGCAAATAATTGCCGTGTCAGCCCTTAAAATTCTTGGTCCTAAGCTTAATTTGTAAGAATTGCTTTTTTCGAACATTTCAAATTCTTCCTTAGAAAAACCGCCTTCTGGGCCAGTAAAAATAATAATTTCTTGAGATGGAGTAATTTTGATTAAAGGTAAAACCTCGCTAGCTTTTTTACCTTCTCCCGACTCGTCACAAAGAATTAGGATTTGATTTTGGGTTAAGTTAGATAAAAATTTATTCAACTTAACTGGCTCAAAAGCTTGTGGAATGTCTATTCTTTCACATTGTTCAGTCGCTTCCTTAATATTAGCTGTAAAACGCTCTAAATTAATCTTATTAACAATTGTTCGTGCAGTAATTATTGGGCAAAATTTTGTAACTCCAAGTTCTGTGGCTTTAGAAGCAATAAAATCAATGCGCACATTTTTAACAGGAGCGAAGGCGAGGGTGATATTTGGCGGGAAATATTGCTCAAGATTTTGTTCAATTGCCTGAATTTGACAATTTCTTTTATTAATCTCAATTATTTTTGCTAACCATTGCCCATTTAAACCGTTGAATATCAATAGCTCGTCGCCAATTTTCTTTCTCATCACTTTAGTTAAATAATTAGCATCATTCTCGTTGATTTTAATTATTTGATTGTCTTTAATAGCCGTTTCTTTGACAAAGAGTCGAATCTTTTTCATAGTTTTTATTTGGGTTTAAAAATTTAGTCACAAATTACAGTAAGGATAATGTCATTTTTATTAATTGCCGCCACCTTAATTGTCATTAATTTTTTCTTCCTCAAGAAAAGAATCGCAATTTTAAAAAGATCTTCCGTTGAAAGAAGTGGCGTAAAAAGCTACTCTCACTCACTTCAAAGCCATTATCTCTATTGCTTTGTCATTTGGTCAATTTTCATATTATTGACTGTTCTTTTTTTATTTTCTAACGCTCAGTTACTTTCCCAAACTTTTATTTTGTTAATTGCACTAATTTGTTGCTCTTTTGGAACAATATTTCTCTTTAACAAAACTTTTAATGCCAAAAAACACATAGAATCAGTCACTAAGTTTTTTCTTATCACTTCCACCTCTTTCGGCATCATCATCACTTTTTTAATCACTCTTTCCATTCTGTTCGAAGCTCTTAAATTCTTTGAAACTGTGAGCTGGGTTCAATTTTTGTTTGGCTTGTCTTGGAATCCGCAAGTTGCTGTTTATGAAGGCCAAGGATTGTCGGAAAGTTCATTCGGAATTGTTCCAGTATTTTTGGGAACCCTATTAATTACTTTTGTGGCTTTAATTGTAGCAATTCCCCTTGGTTTAATGGGTGCCATTTATTTAGTGGAATATGCCAAATCCTCAACTAGAAACATATTAAAACCAGTTTTAGAAATTTTAGCTGGAGTTCCAACCGTAGTTTACGGCTATTTCGCCGTAATTATGGTGGCGCCATTCTTAAAAGGTTTTTTTGCAAGCTTTGGAGTTGAGGTTGCTTCAGAAAGTGCTTTAGCCGCAGGTTTGGTAATGGGAGTAATGATTATTCCGTTCATTTTATCTTTATCTGACGATGCCATAAATTCTGTGCCTACGGCTCTTAAAGACGCCGCTTTATCAATGGGAAGTACAAAATCTGAAACCACCAAAAGAGTTGTTCTAGTTTCGGCATTTCCAAGTATTATCAGCGCAATTTTGTTGGCATTTTCTAGGGCAGTTGGTGAAACCATGATTGTGGTGATGGCCGCAGGTTTAGTGGCGACTTTAACTTTCAATCCTCTAGATTCCGTCACAACTGCAACCGCACAAATTGTAACCTTGTTGGTTGGAGATCAAGACGCTGAAAGTCCAAAAACTTTAGCTGCTTTTGCTCTTGGTTTAGTATTATTTGTCATGACCTTAATTTTTAATATCATCGCCTTGCTAGTGGTTAAAAGATACAATAGAAAATTCCAATAAATAATGTCACAGATCACTCAAAGAATTCAAGATAGCCTGCAAAAAAGATATCGCAGTGAAAAAATATTCAAATTTTCTGGGTTATTATCTGTCGTATTAACAGTTTCCTTTTTGCTTGTTTTGTTTGTTTCAATAATTAACAGAGGACATCCTGCCTTTACTGCTCATAAAATTTCCTTAGAAATTGATTTAACTAATTATGAAGAGACTGATCGAATCAATTACCGCAAATCTGTAAAAAAATCTCTAAGAAGTAAATTTACTGATGCAAAAACTAGGACCCAAAAATCAGATCTTTACCGTATTTTAAGTAAAAGTGCTCATTTGGAACTAAAGAGAAAAATTGCAAAAAATCCTGAGTTTATTGGCACCAAAGTAAGAATTTGGCTTTCTGCATCCTCCGATGTTGACATGCTGTTAAAGGGAAAAATTTCACGAGATGTTAAAAATGGCAAATTAGAATCCGCCCAAATTGAATACATAGAAGCTTTAGAAAAAGAAAATTTTGTTAAGAAAGTTTTTAACACAAATTTCTTTTACAATGCCGATTCTTCAGAACCAGAAATTGCAGGAATGGCAGCTTCTTTAATAGGTTCGGCTTTAACCATAATTGTGTTCTTGGTTGCCTCCTTTCCAATTGCAGTAATGACAGCTTTTTATTTAGAAGAGTTCGCTCCTAAAAACACAATTACCGATATTGTAGAGGTTAGTATCAATAATTTGGCAGCAATTCCATCAATTATTTTCGGGCTTTTAGGTTTGGTAGTTTATCTGAACTTTATGGATCTTCCCAGGTCTGCAGCTATTGTGGGTGGTCTTACTTTGTCAATGCTGGTTCTACCAGTAATTATTATTGCCACTCGAAATACTATTAAAACCATTCCAAGCACCATTAAAGATGGAGCAATTGCAATGGGAGCCAGCAAGGTTCAGGTGATGTTTCACCACACTTTACCTCTTTCTTTACCAGGAATTATGACTGGCGCAATTCTTGCCACATCTCGAGCTCTTGGTGAAACAGCTCCACTGCTAATGATTGGAATGGTAGCCTTTATTGCCGATGTTCCTCGCGGATTTTTCGACCCAACCACAGTAATGCCAGTGCAAATTTATTTATGGTCTGATAGTCCAGAGCTTGGTTTTGCCGAAAAATCAGCAGCAGCAATTATGGTTTTATTGGCATTCTTAATTAGTCTTAACGGAATTGCGGTCTTTATTCGCAAGAAGTTTGAGAAAAAATGGTAAATTTATAATTCAGGCATCTTAATTAAATAAAATATTGAAATTTTTATGAAAAATTTAGTCAAAATCTCTTTAGTTGCCTTAATGTTTGTTATGAACGCCTGTTCATTTGCCAATAAATCAACCGTTACGGTGCCAATTAATAGTAATCCTCCCGGAGCAAATATTGTTATTGATGGAATGAATCGTGGAGTAACTCCAGCTTTTTTAGAGCTTACACCTAATAAAAATTATCAAGCAACAATTTCAAAAAAAGGATTTGGATCAAGCACTGTTGATTTAGATAGTTGGTATTCTTTGCGTGGTGGAAAAAGCACCGATGGAAAAAGATGTATGGCAGACGTAATGTCGTTTGTTTTGCCTTATTTTATCGTTTTGCTGTTCTCTCCTGAAAAATGCGGAACTTTCAAAAAAGATAATTATTTCGTCAATCTTACGAAATATGTTTCTAATCAATATGATTACCAAAGCCCTGCGCCAGTTCCTCAACAGAATCAATCAAACCCATATAATAATTACAGTCAGCCACAGCAAAATCAGAATAATTATTACCAAAATTATCAGCAATAAATTTTTATTCTATTTTTGCATATTACGATGAAATTTCTTCTCTCACTCCTGGTAATTATTTTATCTTCCTGCTCCTTTCGTAATGATGCCTTCGTTACATTAACAATCGATAGCGAGCCAGGTAATGCCAAAATTTATGTTGATGGAACATATTACGGAACCACTGTCAAAGAAATTAGGCTAGTTCCAGATAAAAATCATATTCTAGAATTAAGAAAAGAAGGTTACAAAATTGTTACTCATGAACTCAGAACTTCATTTACAATGAGGATTAGGAGGGCTTATGATAAAAAAAGATGCCGCTTAGATTTTATAGGATCCATTTTTATTCTACCCTATTTTGGATTAAAATCAGTGCATTGTCGTGATTTTTCAAGAGAGCTTTATAGTTTTGAATTAGAGCCTGATCCATATTACCAATCTAGAAACCCACAACAAAAGCAACAAGCTCCAAATTATTTAGCTCCACAATATTATCAAAATTCCTACGGAAAGCAGAATAGAAATTACGGCGCATCTCAAAAACCAACTTACAGAGGCAATCAATATCAAGATCCATCACCATATTCGGCGATGTTCAATAATCATTCAGAGTTTGCTAATGATGGAAAAAGTGCCGATTCTATTGACAACCCCAACCGCCAACAAAATATCCAAAAGCCTATTAATTACTACAATTGGCAATAAATTTCCAATTTCTATTTCTCAAGAAAATTAAAAATTAGTACTCTGAAATGACCCACCTTTTTTCTGTAAATTATTCAGAGATCTCTTTTAATATGAGAAGTTGTTTGGTTACTCCAAGTACAGATGAAAAATCTTTCATACCTTTAATAGCATAGAAGCTATTTGGCAATGAAGCCCCATCGCCATAGAAACCTTTTGACTGTTTTATCACTGCAACTTGAATATATTCGTATTCGAATTGAGATTTCTGGCGGTTCAAACCATAAATCACATAATTACCCACAATACTAACAACAACAAATTTTTCAGATCCGCTATGTGTAATTAAATACTGTTTTAAATCCTTAAGCGAGGAGTGGCCGTTATTCAGTGTATTAAGGGCAGATGAAATACCTGGATACAAGTCTTTGTATCCAAGCGATTTTGCTTTTGCTTTTCTTGCTACAGCAGCTTCTTTTTCTTCTTGTTGGCGAACTATAAGTTCTGCTGCCTCTTTTTGTTCGCGCTCTAGCCTTTTTGCTTCCTTGGCAGCTAAATGGGCAGCTATTTTAGCCTCATTTTCTTTCTTCATCGCAAGAAATTTTGGCACAAGAATCTTGTTGCAAAGACTAATTTGAGGTCCTTTCCAAGATGCTACTCGACTATCTAATAGCTTTGCTTCTTTCACCCCATTTATATATTTATCATAATAAGGAGGTATTAAATCGTATTCTGTGCCCTGTATTTCTTTGTTATCAATCAAAGTGTTAGCAATGCTGCATTGTAATAGAGCGTTATTAATTTTCTCTTGTGCCGCTTCGCTTGGTTTTTCTGAAATTGAATTATTGAGCTTGTCATCTATTGAGCTGATTGTATTTCTACATTCAGATATATGTTCAACAAATGGCTTACCTTTTATTGCATGCCCAGAATTAAGAGCATTAGGATTACGAGATTCAAGATTTTTCATATCACGAATAAACCATCCTTTATGATCATTAAAACTCTGCAATTCTCGATCAACCGCTACTTCTGGGCGTGGAAATTTTAGATGAGGTATTTTAAGGCAATTCTTCACAATATCGTTCATAGACCTTATGTCTTTGATTCCAAGTTCCTCAGCTTTCGTCGTTTTTAAATCTTTATTGGTGTTAATTGATATCTTTTCAGCCAACTTGGATTCTGTAGTACTAATCAGTTTCTTGCAGTCAGATACATGTTCATTAAATGGCTTTCCTTTTATTACATGCTTAGAATTTATCGCATCATTGTTAAGCGACGAAAGATCTTTCATATCACGAATAAACCACCCTTTATGATCATTAAAATCCTGTAATTTTCTATCCATCTTTACATCAGGGCGTGGGAATTTTAGAGGAGATATTTTCAGGCAGTTATTAACTATATTACCCATCAGATTTATATCCTTTGCACCTAGTTCTTTCGCCTGTGTTTGAAATGAAACCATGGTTAAAATCAACATTATTGAATATATTCTCATTTTTTTTCTAAAATTTTTATACGATTATTCATGATTACTGCTGAATTTAGTCAGTAATTTTCTTATTAATTGCAACTGGGTAAAATTGTTAACCAACTTCCTTAACTTCCCCTTCGCAAAGAAATAAAGTTCCAAACGACATTATTTTATTTAATTTATTTTTGCAATAAAACCCAGAAAATGGGGTTTAATGTGGCTACCATTTTCCGGACAGTTTTCAACAAAGAAATATCAAAACCATGAATAATAAGATCTTCGTGAAATTAAAATAAGCTGACGCTCATT
>JBLHVR010000025.1:0-17528 GCA_047628655.1 Lentimonas sp.
GAAAACTTATGTTCGTCTTAGGTTTTCTTCTTTTGAATAACTAAAATTAACTTTTAATTATTCAAATTTTTCTATTAAATTTCCCACTAACTTCCATTATCTTCAAAATTTTCACTTGACTAAACCCCCTTATTTGGCGTTTTATCTAAAAATCTTCAAAAAATCTAATTTCAACAATGCCTTACCAAAAATCTAATTCCACTAATACTCGCGCATCAACTTTAAAATTAAGTAGCCACGAAAATAAAACAAAAAAAGATCCTGTTATAGAGCCAATAGAGCCTATAAAACCGATAGAAGATATACAACAGCCTGAAAAGACAGTTAATTCAAATAAACAAACCAATTCAGTTAATACTGAAGCATTTGATAGTTCAGAGGCTACAAAAAATGCTAATGCAACATTAGAGTTAAAATCTCTTAAAGCTAAAACTCCTGAAAAATTAATTGAAATTGCGGCAACCTATGGCGTTGATAATGTTGGAGATCTAGGTAAGCAAGATATTATTTACTACATCTTGAAAGGATTTTCTGATGCTAATTACAGCAATGTAATAATTGGAGAGGGTGTTTTAGAGGTTCTTCCCGATGGTTTTGGTTTTTTAAGAGCCAATGAAGCTAATTATTTTCCAGGATCCGATGATATTTATGTTTCCCCGAGTCAAATCAAAAGATTTGGCCTTAGAACTGGAGACACTGTAAAAGGACAGGTTAGGGCTCCAAAAAAAGGTGAAAGATATTTTGCTCTTTTGAGGGTTAATGAAGTGAATTTTGGTGCACCAGAGAAAATCAGAAATAGAGTGGTTTTTGATGATTTAACCGCTCTTTATCCCAATGAAAAAATTGAATTAGAAGATACAAATTCAGTCAAAAATGATATTAGTACCAGAGTAATAGACATGGTTTCTCCTCTTGGTAAAGGTCAAAGAGCATTAATTGTTGCTCCTCCGAGAACTGGTAAAACTTCTTTAATGCAAAATATTGCTCATTCAATTACCGCGAATCATCCGGAAATTTCTCTCATCGTTCTTTTAATTGATGAAAGACCGGAAGAAGTAACTGACATGCTTCGTTCAGTAAAAGGTGAAGTTGTTAGTTCGACTTTTGATGAACCAGCAACTCGTCATGTACAGCTTGCTGAAATGGTTATTGAAAAAGCCAAAAGATTGGTTGAGGCTAAAAAAGATGTTGTAATATTGCTTGATTCAATAACTCGTCTTGCTAGAGCTTACAATACCGTTATTCCTTCTTCTGGAAAAGTTTTAACTGGAGGTGTTGACTCTAATGCACTTCAGAAACCAAAAAGATTCTTTGGTGCTGCAAGAAATATTGAAGAAGGTGGGTCTTTAACCATCATCGCCACTGCTTTAATTGATACTGGATCAAAAATGGATGAAGTTATCTTTGAAGAATTTAAAGGAACCGGTAACTCAGAAATAATTTTGGATCGCAAATTATCTGATAAAAGACTATTCCCGGCAATTGATATTACTAAATCTGGAACCAGAAAAGAAGAATTATTAGTTAGTAGAGCTGATTTAGCAAAAACTTGGATGCTTAGACGTATTGTAAACCCAATGAATTCTCTGGAAGCTATGGAATTTTTGACTCATAAAATTGATCATACCAAAACCAATGATGAATTCTTCAAATCAATGAATCAGTAATATTCTACCTCTGCTTCAAAATAACGTCGTTGTTTGATATTTTTTGCTTAGTCATTTGTTAAATTGCAAATTAGACTCGTAAAAAATATCAAACAAAACTATTTTTCTTTGCATACGAATTTAGAAAATTCTACTTCTGCTTAAAAATAACCTCATTTTTTATTAAAATTAATATGAATATTTTAATCACGGGGGCAACAAGTGGCTTAGGTTCTGCTTTAGCAGAGATTTATTCTGAGGCAAATAACATCCTTTTCTTAACTGGTCGCGATCAATCCCGGATAGATAAAATCACAACATCTTGCCAAAATCTTGGTGCAAAAGTAATTAGTAAAATAATTGATATTAAAAACGAGAAAGAGGTTCAATCTTGGATTGATCAAATTACTAGTGAGTTTGATTTAGATTTGGTTATTGCTAATGCTGGAATTTCGGCAGGAACTTCAATGGGACTTGAAAGTGATCATCAGGTAAAAGAAATTTTTGCGACTAATATTGACGGGGTTCTAAACACGCTTAATCCAGTAATTAGAATAATGGAAAAGAAAAAATCTGGACATATTGCCATAGTTTCCTCTCTTGCAGGTTTTAGGGGTTTGCCAAGTTCTCCGGCATATTCAGCCAGTAAATCTTGCGTTAGAGTTTATGGAGAATCTTTGCGTGGATCTCTGGCTCCCCTTGGCATTAAAGTAAGTGTAATTTGTCCTGGATATATAAAAACGCCAATGACGGATGTTAATGAATTTCCAATGCCATTTATAGTTTCGGCTTCAAAAGCGGCAAAAATTATTAAAAAAGGTTTAGAAAAAAACAAATCAAGAATTGCTTTTCCTTTTCCTTTCTATTTTGTGGTTTGGTTAATGACCTTACTTTCAACAACAATTACTGATCCAATTTTTGCAAGATTGCCTAAAAAGAAAAGCCTTTAGATATTTTTGGTTCAGGTAGCTTAAGGGGTTTTAACTTTTTCTTCTGTTTTTAGAGGCGAGACTTTTAGATTTCCTTTTCCTGGAGATGTTTTGGTGTTTGGAGTATTGATAAGTTTGCTGATAATGGAATCGTTAATTAGGTTACTCAAGGCAGAAATTTCTGCCATTATTAATGCTTCGAATGATTCAATTACCTTTTTGGTAAGGCCAATAATGTACCAGCCATATTTATGTTGTTTCAGTTTGTTTTCCAAGACGATATCATCAAGAATGAATTTTACCTTTTCTGGGTCTAGCATGATGTAGGATCCATCTGGCCCTCCATCTACAGCAATTCTGTAAAGACCGTAAACTGGGTCGCGATATTTGGGATCAAGATCTTGCAATTCTACTTTTAATATTACCGGATTGATAATTTCTTTTTTGTTTAAATTTTCAATTACAGGATAGACAATATTAGTAACCTCTTCTACAGCTTTTAACTCCTCGTCATTATGTTGTATTTTTTTGGCAAATATTTCGTAAATACTATCCGTCATTGATCTGAAAATTAATTTAAAAATAGGCGGTGATGCTTTGCATAATGCAATAGTTCAAAATATGCGTCAAGAACTTAAATCATTACAGACTTAATCTGCTTCTAAAAAATTGACATGTCCCATTTTTCTTCCTGCAGCAATTTTTTCTTTTCCATAAAGATGGATCTTGGCATTTTTGTTTTTTAGGTAGTAATCTATTTTTTCAACATCATCGCCAATTAGATTCTCCATGTGCCCTTTGCTATGAAAATCTGTATTTCCCAAGGGAAGTCCGGATATCGCCCGAATGAATTGTTCAAACTGACTTGTTTTACTAGCATCCATTGAGAAATGTCCAGAATTATGAGGTCTTGGAGCTAATTCATTCACTAGTAAGTTTCCATCTCCTAGAACAAAGAATTCAACAGCTAAAATTCCCGTTAAATCTAGTTCTGTGATGATTTTAGTAGCAATTTCTTGGGCTAAATTGATAGTTTTTATGGATATATTTGCTGGATAAGTACTTTTTCTTAGAATTCCATCTTCATGAATATTTTGCAGAGGTTCGTAACATGATATTTCACCGCTGGTGCTCCTAGCTATAATTGTTGAAATCTCACATTCAAAATTCACAAATTTCTCTAAAACTATTTCTTTGCCAGAAAAATCACTCCAAATATTTACTAGATCCTCATTCTCTTTTAAAACTTTTTGTCCTTTGCCATCATATCCCATTGTTGCGGTTTTTAGAACGCAATTTCCAAATTCCTCATGTCCCGATTTTAAATCTTCCAAAGTTTGAATTTTTTTGTAATTAGCGGTGCCAACTCCAATTCCATTCAGGAAGCGTTTTTCATTAAGGCGATTCTGGGTAATTTCTAGAACGTTGGATTTCGGATAAACTGGTTTGTTTTTGGAGATAAAATTAACAGCATTGACAGGAATATTTTCAAATTCAAAGGTGGCAATATCAATTTTTTGAGAAAATTCCTTTAAAGCTAGTTCATTTTCATAATCAGAGATTATTGTTTGATCGGAAACGAAGCTAGCTGGACAATTATCGGTATCGGAAAAAATTATTGTGCGGTATCCTAGCTGGTTAGCGGCTCTTGCGGCCATTTGCCCAAGTTGCCCGCCGCCGAGAATTCCTATTGTAGAATTGGGTTTTAAGGATGAGGTTTTTTTCATTACTTTCTATTAAGTTCATACATCGCGATGGCGGAGGCGTTGGAAACGTTTAAGCTTTCAACTCCTTCATGCATTGGAATTTTGACTAGTAGGTCACAATTCTCTTTGACTAATTTGCGAATTCCATCACCTTCACTACCAATAACCAAGGCTAGCGGTTTAAAGTCTCTGGCTTTTTCCAAAGTTGCAGTAGCTTCTCCAGCAAGTCCTGCTGACCAATAGCCAATTTTTTTTAAATCTTTTAGAAAATTGTTTAAATTTTGGAAAGAAATCAGTTCGACAATTTCCAACATTCCAGAAGCGGCTTTGGCAATTACTGGGCTGTGAGCGGGGAAATTTCTTTCGCTAACACAAATTTTATTAAATCCAAAAGCAGCTGCACTGCGAATTATTGCGCCAATATTTTGGGGATCAGTTAAATTGTCGAGAATTAGTAAATTTGGAGTATCGTGATTTTTATTGAAAAAATCATTGTGACTGGTAATTGGTGTTGGAGAGGTTTTTAGAATTACTCCTTGATGAGCTGGCCTAGATGGAAAAAGATTCTCGGGAAAAATGTTTGATAAATGAGAACCATCGATAATTTGAATTAAATCAGGTTGAAGTTTTACTTTGTGCTTGTTAAAAAATTTTTCTAATTCAATTTTGTTATTTTTGGTAATTAGGAGTTGGTGAATTTTTCTGCTCTTATTTAAAAGTGCCGCAAAAACTGAATGTTTTCCGTAAATTAGGGATTGGTTGTTTTCGAGAAATAATTTACTCATTGCTTTCTTTGTTGTTAGAATATTCTTCGTCCTCTGTTTTATCTGCTGATTCTTTTTTAAAATAAATCAAAATTTTTACTTCAGCATCATCGGTAATCTTTTTGAAAATATCTTCTACTGCTTCTTGCTTTAATTCTTCTTCAATATTTCCTTTTACTTCTTCAAATTCTGGAATTTGAACATCTCTAACATCTTTCAATGTTACAATATGCCAGCCAAATTTGGTTTTAATTGGTCCTGAAATCTGACCTTTTTTTAATTTTGATACTGCATTTGCAAAATCTTCATCAAGATTTTCCAGAATAACATATCCTAAATCACCGCCAAGATCTGCATTTGAACTATCAATTGAATATTTTTTTGCTAAAACTCCAAAAATAGATTCTGGTTTATTTTTAAGACTGACTTTAATTGACTTAGCTTCAGACTCTTCATTAACCAGAATGTGCTTGATATGCATTTCTTTTTTACCATAAAGCTCGCTGGTGATTTGGCTGTATTCATTTTTAATGGCTTGATCATTGACTTTATTTTTAATTTCAGATTCAAGATAAGCTTGGCGCAAAACAGTTTTTTTGTAGTCTACAATTTGTTTTTCGAGTGTTTTGTCTTTGGCAATTTTGGAATTTTTAATAATTTTGTCGAGTTCATTCTGCAGATAAATGTCCCTAACTAAGGCTTCAACTAAAGATTCTGGAAGGTTTTCTAATGAGAAGTTTTGATCGTTAGCGTCACCAAACATTTTGCTGATCTTGCTTTCTAGGTCTGTTTGGTAAATTTTTTGACCATTTACTTCAGCAACAATTGTGCCAGAGTTTTTTTTCTGAGAGTAAGTTGTAAAAGAAGCTATTAATGCACCAATGACAATGCTAATTAATAACAAAATAATAGTCAGCTTGGTTTTATTTTTCATATTTTGATTTTTTAGAGATTTCCAATAATAAAAGTTGGTTTAGTCTGGTATTTCGTAGTAATTTTCCGCATCAATTCTTTGTCAGGAAGTTGGCCGTGTTTAATTTTCAGCTCATTTGCAAAAATTCCACCAGCGATAAAAGCGTTGTCAATTTGATTTTGATTTGCGCCTAAAATATCGGTTAAAATGCCATCTCCAACGGCGAGGATTTTAGTTTTATCTTTGTTAGAAAACAAGTCAAAAACTTTGCTGTAAACCAGCTCGTAAGGTTTGCCGACATAAATTACCTTTCCACCTAATTCTTCATATTTTTTTGCCAAAATTCCGGCACATAGAAGTTCCTCACCGCTTTTTCTAACTACTGTTAAATCTGGATTAGCGCAAATTAAGGTTAGATTATTTTTAACAGCCGATTCTAATTGAGGAAGTTTGGAAGAAATTTCATAATTTCCGTCGTCAAAACCAGTTACTAGAGCAAATTTTGCTTGGCTAGCATCTGAGGTTCGCGAATATTCTAGGCCGTTTAGAAGATCCGCGTCTTTTTCTGGCCCAATGTAGTAATATTCTCCTTTGCCAAAAGGGTAGTTTCCTAAGTAGGAATAGCTTGCTTCGCCAGAAGTTAGTAAAAAATCGTAAAAATCTTTAGTGATTCCAAGTTTGGTGAGTAGTCTTTCAACTATAATAGCCCTTCTTGGAGCATTAGAAAGGAGGCAAACTTTTTTATTTTGTTTTTTAAGTTGTTCCAAGCGCTCTAGAACTTTGTCGTAAACAAAGGTTCCATCGTGAAGAACTCCCCAAATATCGAGAATGAAATAATTGTAATTATTAATTATTGGCGAGATGTCTTTGTGAAAAATCATTTAATTAGAGTTTAAATTTTGTAAAAATTCTTTAGCGATTTTAACGCCCTTAAAGTCAATTGAGTGACCTAGGTTATTTAAAGCATGATCTTCGAATGGAATTTGTTCTGTGGTTAGAATTTTTTTAGCTTCTAGGAAATTATCAAAAGTAACGACTTCATCATCTTTGCCGTGAATTAGGCAGATTTTTGGCTTTGACTTTATTTCACATCCAAGCCAGCTGGGTAGAATTAATCTACCGGAATATGCTATTATTCCAGACCCCTGTTCTTCGTTTTTAAGACCGTTAAACATTGCCATCATTGATCCTTGAGAGAAACCTATTAAAATTACATCTTTGCGAGTTAATTCAAATTTATTTAATTGACTTGAAATGAAAGCGTCTAAAATTTCATTTGCTTCAAGAACTTTAGGATACATGACTTTTGGGTCGCGATTATCTAATGGAAACCACTGATATCCTCCCATCATCATGGGATAGTTAAGGGAAAATGGGGCATTGGGAGAGATAAAATGTGCGTCGGGTGCGGCTTTCTCAAATTCCTTCGATAGACCAATTAAATTGTCTCCCGAGGAGCCGTAGCCGTGCAAAAAAATTATTAGCTTTTTGGGTTTTTGTTTCGATAATGGCTCTCTTTCGAAGAATTCTAATTTGTGCATTTGTAAATAATGTTGTTACGCCGCGAGCGGCACCCCAATTGGTGGGGATTACCAGCGCTTAGCGCTATTGATTCTGGATTGTAAAATTTAAGCGTTAAAGAATGTTGACAGTAAATAGCATTAGCGCTGAAAAAAATCAGCAAATAATTTTTAAAAATTTAGGATTTTCCATTGGATTAGGTTCTTCACTCCTAATATGTGGAGAAAATGGCTCAGGGAAAACTACCTTGTTACGCAGTATTGCTGGTCTTTCACAGGTTGTTTCTGGGAATATTTTATGGAATGGTGATAATGTGAATAACTTTATTCAAGAATTTAATTCTGATATTAACTACATCGGCCATAAAAATTTTCTTAAAGCAAAATTAACTGTTTTGCAGAATATGGAATTTTACGCTGGAATTTGTGGATCGGAAATTTTAATTCCCTCAGCGATTAAGTATTTTGGCTTGGAAGAAGTTTTGAATCGACCACTATATCAACTTTCTAGTGGATGGCAAAAGAAAGTTATGCTTTCGAAATTAATTTATCAGCCCAAAACTTTGTGGCTTCTTGACGAGCCAACTATTAATTTGGATAAAAATGCCAGTAATTTGCTGTTTGAATTAATCGAAACTCGGGTGGAGGAAGGTGGGATTGTAATTATTGCTACTCATGATGAGAAATTACTAAATTTGATAAATAAGAGTGGCGGAAGAATTATTTTGGAAGATTTTAAATAAATAAAAAATGGACACTATTTTTGCACCAATCACATCAACTAACAGATCATCAATTATTGTTTTAAGAATTTCTGGCTCTAAGTCTTTTGATTGCTTGATGCATCTTGGAGTTAAGCATAATCTAGAGCATCGAAAAAGTACTCTTTGTAACCTTAGGGATGAAAAAAATGATGAAATTATTGATCAAGCCCTGGTAACTTTTTTTGATAATCCTAAAAGTTTTACTGGTGAAGATGTGGCGGAAATTGCACTTCACGGTTCAGTTTTCATTCTAAATAAAGTGATTGAAATGTTGCTGGAGCTTGATCAAGTTAGGTTAGCTGAGGCTGGAGAATTTTCTAAAAGAGCATTTCTGAATGACAAAATTGACTTGGTGGAAGCGGAGGCGATTGTTGATTTGATCGAGTCGGAAACTAAATTGCAGCATAATCAAGCCATGCGTCAATTTCAGGGTGATTTGGGAAAAATTTACGAAGATTGGAGGCGAGAGCTAATCGCAATTTGCGCTAATATTGAGGCTTTTATTGATTTTCCAGACGAAGATTTGCCAGTAGATATTGTGGAGAGCTTAGAGGCGAGGGTTAGAACATTAATTAAGCAAATTCAATTACATTTAGATGATGGAAAAAGAGGGGAAAAAATTCGTCAGGGCTTAAGTTTGGCAATTATTGGTAAGCCTAATGTTGGAAAATCTAGTCTAATTAATTATTTGGCTAAAAGTGAAGTGGCAATTGTTTCTGAAATTGCTGGAACTACGCGCGATGTTATTGATGTTCATTTGAATATTTCGGGTGTTCCGGTTGTAATTTCTGACACGGCTGGCATTAGAGATTCTGATGATGAAATTGAAAAAGAAGGTATTAAAAGAGCTTTGGAAAAAGCCAAAAATGCTGATTTAAAAATTGTTGTTTCAGATATGAACAGCCCAGATGATTTTGATCAAGAACTAATTGACAGCGAAACAATCTTGGTAATTAATAAGACCGATTTAAAAAGAGAATGTGGAGGTGATGTTGATTTTTCTAGACTTGGAAATCTTAAAATTCACCATCAGCCAATTTTAGTTTCCCTTAAGGAAAAAACCAATTTAGACACTTTATTAGAAGCTATTGAAAGCAAGGTTGAAAGTCTTAATTTACCAAGCGCAAGTCCTCCTATTACTAGGGCAAGATATCGCCATTCTTTGGTTGAAATGACTAATGATTTGTCTCATTTTTCTTTAAATAAAAATATTGAATTTGCTGCTGAAGATTTAAGGTTAGCCATCCGTGAAATTGGTAAAATTACTGGAAAAATTTCAGTTGATGATATTTTAGATGTTGTATTCTCTGGATTTTGTATTGGTAAATAGCGCTAAGTTCGGCGTAGAAATAAATAACTAAATAAATAATTAAATGATTCCTATCCCACTGGATCTTATTTCTGACATGATGTCGCTTGGCTCCGGTGGGCTTCCCATTGGAAGCATGAGAATGATACCTAAGCTTTTTCGTAAGAAGGGCTTAACCAAAGCGCAGATCAAGAAATTGATGATGCGTAGAAGAAGGGTGTTTGTGGATAACGTGGTGATGATTCATGAAAGAAGAGTTCAAAAACAGGGTATTGAGGATAGAATTAAAGAAGTTAAGGAAGAGCTGAGGAAAAAGAAGAAAAAAATTATTCCTAGAAAAAAGATGTCAGCAAAGCCAAGTTCAAGACCTAATTCAATGCGCGGTCGATATGGTTCTGATATTTCCGATGAAGATAAAAAAGAGGAGCAGGAAGAGCGCTTAAATACATTCCAACAGATTATTGCCAGCCGCGCGGCACAGGAAAAATCACAAACAAATAAAGCTAGTAATACAGAGGATCGACTGAGAAAAATTATTGATGGAAGGAATGATTCAAGATGAAAATGGAGAAGTTTTTACAAATTATGCTACTTATCTCTCTTGTCAGTTGTGTTTCAAATTACCGATAAAACAATTATTTTTACTGGCAACAGGGGTTTAAATCCTGTAATTCATCAAACTAGTACAGGCTTATTTCTGGTTGAGCTTGTTTTTCTTTTATGGAAGTTTTGTAGCCAATAGTGTGCTGCCACCAGAGGAAGTTTTAACATTAGATCTTGAGTAAAACTAAGGCTTAAGCCTGGAATTACATCTTCGAAGAATTATTTATCTGCTCAAAATGTTACAACTTGAAGAGTACTATAATTCTGTTGGAGTTAATGATTCTAAGGCTACCTCAATTTTTGAATTGTAAGCGTGGAATAGTGGTAATTTTTCAAAGGTTTAAATTTTCCAGATGCAGAGATAAGGCTATTAGTAACGGGGTTGTAAACCTTATGTATTTCAGTTTTTGAGCTTCCTGGCTGAATTATGAGTATATTTTTATCGTTGCTATTTCTGATGTGAGCGCCTGAGTCTGCGGCGGATTAAAACATTTTACGCCAAAGACTTTTTATTTTGAAAAATGATTGCCAAAATGATTAGTAAAATTAATTAAGTTGGTGAGATTCTTTGAAAAATTTTATGCATGGATTTTTGGTCTGGTGATTTTTTAAAGAAAATATCTTGAGGATTTATTTAAAAAATCAAGTGGGTTTTTTTGGTTAATAAATAAATCTTACTTGGCTGAAGAGGCGTTAGTGGATCTTATTTTTTTTGTTAATGCTGATTTGGTTTTAGAGATTGCAAATGAACCCAAGCCTCTTTCTAAGATAATTAGTGGATTTAAATCCAGATCATTCTCATTGCCGGAAATATCGAATTTAAAACCTGTTTTTCCATCATCATTTTTAAGCAGTAAAATGGATGATTCCGGTGAAATAGATGAATTATTTTCAGCATCTAAAACAATTTGAGATAAACTGGCCTCAGCAAATCCTTTAATTTTATTATCTTGCGTTGTGGTGAAAATATTTAAAGCTAATTTTCCACTAGAAATTTGATATTTTAACTGCGGTTCCAATGCTTCGGAGAATTTTTTTAAATCTAAATTATTGATTTTTAGATCAAAATTTTTCTCTCCCTCCTTTTCCTCGTGGCTGAAATTAACTAACCCATCATTTCTAAAATTAATTATCCCAGCTAAAGATTTTATTTCTGGGTTGTGATTAATTTCAATGTTATCAATTTCAATTAGTGAGAAAGTGGACAATTTTGCGTCTTCAAATTCCTTGGAAATTTTTGATAATAGAAGGTTCTGAATAAAACTTTTGTTCGATTTTAGCTTTAAAGATGGACCATCTTTTTCAATTTCAAACTCTTTTAAGACCACTTTTTTGGCAAAGTAATTGATCATTTCTAAATCTTTGGAATATAAAAATAAATTCTCTAATTCCAGTTTCATTTTGGAATTTATCTTTTGACCATCAAATTCCATCTCGCCTACTACCGATAATTCTCCTTGAATATCTCCAATGTTTCCGATTTTTTGCTCTGTTAAATTTAGAAAGTTTAAATCTAGTTTGCTCGACCTAAAGGACATGTATCCCACAAGATTATCGTTTAGGTTGGATATTTTTCCTTTGAAGTAAACGTTCCCAGAATGGTTGAGGTCGAATGATATTGTTAATTTTAAGCTAGATTCTTGAGTAATTTCCAAATCTTCAATTTCAAATCTTTTTATTTTAAGAACGTTGTTCTTAGGCGAGATTATTATTGTTTCCAACGCTTTAATTTCAGTAATGTTGAATTTCCATTTTTTTTGATTATTTGCTAAGTAGTTTTTCAGGTTTTCAGATTTATTTTTAATTGAAATTAAATCTGAGTCAGAGATTTCTGCATCTAGACCAAATAATAAGATGTCTGAAATTTTGATGGTTTTTTGGATAAAATCAGGAAAAGAGAAGTTAATGTGTATTTTCTTTAGGTAATTATGTTGACCTAAATTTACATTTCTGAGTTTTAAAACAAGCCTAAATGGTTCAAAAATAATATGCTGTGCTTTAGCTTCTGGGCCAAATTCTTGCTCTAATAATTTATTAATTTTAGGTTCCAGAAAATGAGGGACTGCAAATTTTATTGCAAAATAAACACTTGAAAGTGCAACTAATATTCCAAATATTGCAATCTTTTTTTTCCGTGTGATCATCTAAGTAGCTATTGATATTTGTGAAAATGAAGAAGTTATTTCTAAGCCCAAATTTTCGTAAATCAACCACTATTAATTAATAAGATAATTATTGTCTCATTTTAGGAAAATTTTAGGCGGTTAGTTTGTTTTAAATCTGTCAGAAATTATGATACAAGTTTGGAAATTGGAATAATTATTTTGGTAAAATTTATAACCTTCTTGAATTGATGATATTTTTGCCCGAAAGTTTTTGGTGAGAGGCGAGAAGAGGTATTTTTGAAAGTTTAATTTATTGAATGCAAAATGGGAGGAAGATTTTGGTGCAGTTAAAATTTAACTTGAGATTATTAGTTGGGGAACTCTAAATAATATTTATTCCTTAATCCCAGTATGAATTGCAACTATTCCAAAATTTAAGCTTTTAAATCCTACATTCTTAAATCCTGCTTTTTCGATCATTTTCTTAAAATTTTCTTGATTGGGAAATTTTCGAATTGATTCTACCAAATATTGGTAAGAATCTTCGTCTCCCGCTACTAGCTTTCCAAGTTTGGGAATAACATTGAAGGAGTAGAGGTCGTAAAGTTTTGCCAAAGGAAAATTATTGACTTGTGAAAATTCTAAACAGACAAATTTTCCACCTTTCTTTAAAACCCGAAATGCTTCATTTAGACCATTTTGAACATTAGTGAAGTTTCTAATTCCAAAGGCAATGGTGTAAAAATCGAAGGAATTGTCAGCAAATGGGAGTTTTTCACCATCAGCTGGCTTAAAGTTAAGATTGGCAAATAAATTTTTGTCTATTGCTCTTTGCTTTCCAACTTCCAGCATTTCTTCGTTAATATCAGAAACTTCAATTACCACTTTAGAATTAGATTTCTGAGATTTTTTTAAAATTCTAAAAGCAATGTCTCCAGTTCCGCCAGCCACATCAATGGATTTGTAATTTTGGCTTGGTGCAAATTTAATCTCTTGAACCATTTTGTCCTTCCAAATTCGGTGTAATCCGGCACTCATAAAATCATTCATTACATCATATTTTGAGGCCACCGAACTGAAAACTTGACCAACTAATGAGGCCTTGTGTTTTTCATCAACAGTTTTAAAGCCGAAATGTGTTTTTTCTTGAGTCATTTATTAATTGTTTAATCTGAATTTGTAGCGAATTACTTTGTCTTGTTTTTTGTCATCAGGATTTTTAATAAATTTTCTCAGTCGATATCTCTTTTCTCCATCATCTTTCTTCAAATTCTTTAAGTCGAAGCTTTCTGCGGGTGATTCGGATAAAGAATCATCTTGAGGTTTAATTTTCTTAAATGAGCCAACTTTGAATTTAGAAACAGTTTTTTTCGCAGGAGTTTTCTTCTTCTCTTTAATTTTTTTGTTTCTGCCGCCTTTTTGAATTACAAAATTAGTATTTGAATTAAGTTCATTTTCCATATTGATGGTTAGATCATATTCCTTGGTGTGAGAAAAGTTTAATCTATTGGCTTGTGCGGGTGACACTCGCACTAAATATTTTCCAAAAGGCACCATCTCAGCCAAATAGAAACCATCATAACCTGAGGTTATTTCCACAAAAACTTCATTATTGCTTTTGTCAATTACTTCAATTTTAACATTAGAAGCGGGGTTGATCTCATTACTATCATCAAATAGTTTTAAATCTCCCCCATCTTTGTTTAGGGCGACATATCCTGAAACTTCACCAACTCTAGAAACTGGGAAGTCGATATTTTGAATTGTTCCTGCGTGAGTAGTTATTCCGACTGCCTTCCTTCTGGCAATTAAATAGGGATCTGGCAGGGTATCAGTATTCATCTTAACTTCAGGAGTTCCTTCAGTTTGAATGTTGGTGACCAAGGCTACGCCGTCTTTATTTGTTTTAGCTTTTCTTCCTCCAACAAAAATTTCAACATCCTCTAGGACTTCCTCTCCTTTGTCGAATTGCTTATTGTTATTATCATCTAGAAACACCTTAGCTGCAACTGCGCCACTATTAGCAATTGGGGTTCCAGATATTATTCCAGTTTTATTTTTAATGTCGTAACCAAATGAAGTTGATAGGCTGATATTAGCGCCGTAATTACTTTCAGAATCGTAATTTGCACTTAAACTTAGTAAAAATTTATCAAATGTTTTACTTAAAGAGGAGGAATAGGAGGTGAGGGTTGTATCGTTATCTTCAGTTTTAAATTGGTGAATGGCCGACATGCTTAAATTAAAATTATTTCCAAAATTGTAGCTGGTGGCAATGTTGGTGGAAGTGAATTCACTCTCTGGTTCAATATTGTAAAGTAATGTGTTTCTAATGGTTAGTTGGCTGTTGATTAAGTAACTCATTAACGTTCGGCCATTGGTTTGTCTTCCTTCAGAATCTCTTTCGTCATCAATGAATTTTAAATTAGTAGTCAGGCCTAATTTTCTGGTCACACCAAATGAAATTTCACCTTCTAAATCTGTTCTTTTATCTCCAGAATCGTAATCTTCTAGAACTCCAATTAAGGCCATTCTGGAGGGGAAATCCATAAAAGGAAGTTTTAAGGGGCCATCTAAGCGGATATTAGAGCTTAAAATTAATGGATTATCGCTTGATGATTGGTGGCTTTCACTGGAAAAATCTCTGTCAAAATGACGGAACTCGGTTGAAAGGTTATAATCTTTAAATAGTAAGGTTTGTAGTAAAATCTCTTGAGCGTTGGTTTTATTTTCTAAATCTTGAATATTGTCTAATCGAGCAGAAATTCCAAAAAAAGATGATCTTAAGCTTAGGCCCAAATAATCTTTGGTTTCACCAGTGGATGAAGTGGAATTAGCATCATTTGCATCTTCATCGGGAGTTCTAATGAAGCTGGCAACTGCTGAAGTGCTTTCAGAAATTCCATACCCCAATTCTCCAAAAAATCTTTTGGTCCCGTCAATTGCATTGTCGGATGACCCGCTTTCATCGCCAATATTAATTAGGTTTTTATTGTGTTCGTTGGCGGCAAAGCGGTAATAGAGTTTGTTCTTTTTCAAAAGTCCGCTTCCAACCATGTATTTCTTGGTTTCCTCATATTTTTGACCAAAAGGACCGTGAAAAACTAAGCGAATGAGGTTTAATCCTGCAACTAAGGGAATTTGGGCCGTTTCTCCTGCTTCGTTGGTAAATTCGTAAATACCGTCGGAGCCAACTTTGGTAAAGCTAAGTAAGGAGTCGTTACGATAAAGCTCAACATCCCAGTTGGGTTGGGCATTTCCTCGAATCTCTACCTGATTAAATTGGTTAACATATTCTAGAGGATAGTTGGAAATTGATGCGCCTCGACCAAGTTGAGATCTGGCGGCTAGACTAATTTCGGGAGTAAAAATATCTCCTAAAGAAAATTCAGTTGCCCCAAGCGCCCCAAGCAATTTACCTTCTTGGCTTTTTCTTCCTGAGGTTAGTCTCATGCTTGTTATTTCGTTATCTTGAGCATTGATGAAAAGTTGATTGCTTAAATAGAGTAGATCTCCAGCCAATAGAGCGCTGAATTGAGAGCTGGAATCTTTGGTTCCATCTTTAGAGCTGTTGAATCCCTGGCTATATGTTACGTCGCCAAACGGAATTGACGCTAATTTGTATTTACCTTCAATAAATTCACTTTTTATTTTTTCATCTTTTCTTTTGCTGCTTAGTTCCTGCTCTTGTTTTAATTTGCTCCATTCTTTTTGTCTTTCAAATCTTCTTTCAATCGGCAATAATCCGCCAGAATTAATTACTATTTCTTGGTTTTTAATGCTAAAATCAAGTTCTAAACCAAACCATTCTTGCAGAGTTTTAATATTGATATAAATTTCATCTTCGAACAAAACAGCATCATTTTGCGAAACTCCAGATCTCTCTCCTCCTATTAGCACCTCGCTGCCTCGAAGATTCATTTCAAATTTATTGTCTTTATTTGAAAACCAGCCGCTAGCACTCATGCTGTCGTCAGAAATTTCAATAGGAAATTCTAAAGTGTCCATTAAGTCACGCATCAACAAGAAAACTTCCTGCTTTTTACTAAAAAAGAAAAAATTTGTATCTTCGGTTTTAAAGCCAACTATCGGCTCATCCAGAATTAAATTATTTCCAATGTTCACCTGTAAAATTAATAAATTTTCCTGATCAAATCTTTTGTTATTTTCATAAAAATTAGGCTCATTATTGAGATTTAATGCCTCTTGTGCATGCAATGAAGATGGGATGAAAGCTAAGTTAAGTAGGGCTGAAGCTAGTAGGATCGAAAAGGAGTGAGTTTTAATAAAAGACTTGAAAGAGAGTTTTTTTTTGGTTTTTGTTGTGGGTTGCTCCTCGGGGTTTTTTATTTTGCATTCGAACTTGAATTTACAGTTTTGCATTCCAACAACCTGAAAATAATGACTTGACCATAAATATGATAATTTATTAAATAAATCGTCGACAATCGACACCTTAATTATTAAAAATAAGTGAATTAAAATAATTTTTTCATCATAGTGTGGGGATAATATTTTTACAAACAAAAACCGTTAAATGATCAACTATTTAAAGGCTCAAAATTTTATTCGAAGGTTTTGTTTTTGAGTCGGATAGTTTTTATTCTGAGAATTATAATTTCTTAAAAAATACAATAAATTTTAGTAAATTTTCACGAATAATCTCTTGAGACAATAGCAGTATTTGTTTTGTATTAAGTCTCAAGAGCTCATCTGCCTCACCAAGATATTAAAACTTTCAAGCGAAAAATATTAAGAAGTGGATTTTATTTGATAGACTTTGCTGATTTTGCGTAAACCTTTCCGCTATCTTCAGCATCAGCCCTTGCAACATATTGCATTTTTAAAACTCCGTCAGAAAGCAATGTGCCATTTGGTAAGTTTAAATTGATTTTTATTTGACGCTTGTCGTAAGGCCAAAAAACTGAAACTGCGTTTAAAATACCAATTTCTTGCTCATTTTTAGACCCATTTTTTCTAAATTTAACCGAAATATTTCCATAAAGTGATTTATTACCAACCCTGTTTAAGTAGGCGGTTAAAACCTTTTTGCTTGGATCTTTTCTGTTATTATTAATTTCAATATTTGAAATTGAAGCTTTGGCAGAAACCTCTCCTTTGTTAATTATTACTGGAATGGAAATTCCGAAAAGAGGCTTTAAGACGATAGATATTTTATTGTTTGTTGTTGAGGCTGCAGCTTCAATATTGTTGGCTTGAGCAAAATCAGCAGCTGGCTCTTCTCTGAATAATATATGAGAGCGATATT
>JBLHVR010000026.1:0-17078 GCA_047628655.1 Lentimonas sp.
TTGTTCTTTGCGATTTAGATTTTTTGGAAACTTTGTCCGACCGTCATTTCACTTCTGGATATGCAGAAGTGGTAAAATATGGCTTTATTAATGACAAAAAATTCTTTGAATTTTTAGATAAAAATTTATCAGCAATAAAAAATCGAGACAAAGATATTCTACAACAAATTATTGTTAAATCTTGCCAAATTAAAGCCAAAATTGTCGAGCTTGATGAAAAGGAGAATGGCTTACGGGCAACTTTAAATTTTGGCCACACTTTCGGGCATGTTTTTGAAAAGCAAACTGGATATTGTGATGTGTTATTTCACGGTGAAGCCATTGCAATTGGAATGGTGATGGCGGCGAAAATGTCGGTTAATTTAGGGTTTCTAGATCAAGATTTGGCATTTTTAATTAGTGATCATCTCAGAAAAATCGGCCTGCCAACTTCCATTAAAAATATTAAAAATAATTCTTGGAGAATGGCCGATTTAGTCAGTCATCTTTACAAAGATAAAAAAGTGGATGGTCAAAATTTAACCTTCATTTTGCTGGAAAATATTGGCAAATGTTCAATTAAGAAAAATATTGATGAAAAAGAATTTATTAAAGTTGTTGGAGTTGAGCTTTAATATCTAGGATTTTGTAAAATATTTAGGTTGTTTTCCTTGAGCAATTTTAAGCATTGTTAGTAATTTTAATGGAAATTTATTCTTCAATAAATTAACTAGTTGCTTTTTAGGGTTTGAAAAATAAACTCCGCCCCCTTAAAATCCTTTTCTTAAAGTCTTAATTTTAGGCCTGCGTGATGGAATGGTAGACATAACGGACTTAAAATCCGTGGGGCTTCGGCCCTTGCCGGTTCAAGTCCGGCCGCAGGTACCATTTGGCTAAATGAATGCAATCATTGTATCATTGAACTACCCACAACAAGCTAGTAGATGTTAAAATATCTGTCCAAATTGCAAAAATTACTAGCACTTCTCTTTATCACTCTACTTCTTTCTTCTTGTGAACCAGGCTGTGTTGAGCCTGATCAATTTGATACCAAAAGCGAATTTATCAATTCTAATCCTGAAAGTGACGGAATATTTGGCGACCATTATGACCCTGTTAGCGGGGGTCAAATTGCCAATTGGCACGAAACTGGTCTCGTTAGTAATGGTGAAAAAATTGTACTTGAAATTTCTGGAAGCTGGACAGCATGGGACGTTGCTAAAAGCGATAGTGCTTTAAAAGCATTAGATAATTGTAGGATTTGTATTAAAAAATTAGGTGTCAATAATTGCTTGTGCCAAGTTGGGGAAACTACAGCCGCAGAAACTTTCGAATACATTATATCTAGTGGGCAAAATCTGGCGCAAGCTCAGGCTACTAATTCTGGATATTGTACCGATGTCACCAATCCTGCCAATCAAGACAATTCAAACCTTTGCACCTGCACCGCGCTTCACGGAACTATTAATGACCAAGGAACTTATTCAATCGCGCTTGATTATCAAAATAAGGATGAATCCCTAAAAATTTCTGATGAACAAAAAGAGTGTAAATATAGCGCGGGATCTGGGCTGTATATTGGTTTTTTTGGAAGTTCTGGCTACGCAATTCCAGATAGAGTTTATCATGTATACCCAACAACAGAAGTTTGTGATGTTACAAGGGACGTTGACGGAAATTGTACTAACGATCTGGGAGAAGATTTAACTAAGTACATTTATGAAAGCCCTGAAGGCACAGTTTTTATTAAAGATGACCACGATGGGAACAGTGGAAACAATTCAGACCGCAGTAATGATGAATATCATAAGGCAGGAGAGAGAATAAAAATGATCATTAGTGATCGCTATTATTCAGATAATTACGGTGGATACAATGTTACCTTCTTAGGAGGTTTCATCCGCCAAGAAGATCCTGGTCTACTAGAATATGTTGTTGGAACTTTTGAAGATGCAATTCTGGGTAAGGTTTCGGCTGATGGCGATTCTCGAGATGGTGGAATGTTAAAATTCTTATTTAACTCCATTGTCAAAGACTCGGCTTTCATATTAATTCTTCAAACCTTTCTTGTTCTATACATCACAATATTTGGAATTTGGGTCCTAGCGGGAGCTCTAGAGGTTACTAGGAAGGAGTTAATATCTAGAGTGCTAAAAATTGCACTGGTTCTGCTATTCACCACCGAACAAAGTTGGTATTTTTATAATGAAATAGTTGTTGGGTTGTTTAAGGATGGAATGGACACGGTAATTGCTATTTTTATGTCTATCACAGACAGTGCAGTGGATACTTCATCCAACATAGTTATTTCTCAGATGGAAAGGGCGAAGTCTGTCAGCAATTCAACTCGCTTTTCATATGTTGATGTTTTGATTCAAAAACTATTCTCAATTTCTGTTTCTAAGAAAATATTAGGATTATTCTTCAGTGATATATTCGGATTTATCTACCTTATCGTAATTTACGGCCTAATTTTCTACTTTGTCTATGTAATGGTATTTGCTGCCTTGCAATATATCCAACTTCTCTTGGGGTTGATTTTTGCTTTAAGCATGGGGCCAATATTCACAATTACTATCTTATTTAATAAAACTGACGAGATATTCAAAAGATGGATCGCATATCTAGCTTCGCAATCCATTCAGATAATTGCCTTATTTGCTGTCGTCTATCTTTTTGCCACTATTATTGACAAAGCTTTCACCGAAATGCTCTACTACAGGGTTTGTTCAACCAACATTAACTTTGGTTTGTTTAATATAGATTTCTATGCCGCCACAGATTTTTACCGACCAATAACTGGTTGGGCTATATTTTTTGCAAAAATAGGTGGACTAACATTCTTGTTGAAAAAAGTGATGGAGGTAATTCCAGGTTCAATAGGGCAGTTGATCTCTATTAATGGTCAATCAATTGACACTACGAGAGATTTCTTTAGTGCTTCCAACAGATTCCTAGCAGGGTCCCTACTTGGTGGTGCTGCAGGTTTAGCGGGAGGGTTGGCAGGAAAAGCTGGAGCTCTTGGTTATAACAAGGCGGGAAAAGCTAGAAGAATGCTTGGACGCACCGAGCTTGCAAAGAAAATTGGCTCTTATTCGCCAATTAGAAACCCTGTAACCATGATGTACGATCGTAAAATTGACACAATAATAAATAAGCAAAAAGAGATACATGGATCGGGTGCAGGTGCAGACCAGAAAATTAGATCGGGAGTTATTAATGAGGCTAGAAAACAAGGAATAAAAGATTTAGGGGCAATTTCAAACAGATTGGATAGAAAATTAGTTCACGAGCCAGCAAAAGAATTCATTAAATCCGAAATTAAAAAAGTGAAAGACGCGGGTAATGCGGAATTATTCTTGGATAAAAATGCAATGCGTAATCATCTTAGATCAAGTATGGAAAATTGGGCAAAAGCAAATTCATCAGATGACTCTTCTAAGTTCTTGGGCTTAATTGACGATAATAAATTTGACACCCTAATTAAGGAAAGAGGATCTATTGGTTCCAGCAAGGCTTTGGAAATGTTTAAAACTGCAGAACAGAAAGCTAGATATGAAGCTAAATTGCATCAGGAATCAGGAGATAGAAAAGCATCTTTGACGTCTTACAATGTCGCGTCAGCACTATTTAGGAATGTACAAGGAAGTGCTGCTTATAACCCAGGCCAAACCCGCAAGAACTTTATCGCTAAAGATCAATATCAAGCAGAATATGAAAATAATAGCGTTGGAAATAAAACTGCGTGGGGTGCTGTTTCGAATTATGCGGCATTTGCTAAAAAGAATAATGCCCTTAGTCGCAGAGCTATAAACTATGAATCCATCAACCAATTAGCTGAAACTCCATCAGACTTAGAAAGTAAATATCGCACGTCAAACATGCTGGAAGATGTGATGTTAAATACTACATCACAGATAGAAACTATGGATAATGGCCAAGCAAAAGATAATGCCATGAATCTTCTTGGTAATTATGAAAAAGATGCCAAGAACTTTATGGGCTTTGGAAGTCAAGATGAGGGTGGTGACAATAAATCCGGAGCTAGAACTGATCTTTCTTCGCCGGATAAAGACGTTAAAACCAATCACGAAATTGAATCTCGTGATAAGGAAAGCGCTGCCGAACTGAAGAGATTGGCTACAAAAAGTCAGCTTAGTAAAGCTACTTTGGATCACTACCTTGCTGATCAGAAATTGATTCAATTAAAGAGTGCTTCGAAACCAACCTCTGCACAAAAATCAGAAATAAAACATTTGGAAAGTACAATAAGTGAACTTAATCAAACAATATCAGGACTTAAATCATAATTCATTCTAATCTCCACCAATAAAAGAAATGACCCAAAAAAACCCACTAATCAAACCCAGTCTATTATTTATATTTACCATTCTAATCTCCAATAACGCATTGGCAGATGTTAGAAAAAGTAAATTTCGCACTAATGATCGCACCACCCAATATGCTTCTTTGGGAGGCAATTATTCATCCGATCACAATTCCAAGGAATATAAGATATCTGGAGGTTATCAATATAGAAAGAATCACCTAATGCTGGAACTGGACCTTCTTCAACATTCCAGATATTCTAGCACTACCACCACCCCTTTAACAAAGAATCGCGAACTTTATGATTTTGAAGCTTCAGGAAAAGTTCTGGTTGGACAAAGTGACAATTATTTAAATTATTACAATCGTAGTAAACATGATAAATTCTCTGATTATTATTACGACATAACCAATGTAGGAGGTTGGGGAAGAATGTTTTTTGACGGAATGATTGAGGCAGATATCAATATTGGCTACAATGAAATTAAGAATTTTGATTCTCATATTGTGGTTAATCCAAATATAAAATTCAGCTTTTGGATAACTGATAAACTAAGATTCACCAGTAAAGCCTTTATTTTTAAGATAAAAGATGAATATTCTGAAGAATTAAAGAATCGACTTTCTTATCGATTAAACAAAAAAATATCTCTAGATATTTACCATAATTACGAGAAAAAACGCTTCTTGAAAACATCTTCCGGCGTTAGCAACAATAAGAATGAGGTGGAAAGAGATTTTATATTTAGAGTTAGGTACAGCTTCTAATTCATTAATCTTAGGGAATTGGTAATTAAAGTTTCCAAAGTAATATCTGGTTTCTGAGAAATTTGCTTAGAAGCTACTTGGTAAATATCTCCGCGTTTATATCCCAAATTTTCCAAAGCTGAAATAGCATCATTTAAAATTTGATTATTATCTTGAGAGGATAATGAAGAATTTTGAGATGAAGATAATCCCACAACGCTATTTCCAGCAATTTTCTTGGCACTGTCTTTTAATTCCGAAACAATTCGTAGTGCTAATTTTGGACCAATTCCCGAAACACGAGCAAACATGGTTTTATCACCAGAAGAGAGTGCTAAAATAATTTCATCAATCGTTAACGATCCTAAAATTTTCATTCCTACTTTATTGCCAACTCCACCAACTTTGCACAATTCATTGAACCAGTTTTTTTCAACTTCATTTAAAAACCCATAAAGATGAATGTGGTCTTCACGAACAACGGTTTCAATTAAAAAAGAGAAATTTTGACCTTTTTGCGCCTGCAATTGGTTGGTAGTTTTGCTGGAAGCATAAATATTGTAACCAACACCATTTACATCTAGAATTATTTTATCTTCGAAAATAGAATCAATTTTTCCCGTAAGTTTTCCAATCATATTAAATATTTAAATTAGTGAAAAAACCGCAGATTAAATTCAAAATCTCTAATAAGCCAGTTTCATATCAAGATGCAATTAAGTTTATGGAAGAAAGAGCTTCCCAAATTTCTGAAAATGAAGAGTCAGAATTAATTTGGCTTACCTCCCATAAACCAATTTACACCGCTGGAATTAGCGCCAAAGATTCCGATTTATTAACAGATAAAATCCCAGTAGTTAAAACCAATCGTGGTGGAAAATATACTTATCACGATGATGGAATGCGCATTGTTTACGTGATGTTAAATCTGAAAAATGCCTTTGCGCCAGAAAAACCAGATGTCTCAAAATTCGTGAAAATGCTTGAAGAATGGGTTATTGCAGTTTTAAATCGCATTGGAATTAAGGGTGAAATTCGCAAAGATCGCGTTGGAATTTGGGTTGAACTTCCAGATGGCAGCGAAAAGAAAGTTGCCGCAATGGGCATTAAACTTAAAAAATGGGTCAGCTATCATGGAATTGCAATTAATATTAATCCGGATTTAGAAGGTTTTAAAGGAATTGTTCCTTGTGGCTTACAAAATTTCGGCGTTACTTCCCTTCAGGATTTAGGTGTAGATGTTTCTTTTTCTAAGATTGATGATTTAATCCAGGAAGAATTTTTTAAAATATTCAGCAATTATTAAATTTTTTGTTCTCTTGATTTTTGATTACTCTCTGGGAATATTATCAAGGGATTTAGGTATTCTCATAGTTCTTGCTTCTAAGAAATTTTTCGGAAGTCCATTAAGTAATATTAATGAATTATCAGCGTTAGGATATGTGATTTCAACCGCAATCAATTTCACCCTAAAATTTTCCAATTTAAGATTTCCATCTTCTGTTTTTTTACAGATAATGCATCATTTCACCCTGCGTTTTAAGGGCGGCTATTTCAAGGGGAATCAGGTTTAATCTACCGTAGGTTTGGTTGAGATTTGTTCCACTTTCAACTAGTAGTTCTACAACTTACCTATATTTTTCATTTTGATCTGCCGCTGCCATTAAACAATATCCATCTTCGGATACAAAATTAACATTGCCAAAATAATTAATAATTTATTGTTGTTTTGCTGAGCTTTTTCTCAAGTTTATATAGATGCAAAGATCATTTAGTTGAGTTTTGGTATCTTCTGCTGATGGCATTCTTAATGAGAAAAAATATCATTTGAAAAGCCAGATATATCAAGCTCAACCCTAGTTTTAAGAAAATCAAAACATCGATTTGCCATCTCATATCTTCCTTCCCTGTTTAACATCTCATCTAATTTGCCTTTTAGAACATGTAAATGTAGAACGTCGGAAGCGGCATATCGAATTTGAGCTTCACTAATTTCGCTACTTGCCCAATCGGAAGATTGTTGCTCTTTGGAAAGATCAACTCCCGCAAGTTCTTTGCAAAGCGCGCGAAGCCCATGCGCATCGGTGTAGGTTCTAACTAGTTTTGAAGCAATTTTAGTGCAGTAAATATTTTCCAACTCAATTCCTAAGAAAAGCTTCACAACCGCCACATCAAAGCGAGCATAATGGAAGAGTTTTAGCTTTTTTTTATTGGAAAGTAATTTTTTAAGATTTGGAGAATTGTAATTATTTGATTGAAATTGCACCAAATGAGCATCGCCATTCCCATCGGAAATTTGAATAACACACAGGCGATCACGATTTAATCTCAAGCCAGTAGTTTCGGTGTCAATGGCCAAAATATTGCCAAATTTAAGATTATCAGGAAGGTCGTTTTGATAGAGGAAGTTTGTCATTATTATTTCTTTTTGGTTTACGATCGCCTCTCCTTGCAATGACGTTAAAAATTAATTTTCTAAACTATCATTTCAAGGAGGTAAGGCAGGGAAAAATCTAAAGCTTTCCTTTAGTAGAAATTACTTTGCCAATTTGTCTTTCGTCAATTGCCACGGCAATTTTTAGAGATTTTGCTAATCCTTTAAAACAGGATTCAACGATGTGATGATTATTAATTCCGTAGATATTTTCAACATGAAGATTGCAGCCCACAGCAGACGCAAAGGCAAAAAACCATTCGCGGAAAAGTTCAGTATCCATGTCGCCAACTTTATCACGCTTGAATTCAACTTTCCAAACCGGATAAATTCGGCCAGATAAATCAAGAACCACGCGGGTTAAGGTTTCATCCATTGGAATGTAGAAAAATCCGTAACGATTAATGCCTTTTTTGTCACCCAAAGCTTTTTTGAATGCCTCACCAATTGCAATAGCACAATCTTCAGTTGTGTGATGAAAATCAATATGTAAATCACCTTCAACTTTCAGATCAATGTCAATTAAGCTGTGCTTTGAAAGCTGTTCAATCATATGATCTAAAAATCCAATTCCAGTGTTTACTGAAAAATTTCCAGTTCCGTCAAGATTAATTTTTGCAAAAACCTTAGTTTCGTTGGTGTCTCTTTGAATTTCGGCAATTCTCATTGATTAAGCATTTTTTAAATTTTGAGCTACAAAATCCCAATTAACTAATTTATCTAGGAAAGTTGCCATGTAAGTTGGGCGAGCATTCTGGAAATCTAGATAGTAAGCGTGCTCCCAAACATCCATAGTTAGAAGTGGAGTTGCATCGGTTGTAAGTGGAGTAAGTGCATTAGCAGTTTTGGTGACTTTTAATTTACCATTTTCTAAAACTAGCCAAGCCCAACCAGAACCAAATTGAGTAGCTCCTGCTGTTTTAAATTCAGTTACAAAATTTTCAAATGATCCAAAATCAGCTTCAATTTTTGCCAGGAGTTCACCATTTGGTTTTCCACCACCATTTGGTTTCATTGAATTCCAATAAAAAGTGTGATTCCAAACCTGTGCTGCATTGTTAAAAACACCAGCTTTTGAAGCGTCGGCAGCAGAAATCTTAATAACTTTTTCTAAAGATTCTTCTGCTAAATCGCTTCCTTCAATTAATTTATTTAAATTGGTAACGTATGCTTGGTGATGTTTTCCATAATGAAAATTCAAAGTATTTTCGCTCATATGTGGCTCAAGTGCATTTTTTGCGTAAGGTAAATTTGGAAGCTGAAAGGTCATAATTTTTTTCTTAATTTGATTGGAATTGGAAGTAAAAATATTTCGATTTTTTTGGGACAAAAATAGCCCCGCAAAGCCAATAAAAGAGCCTAAAATAGTCGTTTTGATTAATTTTCTTTTAGAAATTTTCATAGCTAATGAATTTAGTTTTAAGCTCTTTTTAAGTCAATTCAAAATCTGTATTAAGTTATTTCTCATAACTTCAAAACTGAATTTATCTTTTAATTCCAAATCAGCATTCTTAACAATTATTTTGGAATTTTCTTGATCTATGAAAGATTTCTTCATTGCTTCAAATAAAGAATTTTCATCATCTTTTTCAAATAAATAACCACTATATTCATTTTTAATAATTTCTTTCGGTCCGTCAGAATTGCAGGCGATGACTAAAGTTTTATAATTAAAGCTTTCCAAAATGGTAATTCCAAAAGGTTCGCTTAAGGCAGGCTGTAAAAAAACATCAATTTCGTTAAAAAAATCAGCTTTATTTTCACTCCATCCAATAAAATCAACCGATTTAGTTAAGTTTAGCTGGTTAACTAAATTTTTTAAATTCTCTTCTTCAACTCCTTTTCCAGCAATTATTAATCTAGAATTGTGATTTATTTGGTTATGAAATTTCTGAAATTGCCTAATTGCGCCGTCAACATTTTTTTCTTTTGAAATTCTGGATAAAATTCCAAAGGTAAAATTCTTAGATGTTTTATTTTTAACGAAAGGAATAATCTTATGGCCATTGAAAATAGTTGTAATCTTGCCTTTAAAATTATCGTTCTTAGCTCTTTTTTCAATATGCTTGGCCACGCAAACAATGTGATTGAAGTCTAAGATTCTTTTAATGGATCCGCCGTGACTAACGGCTAATAATTTAAAACCACCAATAAATTTTTTGCATAAATTAATTGCTGCGAAAGATCTGCCGTTATGGGCAATAACTAACGCTGGTGAATATTTATTAATTAAAAAAAATAATTTTAATCCTGCAAAAATATCAAAATGACCTCTAATTCTTAGTAATTCAGTTTCAATATTAGCTTCTTTCAATTTCTTTAAATGGCAAAAGTTTTTCGGAACAATGCAAATCAACCTAACATCTTTTTGATCGTTGATGATGTTGCTATAATCTAAAAAAATATTTTCCATACCGCCACCTTTCACCTCACTTTGAACGATATTAATTACAGTTTTCATATAAGTTTAATTGGTTGATTATTACTTGGTTTTTGATTAAAAATATGAGTCGATAAAATAACTGCCAATCAATGAAAAGCAAATTATTCAAAGAACATCAAAAAGAGCAAGAAAAAGAGCTTGAGGAGACCAAAACATATCAAGAAGAAGAGGAGGACGAATCTTCTGAGGTTGAAGCTGGTCATACTGGAGTTGCTGGTGCCACAAAAAGCAAATTAGTGGTAATTGTTGCGTCGGCATTTTTAATAACTTTGGTTATTTATTTCATATTTTTTAAAGGAGCAGATCAATCTGCGCCAGTGGATGATCCGACTATAATTGACTCTAACGCTACATTGGTAAATCCAAATGCGCCCGTTACTCCTATTTCTCCGGAAGATTTTATCGAGAACCCAATCGAAACTTTTGAAACTAGAGAGCAAGATTTTTTAACTCAACCAGAATTGCCAGAGATTCCATCATTGCCAGAGATTTCAGATGATTTATCTGATAATATACTTCCTTCATTTCTAGATCCTGCTCCAGAAACACAGAATGCCTCACCAACAAACCTACTGATAAATAATGGAGCTGCAACAGGAGTTCAACCTATAAATTCAGCTCCAATTCCAGAATCTCCAAGAGACCCTAGAAGATCTCCGATCATCGTTGAAAGTAGTGGATCTGGATCTGAGGCTAATATTTTTGAGAATGATCATTTTTCAGGAGGAATAGTAAGTCTCAACGAAGATCCAATTAATAGCTTGCAGGAAACGGCAGATGTCATAACTGCGACTGTTGTTAAAGATAGATCAACAACAATCATCCAAGGTAAAATGATGAATGCCATTTTGGAAACTGCCATCAATACCGAAATTCCAGGATCAGTCAGGGGAATAATTAGCCGAAATGTTTATTCTGAGGCTGGAAATAATATTTTAATTCCCAGAGGATCAAGGCTTTACGGGTCTTACTCAAGTCAAGTAGTTCGAGGTCAGGGAAGGGTTGAAATTAATTGGACCAGAATCATTAGGCCAGATGGTGTTGATTTGTCCATCGACTTTGTTGCTGCTGATCAATTTGGCAGAGCTGGAATTGAGGGGGATATCGATAATAGGTATGGTTCTGTTCTTGCAAATTCACTATTAACCAGTGTGCTAGCAATTGGAGGAGCTCTTATTGCTGAAAGCTTAAGTGGAGATGGTTCGGTTACTACCACCACTAATCCAGAAACTGGAACATCAACTAGTACGGGATCCGCTTCTTCTCAAGTGGTTTCCGATGTTAGTTCAACAATAGTTGATGCCGCTGGTCAACTAGCCACTAACAAACTTGACACGAGGCCGGTAATTAGAGTTTCGCAAGGAACAAGAATAACCGTTATTGTTAATAATGACATGTCAATACCTAAGCTTAGAAATAGATGAAAGATCCAACAACAGTAAATCTCCACTTAATTTCTGACTCTACTGGAGAAACCCTAAGTTCGGTTTCCAGGGCAGTTTTGGCGCAATTTGAAAATGTAGAATCGAACGATTTTATATGGTCATTAATTAGAACTAAAAGCCAGATCGAAAAAGTGAAGGCATCGATTAGCGAAAATCCTGGAATTGTTCTTTATACAATCTTGGAAGATGACCTAATTCAAGACTTGAAAAATTATTGCTTTAATCTGAAAGTTCCTTGTATTCCAGTTTTGTCGCAAATTGTTAGTGAATTTTCTAATTATTTAGGTTTAGCAGTAAATCACACGATTGGCAGACAGCATATTTTGGATCAAGAATATTTTTCCAGAGTAGAGGCAATTAATTATACCATTAACCATGATGACGGACAATCTAGTTGGGATTTGCACGATTCTGATGTAATAATTTTGGGAGTTTCCAGAACCTCAAAGTCACCCACATCGGTTTATTTGTCTTGTAGGGGGTTTAAAACTGCCAACATATCATTTGCTGACATCAAAACTATTCCAGAGAATATTTATGATTTAAAAAAACCACTAATTGTGGGTTTGACCATTAATCCTGAGAAATTGATTCAGATTCGTCAAAACAGATTAGCTTTAATGGGTCAAGATATGGATATAAACTATATTGATATTGAGTCAGTAAAGAAAGAAATAGTTGAATCGAGGAAGTTATTTGCTAAATTAAATTGCCCTGTGATCGATGTAACTAAAAGGTCTGTAGAAGAGACGGCCGCGAAAATTATTCAACTTTGCCAAGAAAAACGTAACCAAGTAAAAATATGAATTACAGAAATGTCTTAGTAGTAGACGACGAAATGCTACAAATTAAAATCATGGAAAGATTCATTGTAGCAATGGGATACAATGTTATTTCCATGAAAGATGGAAAGGAGGTCATAGACTTCTTCTCTGGAAAAGAGACTTATAAAGGAATTAGGCCATCGGATGTTTCAATTATGCTGCTTGATCTTTCAATGCCAAGAATGGATGGATTGTCAGTTTTAAAAAAGATTTCCAGCATTAGGGGTGATTTAAACATTGTTGTTTTAAGTGCCAGTAATGAAATTACATACGCTATTTCGGCCATTAATTTAGGAGCGATGGATTACATCGTTAAGGGGGATAAGGATATGTTTCCCAGAATTAATACCGCAATTAATAGCGCTATAGAAAAAAGAACCCTTCAACAACAGGTCTATCATCTGGAATGTAAAAATTCACATCAAATCTCATTCTCCGACCTAACTGGCTCAAGCCAAGCTTTTGTTTCAACAATAAATTTAGCTAAAAAAGCCAGCAATTCCAATGTGTCAATATTAGTCGAAGGTGGAACTGGAACGGGAAAAGAATTGCTTGCAAGGGCGATCCATGGTTCAGGTTCAAAATCTGGAAAACTATTTATTGAGGTTGATTGTGAAAATTTTCACTCTGATGATGCCGATGTAATTCTATTTGGATCTGAAAAATTTTTAGAGGGTGGTGTTAAGGAGAAGATAACCGGAAAAATAAAAGAAGCTGACGGTGGTACGTTGTTTTTAAATAATATTGATGCCTTAAGCCGAGATCTGCAAATTAAACTTCTTAAATTTATGCAAGAAGGAATATTGGAGCAAAGAAGTGGAAGGGCTATTCTAAAGCAAGGGGTAAGAGTTATATCTTCTACCAATCAAGATCTTAAAAACTGCATTAAACATAAAAAATTCAGAGAAGATTTATACTATTGCCTCACTGTTTTTCCTATTGAAATGCCATCTTTATTTGAGAGAGGTGAAAAAGATATCACAACATTATCTAATAATTTTTGCCGAGATTTTAGTGTTAATGAAAATAAGCCAATAAAAGGAATTGACCCTTCTGCAATGGAAATTTTATGCAGATTTGGATGGGAAGATAATATTAGACAGCTTAGAAATTATATTTTTAGGGCAGTAACATTGTGTGAGGGAGATTTTCTTTTGCCAGAACATTTCCCGCAAATAATTCATTCAAATTTGAACCAAGATCCTGCTGGATCAAGCTATAAAGGCTCCTCAAAGAAAATATGTGCCATAGATCTATTTGACAATGGTGGCAGATGTAAAAATCTTGAAGAGGTTGAAATTGAAGTATTTAAAAAATTATTAGAATGTTTTGATGGTAATCTTTCTGAGGTTTCAAAGCAGCTTCGAGTTGGTAGATCAACAATATATCGCAAATTAAGTAATCAATGAGAAAAATAAGAAAAGCAGTTTTTCCAGTCGGAGGACTTGGAACCAGATTCTTGCCGGCAACCAAATCTACTCCAAAAGAAATGATGCCTGTGGCTAATAAACCCTTAATTCAATATGCTTTTGAAGAAGCTAGGGAAGCGGGAATTGAAGAGTTTATTTTTGTTACAGGAAGAAATAAAAATGCCATTAACAATCATTTTGATCACGCTTATGAGTTGCAGTCAAAATTGGGAGGAAAAGGTAAAAATGATCAACTTGAAGAAGTTATGGGATGGCTACCTAAGGCTGGACAAATTGCCTTTGTGAGACAGCAAGAGCCTTTAGGTTTAGGTCACGCCGTTTGGTGCGCTAGAAATTTTATAGGAAATGAGTCTTTTGTAGTAATTTTGGCTGATGAAATGATTTTGGATAAAAATAATTTTTTAAAATCAATGATTGATCTGCAATCCAGCAAAGAGCCTAATTCCAGTATAGTTGCAGTCGCTCCAGTTGATGATGATCAGGTGAATAAATATGGTATCATTGCCGCAGATCATAAAAGCAAACAAATCATTGATATGGTAGAAAAACCAGAAATTGGCACAGCACCATCAAATTTAGCAATTAATGGTAGATATATTCTTCAGCCTAAAATTTTTGATTATTTATCAGCGGCAAAAGAAGGAAGTGGCGGTGAAATACAATTAACTGATGCAATGAACTTAATGTCTAAAGATTATCCATTCTACTATCAGCCATTTAATGGTACTAGATTTGATTGCGGAAATGTTCTGGGTTTCTTGGAGGCTAATATTGCTTTTGCTTTAGAAAATCCAAAGATTAAAAATGACTTTACTAAAATTCTAAGAAAATACATTTAAAATTATGACAAAACAAACAACGGCCATCATCTTTCCGGGTCAAGGATCTCAAATTGTTGGAATGGGAAAGGATATTTGTGACAATTTTACAGTTGCTAAAGAAGTTTTTCAGGAGGTTGATGATATTCTAAATCAGAATCTTTCGAACATTATTTTTGAAGGGCCATCTGAAGAGTTAACAAAAACCCAGAATGCCCAACCCGCTTTGATGGCGGTCTCGGTTGCTCTTACCAGGGTTATTGAAGGAGAGTTTGGGAAAAAATTAACCGATTTATGCAGCTTTATTGCTGGCCACTCTCTTGGTGAATATTCTGCGCTTTGCGCATCGGGATCAATCTCGCTTTCACAGACTGCCAAGCTTCTACAAATTAGAGGAAATTCAATGGCCAATTGTGGAGAAAAAACACAAGGTTCGATGGCGGCAATTTTAGGGGTTGATATAAAAACTGCTCAGGAAATTGTTGATGAAGCTAGGAATGGAGAAATTTGTCAAATTGCTAATGATAATTCCGTAGGTCAAATTGTTATTAGTGGTTCAAAATCAGCAATTCTGCGTGCATTAGACATTGCTAAATCTAGGGGTGCAAAAAGGGCTATTGAACTTCCTGTTAGCGGTGCTTTTCATTCAGATTTAATGAAAGATGCTGAAATAAAAATGAAGGAAGCTTTGGATGATATTGAGTTTCTAACCCCGCAAATTCCACTAATTGCTAATGTTACAGCAAGAGAAGTTTCCAATCCTCAAGAAATTAAAGATCTTTTAACCAAGCAAATCACTGGTTCAGTGAAGTGGCGAGAAACAATGCTTTATCTAGAAAGTAAAGGTATTGAACAAATAATAGAAATTGGATCAGGAAAAGTACTTTCTGGTTTGGTGGGAAGAACTTGCAAAGGAATAGCCTCAACTCCCATTCAAAATTTAGCAGATATTAAAAATATTTTTGGCTAGATATTATCTTTTTTGCATCACTTTCTCAATAATTTGAGTTTATGAATGCTACGTGATATAATACTCAGGAAGTATTTTTAAGTTTAACCTTAATTTATATCACAATGAAATTAATAATAATGGGCACGTTAATGTGCATTTTTACCGGCTTTACTACATCATCTGTTTTTGCCTCAAATGAAGCAGGATCAAATATAACTCTAGTTAGTCAAAGAGGAGAGAAGCATTCTGAAAGAAAAAACCAAAAAAGAGAAAATAAACAAGAGAGAAGGTCTGATAAAAGAGATGATAGGCATGAAAATAGATTTGAGCGCAGGGAAGATAAATCAGATCTTAGAGATGAAAGAAGGGATGATAGATCTGATAACAGAAAAGAGCGGAGAGATAATAAGAATGAGAACAGATCTGAGAAAAAAGATGCTAGATATGAAAAAAGATCTGAATTCAGAGAAAATAGGTTTGAACACAGAGAAGAAAAAAGAAATGATAGATCTGATCGCAGGGAAGAGCGTCAAGAAGGGCGTCAAGATTAAAGAAAATAACTTAAAAAAATCACGGTAACGTCTTTAATTCCGTGTCAAAATTCTAATTTAGGCTAAATCCAATTTCAGCTTGCCGTCAAAAATTGATGCGCCAACCTTTTTCCGGACACTAAATTAAGCAGATTTTAATGAAGGTAATGGAAAAGAATGGATAAAATCCATAAAACAAAAAACTACACATGATGAAACTCCAAAAAGACCATTAAGAGAGTAGAAATTAAATCAGTATCATGGGCACCGCTTTTAACAGAGACCCAAGAAGTCACCACAAAAATTTAAGAATAATGTTAATAGGCTATTGCAGAATATCAAAATCAGACGGATCACAAACCCTCAATTTACAACATGATGCCTTAATTGAAGCAGGAGTCCTATCTCAAAATATTTATTCTGATAAAATATCTGGAGTAAAGAACAAAGGATAGGCTTAGACAACTGCCTCAAAGCACTAAGAAAGGATGATATTTTAGTAGTATGGAAATTAGATAGATTAGGCAGAAGCCTAAAACACTTAGTAAATACTATTCAAGATCTCACTGCAAGAAAAATAGGCTTTAAAGTCCTTGCTGGACAAGGAGTAAATATTGATACCACAACCGCTAACGGCAAATTAATATTTGGTATATTCGCAGCATTAGCTGAATTTGAGAGAGAACTTATAAGAGAAAGAACAATAGCTGGACTCCAATCTGCAAGAGCAAGAGGTAGAAAAGGGGGAAGAAAATTCCAGATGACAAAAGCAAAAGTAAGACTAGCTCAAATTGCTATGAAAAATAGAGAAACAAAGATATCTGATCTTTGTAAGGAATTAGGAGGAATCACAAAACAAACGCTCTATCGCTATGTTTCTCCTGATGGAGAGCTAAGAGAATATGGGGTAAAATTGCTTGGAAACTGATTTCTATGAGCGATCACCACCGCTTAGGACGTTAGACCCAAAGTTGAAATAACGATAAATTGAAGAACAATGAATGTCTATTTATTTGGGTACCTGTCAATAAAAAGAAAAAGCCGGAAGGTGAAGAAAAAGATGAGGATAATAATTATACTTATTATTTTTTAGATCAACATTTTGAATTGCCATTTTCTTTAATCAAAAACAAAGGAAAGAGCTGTA
>JBLHVR010000027.1:0-16772 GCA_047628655.1 Lentimonas sp.
AAACATTTCAAGAAATACAACAAAATTCACCACGACAAGGATCGCGTTAAATATGAATCTTTTGCCATGAATGCCACCCAACAAGTTTATTTACTGACTAAAAAGTTGAATAAAAAACTAAAAAACAATAATTCTGTGTTAAAAAATATCAAATTTTTCACAGCCTTAAGCTATGAAGACAAAACCATCAACTCCACAAAAACTCTAAATACAATTCTCAATAATACCGACCCTAAGAAAAGACACATTATTCTTTACCACCAAAATGAATTACCGCCAGAAATCATTAATCAAGAAAACCTCTACCCTATCAAAAGCCACAGCACAGAAGAAAAAATCCTTAATTTATCTCACATCTCAATTCCCTACGGCCCTAAAAATATCTGGTACGGTAAAAATGGAAAATATCGCAGCTGTTTACATTATCACCAAAAAAATGAATATGATTTATGCAAATCATCTAATGAAGTGTTTTACGGAGAAGTAACTCCAGAAAATCTAGAAAAAGGCACAATAGTAAGACTCTCTTACAACCCTTTTATAAATAAATTATTCGCTGATATCGGTGAATTCTTGGGAATTAAACTATAATTTTTATATATATTTTGGGTCTTGACTAGTTAAGAAAATCTTAAAGAAATGCTCCCCGCATTTCAGACCAAAAATAATTAAAAATCCGCAGACCTTTTACCTCAAATATTTACTAATATTTTATCAATTTAATGAGGTTAAAAAATGTCAAAACATCTAAAAAAATACAATTCTGATTTTAAGCTAAAATGTGTAACAAAATATCTATCAGAGAAGGTTACCGGAGAATAACCGCTATTTTAAATGAGCAAAAAGATTATAAGATCAATAAGAAGAGGGTTCTAAGGCTCATGAGGTTAATTGGCATACAAGCTGTTTATCCCAAAAAGAAAACCACAATTATTAACAAGAAGGAATATAAATATCCTCATCTCTTGAGAAATCTAAAAATAACTAGGCCCAATCAGGTGTGGTCGACTGATATAACTTATATCAAAATACCAGGAGGATTTGTTTATCTAACTGCTTTGATTGATTTATTCAGCAAATTCATAGTGTCATGGCAATTATCAATTTCCATGAATACCCAGTTTTGTTTGGATATTTTGGATCGAGGAATAAAAGATCATAAAAATCCAGAAATCATTAATGCCGATCAAGGCAGTCAATATGCCAGCCATGATTGGGTGAAAAAACTAAATGATAATAAAATCAAGATTAGTATGGATGGCAAAGGCAGGTGGATTAATAATGTTTATGTGGAAAGATTCTGGCGGACTGTCAAGCAAGAGGAGATTTATATTAACCCTCCTGATAATATAGCACAGTTAAAACAAGGAATTAGCAGATTTATCAATTTTTACAATTATCAAAGACCTCATCAATCCTTGAAATACAAGACTCCGTCTCAAATTTATTATAATGATGATGGAATGAGAAAAATGATTAAATTCTAAGTTGATTAATCAAATAATTTTTGTAACTTGAATTTACTCAAAAGACGAAATTTCTGAATTTGATGAAAATTTGGTTTGATTAAGGAGGGCACTTCTTATAGTAGTAAGTGAAAGACCCATAAATTTGAAATAATTAATGTTTTAATTATTTGTGATGCTTGTTGGGGTTTGAAAATTAGATAGAGCTAAGATGACCTTATTGTTTAAATTTTTGAGACGTAACTTAATTTTATATAAAAATATTGAGATGCTCTGTTTTGAAACAGGTTAAATTTTATAAAATATAAAAAAAGCCAAGCTTTTACCAAAAAGTCACAAATTTAAAAATTCTTCATCTTGGCTACGCATCGCCAAAATGAAGAATTTCCAAATAAAATAAAATTAAACTTTACTTATCACTAATCTGAAATTATCATTCGCCGCCTAAATGCCTCCGTGGCGGAATGGTAGACGCGACAGATTCAAAATCTGTTGTCCGTATGGATGTGTCCGTTCGAGTCGGACCGGAGGTACCAACTTAATGGTTAATTAAGCTTTTCTTTATGGACTTTACAGCAATTTTAAAATCTATTTTTCTTGGAATTGTTGAAGGTCTAACTGAATTTATTCCAGTCTCCTCAACTGCTCACCTACTTCTATCTTCTCAATTTATCGATTTTTCATACATTGAAAATGGCGTATTTGAAATTTTTATTCAACTAGGTGCAATATTGGCAATTTGTGTTTTTTATCATAAAAAAATTTGGCAAGTTACGTCTGGTTTTTTTAATAATAAATCATCTCAAAATTTCAGCTTTAATATCATAATTGCCTTTCTTCCTGCTGCAATTTTTGGGCTATTATTTTACAAAATACTCAAAATCTTATTCTTCAACCCAATCTCAATTGCCCTCGCCTTAATTATTGGTGGAATAATAATTATCGCTGTTGAAAGGTTAAATATTAAGCCAAAATTTGAAGAAATTGAAGAATTGTCAAAATGGCAATCTTTAAAAATTGGACTTTTCCAAGTTGTAGCAATGATTCCTGGAGTTTCAAGATCTGGCGCTACAATAATTGGCGGATTATTGTTAAAATTAGACAGAAAAACCGCTACCGAGTTTTCTTTCTTTTTGGCAATTCCCACCATTTTTGCTGCTTCAATATTTGAACTTTACAAAAATTACCACCTGCTTGATGGTTCAAAAATTGGCCTTTTAACAATTGGATTTATCGCTTCTTTCTTTTCAGCTTTAATTGTCATTAAATGGTTCATTAATTTTGTCAGCCACAATAGTTTCAAAATTTTCGCCTATTACCGAATAGCCCTTGGAATAATCATAATTTTATGCCAATAAAAATATGACCATAGAAGTTAAAAAATTCGACTCTGCCGGAAGAGAACTTACCATTCGCTTTGGAATGGGCGGCATCAAAGCTGTAGGAGTTTCAATGGTGGAACATATGATTGAAAATCGTGAAAAAAACAATGGCTTTCAAGATATCTATGATTTTGCCAGCAATGCCGGCTCAAAGGCGATTAACAAGAAGGCTTTGGAAGCTTTGGCCAAATCTGGATCATTCGACTCAATTCACCCATCTCGCAAACAAATTGTCGAATCCGTAGAAATCATCTGTAAATATGCTTCAGCGCAAGAAGAAGAGAGAAACAGCGATCAGATGAACTTGTTTGCATCTTCAAATATTATTGAAGAAAAACCCGCCTTAAAAAAAGTCAACGAGTGGGAAAAAGATCAAAAACTTCAAGAAGAATTCAAAGCTTTCGGTTTTTTCTTAAATGAACATCCAATCGATAATTTCTTAGATGGCCTAAGAAGAAGAGGAGTTATTTCATCGGAAGATTTAGAAGAATTAATTGACAATGACATCGTTAAATTGGCAGGAGTTATTGCTTACAGCAAGCACAAATCTGGCCCGAGAGGTAGATATGCCTATATAACCCTTTCCGACCCTTTTGGAATTTTTGAAACCGCAGTTTTCGATGAAGAATTAATTACTCTGCATCGCGATAAAATGACCGATGGAAACAGCTTGGTAATTGAATGTTTAGCTAGAAAAGATCAAGGTGGTTTAAGGCTTTTAGTAAAAACGCTACATATTCTTGAAGAATTTGTTGAAAGCAACCCTGCCCGAAAAGAACCCTACAAAGATATAAAACAACAAAAAAGGCGTGGTAAGTTTGATTGGAAAAATAAATCTTCCGATTCCAAGCCAGATCAAGACCGCGTTGCTGAAGAAATGCAGCATCACAGAAGAATGCAGGAATTGAGTAACAAAGAAATTGTTCCAACTGCTGAAATAAAAATCAGCAGCAGAGAAATAGTTTTAAGAGTAAAAAGCCTTCTATCTCAAAGATGCGCTCCTGCAGGATTTGATAAATTTACCCAAGTTTTCTTTTTAATTGATAGTGGCAATGGACAATTCACAAAAATTGCTGTCGATGGAAAATATTTAATTGATGAAAAAGATTTAGAAAAAATTAAGTCAATTACGCAATTACCATAAATAATAAAGAACCTATCTTTCTAAAAACTTTTTAAATCAAGAAGAGTTTTGTCTAAATATTTTACCTTAATTAATTTTTGGGCAATTTCTGAAAAATTATCTTTAGCGAATAAATCAGCAATAATTTTCATTTCATCATTAATGATTTTTTTGATGTTTTTCCTAATTTCAGCAATTTTCAATTGATCTTTTTGACTGTCCAAAATTTCTTCTCTAATTTCCATTACAAAAATTAGATTTTCCTGTGAAGGCTTAATTTTACATTCTTCGTCATCTATGTTAATGCCATTTATCTGCATTAAATAAATTGCTCTTTTAATAGGTTTTGCAAGAATTTTATAAGCTTCATTGATAAGAATTGAGTTAATTTGTCCCTCAGTTTCATCCTTAACAATGTCAGGATGAAATTGATGCTGAAGAGCCAAATAACTATTTTCTAGCTCTTCTTCATCAATTTCAAACTGAACCTGAAAACCCAATTTTTCAAAATGATTTAATCTATCTAAGTGCATATTTATAATTTATTTACTTCTCGTAATTGTCAGCAACTAGTTGATTAAGCAACCTAACTCCATATCCTGTAGCTCCCTTAACTGCTGTTGCATCGCCCTTACCTTTCCAGGCAACTCCTGCAATATCTAAATGCGCCCATTTAGTTTTTCCAATAAAGCGGTGTAAAAACTGTGCTGCAGTTGTACTTCCAGCTCCTCTTCCGGCTCCAACATTTTTCATATCAGCAATATCAGAATTAATCATCGCGTCATATGGAGCGCCAATTGGAAGTCTCCAAACCGTTTCACCAGTTTTCTTTCCGGCTTCATCAATTTGTTGCGAAAGTTTGTCATCATTAGAAAATAATCCTGCACTAACATCAGCCAAAGCCACAATGATTGCGCCGGTTAAAGTAGCTAAATCAACAATTATTTCTGGCTTGAATTTAGTATTAGTATAATGCAAAGCATCAGCCAAAACCATTCTACCTTCAGCATCAGTATTAATTACTTCAATTGTTTGACCAGACATTGAAGTCACAACATCTCCAGGGCGTTGCGCACCGCCAGATGGCATATTTTCAACTAAACCAACAACTCCAACAACATTAACCTTGGCTTTTCTTTGAGCTAAAAGCTTCATCAACCCAACCACAACAGCCGAACCTCCCATATCGGTCTTCATGTCTTCCATATTATTAGAAGGTTTGATGGAAATTCCACCTGTGTCAAAAGTTACACCCTTTCCAACAAAAGCAATTGGGGCTGCTTTTTTATTTTTGGCACCTAAATATTTAAAAATAACCATTTTTGATTCCCTGTCACTTCCTTGCCCAACAGCAAGTAAGCTTCCCATTCCAAGTTTAGTCATTTCTTTTTCACCTAAAACTTCAACTTCCAAACCCTCAACTTTAATTGATTTACAAAGATCAGCGTAGCTTTCAGGATTTAATTCATTTGAAGGCTCTGAAACCAAATCGCGAGTGAGGAAAACATTTTCAGCCACAATTTCCAATTCAGCGAATTTTTTCTTAGCTTTAACAGCTTCTCGACAAACAATATTAACGCTTTCAAGAGTAATTTCTTTTCCTTCTTTTTTGTCGCTAAAATATTTATTAAAACGGTAGCTTTTAAGCAGAATTCCCATAGCAAGGTTAGTGGCAATCTCTTCACCAGCGTCTAAACTAATGACCACATTTTTCATTTTGTTGGAATTTAAAAAGCTTGAAATTGTACCGCCAATTTTTTGAGCAGCAGCGCTATTAAAATCCTTTTCGTCGCCAGTTCCGGCCAAAATTAACAAATTTTCATCGAAGGCCAACATGTTTATTTCGCCCATTTTACCCTTAAAACCATAAAGTTTTTTGGCTTTTTTAACGAAATCTTGCACGGGTTTTTTAACCTCGGCTTCGCTAACCAAAGAAATGATGGCGTCGTTTTTGTCAGTATTAAATTTAAGAGTTTGATTAAAAGTAAATTTCATTTTTTTAAAAAATTAACGTTGATAAATTGAAGTGAATGAATATTTGTCGATAGTGCTGGAGTTTATATTGAAGCCAATTAAAGCCGCAGAAGAATTTTCAGAAAGTTCTAATTTTTTATCCAAAGCAAAAATAGTTACAATATAGCGATGAGACCCATGTCTTAAAGGCGGGCAAGGCCCTCCATATCCAAAGTTTCCATAATCGTTTTTTCCAAAAGAAAATTTATCCGTCTTATTTAATTCTCCGGCTTTGATTTTTATGGTATTAACTGGAATATTGTAAGTAATTAAATGCCACCAACCACTTCCAGTTGGAGCGTCTGGATCGTAAATAGTTAAAGCTAAGCTTTTTGCTCCTTGTGGAACATCTTTAATATTAATTTCTGGTGAAATATTGCCACCTTCACAGCCAAAACCGTTAAAAATATTCTTGTGAGGAATGGTTTGGTTAGGCCTAAAATCGGGACTAGAAACTAAAATTTTTGCATTAGCCGAAACCGAGAAAAGAAGGCAAAATAAAAATGCTGGAAGGAGTTTTTTCATTTTTGAATGTTGAAGATTGCTTTTTAAGAACTAAGATTCGAGAAAAGATTAAAATCCAGAAAATCATTAATTGCAAATAAATAAATGGACATCAGCCCAACAATTCCAAAGAACCGAAACATTATTAATGGTTACGGAATTAATAACTTTAAAATTAACGAAAAAACTCACAAAAATTCATTAATTTTAACTCCTAATCAACTTATAGAAGTCAAAATTGACTCGGTTGAAGATTTTTTCTCTCAAGATTTATCCAAAATTATTGATATTGAACCAGAAATTATGCTGATTGGAACTGGAAATAATCACCAAATAATTCCTGCAATCTTAAAAAATAAAATAAAATCCTTCTTTCCAAATACTTCCATAGACGAGATGAACACTGCTTCCGCTTGCCGAACTTATAATATTTTAATGATGGAAGATCGAAATGTTGCAGTTTTATTGATAAAAATTACATGAGTTACCAAGACCTAATTATAGTAACATCCCTTTTCACTTTCGGCCTTCTGGGTGGATTCTCTCACTGCGCTGGCATGTGTGGTCCTTTCGTGTTAAACCAAGTTGGTAATCGCCTAGGAAATATCAAAATCAACCAAGTTACCACTTTCAAAAAACTTCAAGGTCTTACACTTCTGCCCTATCATTTTGGGCGCATTTCAACATATTGCCTCATAACTTTTTTTTCCGCATCAATTTCACAAAACCTAAAAAACTCTCCCTCCTTCAAGCAACTGGCTGGACTACTGTTAATTATTGGGGTTTTGGTAATTTTCAATTCCACAATTGCAAAAATTAAACTTCCGTTTAAAATGCCGCAAGTTCTGAGGATTAAAAAAATCAACTTTATAAATAATTTCGTTAGTTACCTTTTTGCAAATCCAGTGGGTTTCAAAAGTTATTTACTAGGAATTATTTTAGGTTTTTTACCTTGTGGACTAGTTTACGGCGCCATTTTAAGCGCCCTTGCTTTAGAAAATTCTTTAATTTCAACATTGGCAGTTTTAGCTTTTGGAATTGGTACAATTCCAGCTCTTTTTTTAACTGCTTGTGGTGGATATTGGCTTTTTAACGGTGCTAATAAATATTCCAGAATATTTATCAAAATAATCTTAGCCGCCAATATTTTAACCCTTTTAATAATGGCTTTCAGCCTCATGTTTAACAAAATTTAGAATGTCAGAAAATTCAAATTTATCTCTAAAATACAATTACGACATTATAAAATTCTTCACCATTGCCGCCACTTTTTGGGGAATTGTGGGTTTTTTAATGGGTGTAATTATTGCTCTTCAATTAACCTTTCCTGGTCTTAATTTAAACGAGTTCACCAGCTTTGGTCGTTTGCGCCCACTTCACACTTCGGCGGTTATTTTTGCTTTTGGCGGAAATGTTTTATTTGCCACCAGTTTTTTCGTAGTTCAAAGAACTTCTCAGGCCCGACTTTGGGGATCTGACGGGTTATTAAAATTCATTTTCTGGGGTTATCAAATTTTCATTTTACTAGCCGCCAGCGGCTATGTTTTTGGAATTACACAAGCCAAAGAATATGCAGAGCCAGAATGGTATGCCGATTTATGGCTTACAATCATTTGGTTGCTATATTTCCTAGTTTTCATAATGACGCTAAAACAGCGCAAAGAACCTCACATCTATGTTGCTAACTGGTTCTTCTTAGCCTTCATAGTTACCGTTGCTATTCTTCACATCGTTAACAATCTTTCAATTCCACTGCGCCTTGATGGAACCGCCAGCTATCCAATTTTTGGTGGTGTTCAAAGCGCAATGATTCAATGGTGGTATGGCCATAACGCGGTTGGTTTCTTCCTAACGGCAGGATTTTTAGGAATAATGTATTACTTCATTCCAAAAAGAGCCGGACAACCAGTTTATTCTTACAAGCTTTCAATCTTACATTTCTGGTCATTAATCTTCATTTACATCTGGGCTGGCCCGCATCATTTACATTATACATCTCTTCCTGATTGGGCACAAACCTTAGGAATGACCTTTTCAATAGTTCTTTGGATGCCTTCTTGGGGTGGAATGTTGAACGGAATTTTAACCTTATCTGGCGCTTGGCATAAGCTTCGCGATGATCCTGTAATTCGCTTTCTAGTCACATCAGTTGCATTCTATGGCATGAGCACATTCGAAGGTCCTGTAATGGCAATTCGCAGCGTAAACGCTCTTTCCCATTACACAGAATGGACGATTGGACATGTTCACTCTGGAGCCCTTGGTTGGGTAGCAATGATTAGTTTTGGAGCTCTTTATCACCTTGTTCCGGTTTTATGGAACAAAAAAGATATGTATTCAATAAAATGGATCAACACCCATTTTTGGCTAGCAACTATTGGAATTGTGCTTTACATCACTTCCATGTGGGTTGGCGGAATTATGCAAGGCTTAATGTGGCGCGCTTACAATGAAATGGGCTTCTTACAATATTCTTTCTCAGAATCTGTTTCAGCAATGTTCCCAATGTATTTTGTTAGAGCTGTTGGCGGCATATTCTTCCTGAGTGGAGCCTTATTAATGGCTTACAATTTTTACAAAACCATTAAATATTCACCGAGCAATAAATAATATGTTCTTTAAACACGAAAAAATTGAAAAAAATTCAATTCTACTTCTAGTCCTCACCGTAATTGTTATTTCAATTGGCGGTTTGGTTGAAATTGTTCCACTTTTTAGAGTAGAAACAACCATTGAAAAAGTTGAAGGAATGCGCCCCTACACTCCTTTGGAATTGGCGGGATCAAAAATTTACAAACGCGAAGGTTGTTACGGCTGCCATTCACAACAAATTCGAGTTCTTCGTGATGAAGTTGAAAGATATGGCCATTATTCTTTGGCTGCAGAATCTATGTATGACTTTCCTTTTCAATGGGGCTCAAAAAGAACTGGACCTGATCTAGCCAGAGTTGGCGGTAAATATTCCGATGAATGGCACAAACGCCATTTAGCCAACCCAAGAAGTGTGGTTCCAGAATCAATCATGCCAAGTTACGCATTTATGCTAGAGCGCGACGCCGATATATCTGGAATGGTGGATCACATGACCGTACTTAGAAAAATTGGAGTTCCATACACAGACGACATGATTCAAAATTCATTAAGTGATGGATTTGTTCAAGCATCTGCAGATCGCGATTCAGAAGCATTAAACAAAAGATATGGCGACAAAATAAATTCCCGCGATTTTGATGGTAATCCAGATAGAGTTTCGGAAATGGATGCCTTAATAGCCTATTTGCAAATGCTAGGAACATTGGTAGATTTCTCTAAATTTGAACCTAAAAATTAAATGATCGATTTTTTATTCAAAAACTCACCAATAATTGGTTTAATATTCTTCATCGCTATCTTCTGCGTAATACTAACCTCAATATTCTTACCTAAGAACAAAAAGAAATTTAAAGATTACAGCAAAATACCTTTTCAAGATGATAAAAAACAACAAAACACAAAATAAAAAAGAGCAACCAGAAACCACTGGTCACAGCTGGGATGGAGTTAAAGAATATAACACCCCGGCCCCAAGATGGTGGCTTATAGTTTGGTTAATATGCATAATTTGGGCAGTAATTTACTCATTCCTTTACCCAACTTGGCCAACTTTGTCAGGAAATACTAAGGGTCTTAAAAACTGGACTCAATATTCTGAACTTAAAGAATCTCAACAAGAAATTGTTGCCAGAAAAGCCTCTAATTTAGAAAAATTTAACGAATCTAACTTCGATGAAATTAGACAAAATCGTGAATTAATGGAATTTGCTCTTGCTGGTGGCAAGGCGGCGTTTCAAAACAACTGCGCTGTTTGCCACGGAACTGGAGCTGCAGGACAAAAAGGCTATCCCAACTTAAATGATGATGATTGGCTTTGGGGCGGAAAAATTGACGATATTTATACAACTCTGCTTTATGGAATTCGCTCTGGTCACGAAAAAAACAGAGAAAATCAAATGCCAGCATTTGGATTAGACGAACTACTGACAAGAGAAGAAATTGAACAAGTTACAGAATATGTTCTTGCTCTTTCGGATAAAAAAAGCACTGAAACCTTAGCGAAAGGTCAGAAAATTTTCACCGATAATTGTGCTGTTTGCCACGGCCCCAATGGAAAAGGAAATCGTGAATTAGGATCCCCAAACTTAAGCGATAAAATTTGGCTTTATGGAAATTCAAAAAAAGAAATTATCCACACAATTTATAATGCAAAAGCTGGTGTAATGCCCTATTGGAACACAAGATTGGATGATGCAACAATCAGACAATTAACAATTTATGTTCATTCCCTTGGTGGCGGAGAGAATTAAATAGGATTAACGTCGTTATTAAACTCTCCCTTCGAGGACTTTTAATTTTACAAGATCGGACTTATCAGACTTGATGGGGAGCTATAATTCCGAGCTTGTGGCAACATATCTATTACACTAATATGAGTAAATTATTTGGTTTCGAAGAAATTGAAAAAAAACTACTAGATAATTTCAACAGCCAAAAACTTCATCATGGCTTGTTATTGTCTGGAAGCAGAGGAATTGGAAAAGCCAGTTTCGTATCCAGTATTGCTACAAAAATAATTCTTTCTTCATCAAATAATAAAAGTGAAGATCTGCAAAAAATCATCTCAAATTCTCATCCCGATCTACTATTAATTAAAAAAGAAGAAAAAAAGCGCGATATTACCATTGACGCTGTTCGCAAAATGAACCAATTTTTAAGCCTAACTCACGCCATTTCAGAACATCGAGTGATCGTTATTGATGCAATTGATGATTTAAACAAAAACTCTAATAATGCTATTTTAAAAACTTTGGAAGAGCCGCCAAAAAATGTCTTTTTGTTTCTAATTAATCATAATGCCGCCAAAATAATTGATACCATCAATTCAAGGTGCCAAATGATTAAAATTCCTAATTTGAATTACTGCGATTTTAAATCGGCCTTAAATAATAAAAATGCTGAAATTGAAGAAGGGGAAATTGAAACCTTGTCTAAACTAACGGATAATTGCCCAGCAATTGCGCTTAAAATGCATGAATTTAATGCTGCTGAACTTCTTGAACAAATTCAAGAATTAGCTTCATCCAATAACCAGAAAGAAATTAATAAATTAGCTAAAATAATTGCTGCAGATGATGATTTGTGGAATATTTTTGAGAAATTAATCATCTTTCATTTCCGAAATTTGGTGATAAAACAGAATAATTCACATCAAATTTTCACCGTAATTGACAAAGTTAATAACCTTCTTAGAACTACTAAAAACCTCGCTTTAGACAAAAATCAATCAATTATCAATGTCTTTGGCTTTTTAAAAGGAATTTAATTTTGAAAATAAACAACTCCTATTTTAACGATTTACCGAGAATTTTTTACAGCAAGGAAAAACCCGATAAAATTGAAAACCCCCAACTAATTTTATTTAACCGGAAACTAGCCAAGGAAATTGGCTTTGAAACCAATATTGACCTTGCTAAAGTTTTTTCTGGAAACGAACTTCTAAAAGGATCAGAACCAATTTCAATGTCTTATGCTGGGCATCAATTTGGAAATTTAGTCCCTTCTTTAGGAGACGGCAGAGCCTTGCTTTTAGGGGAAATTGAGGATGAAGAAGGAAATTTATTAGATATTACCCTAAAAGGATCAGGAAAAACCTCCTATTCCAGAGGTGGAGACGGAAAATATCCCATTGGGCCGGCAATTAGGGAATATTTGCTCAGCGAAGCTATGCATTATTTAAAAATTCCAACTACCAGAAGCCTGGCCTTAATTTCAACAAATGAAACGGTTTTCAGACAAAAACCTGCCAATGGAGCAGTTTTAACCAGAATTGCCAAAAGCCATATCAGAATTGGAACTTTTGAGTATTTTTCCTTAAGGGGTGATTTAAAAAATATTAAAATTCTGGCAGATTACGCCATTAAAAGACATTATCCGAAATGCCTTGAGGATAAAAATATTTATTTAGAATTTCTAAAACAAGTAATCAAGAGCCAAGCTTCTTTAATTGCAAGCTGGATGTCTGTTGGCTTTATTCATGGTGTTTTAAATAGTGACAATGTGACAATTTCTGGCCAAACCATCGATTTTGGCCCTTGTGCCTTTTTAGAGCAATATCAAAAGAATAAGGTTTTCAGCTCAATTGACAGATATGGCAGATATTCATTTTCCAACCAGAAAAACATCACTGCTTGGAATTTAACCAGGTTAGCAGAGTCTATTTTACCTTTAATTGACAAAGATATTACTAAAGCAGTTAAATTGGCAGAAAATGAATTAAATAAATTCTACCAAATATTCGATAAACTTTACTTCAGTAAAATGGCCAAGAAAATTGGAATTTTCGATTTTAAAATATCCGATCAAAAGCTAATTGAAGATTTATTGACTATTTTTGAAGAAAAACAAATTGATTTTACCAATGGTTTTAGGAATTTAAAGAATCTTGATCTGAATGAAAAATGGAAAAATTGTTGGCTAAAGAGAATTTCTCAACAAAAAATAAGCTTGGAAGAAATTTACTCTAGGATGAACAAAGTAAATCCTGTCGCAATTCCAAGGAATCATTTAGTTGAGAAAGCTATTGGAAAAGCAGAGAATGAAAATGATTTTTCTGAAACCGAGAAATTATTAAAAATTATACAAAAACCCTTCGTTAAACTGCCCGATTGCGAGGAATATTACCTAGAAGCCAAGGAAAATGAGGAAGTGACTCAAACTTTTTGCGGAACTTAGATTGTAAGAAACTTATTGCCAAGACCACTTGAATTAAATTCAATAAAAAGCATTCGAACAGAATAGCTAATTGAAATCTCAACCTAAAGCACTAAAAAACCAAACATTTATTTATTGTAATTTATCAATAGCACCCTCTGTTTTAAACGGTCTTAATTGAAAAAACATGATAAATAATAGAAAAAACAATCCCAATTATACTTACTATCTCATCGAAATCTCCCTACTTTTCATTTTAATTTCCGTTCTTACTTTAGATTTTATCAAAAGTAATTCATTTATAAATTCCTACAAATTAACCGCAGCAAGATTGTTAACCATAAATTCTCCAGTTAATCAATATGAAGAAAATATTGCATTTTGACTGGAAACAACTTTAGCAGGATCGGTTGATAAACCCTCTGACGGTGATTGGGAGACCATTGAATAATGGGGTATTCAGATGCACAATTCGATAAATTTTAACCCTTCTTCCAACTCACCACCCCATATTCAATGTGGAACTGGAAGGCTTCCAACCTTAAAATTTAATGATACTCCGTTAATTGCTAATAATATTGCCGCTAACAGATTGGTAAATCCCGATCAGGTAACAATATTTGTCGTGCAAAATTACTATTCACCAAAACATAATTCAACAACATTGGAATGGCGAATTGGACAATCAATTATCAGAATCAGAGCATTATTCGTGAACAGTAAAATATATTTCTATTTTGGAGAATGTTACGGAGACAATGGAAGGTTTTTTTTGATCCTCCGGTGAAATTTATGGACAAACCAAAATTATCACTGCAGTTAGAAGGGTGAGTGATTATGGAAAAATTAGAATAAATGGTGTTGATTACGGGGAATCTTTTTCATTAACTACTAAAATTGATGATATGAGTTCAACTTCCGACTTAACAATTGGAGAAGGATTGAAGGGTGAAATTAATGAAATAATAGTTCTAAAAAAATCCCTTAGAGATGATCAAATTGATGAAATAGAGGAATATTTAAGCAGAAAATGGTCTATTCAACTAAACTAATCTTTGGATGGAGAATCTTTATAGCTAGCATAGTTAAGAATTCCCACAAGCACAATTACAGCCAAACTTGTTAATAATACGATTAATAATATTTTCACATCACTTCTGTTAACGCTTTTCTTAAATCATCAATTCCACTTCCATATTCGCAGCTTGTTGCCAAAATTGTAGGATGTTGAGCGGCAAATTTCTTAGATTTTTCAATTAAATTATCAATTGTTTGCTGTAATTCTTGAGGTTTCAATTGGTCGCATTTAGTTAAAACCATTTGATAGCTTAAGCCAACGGCATTAAAAATATTGACCATTTCAGTGTCTTTTTCTCCTAATCCTCTACGAGCATCAATTAACAAAAAGGCTCGTTTTAAATTAACCCGATTAGCAAAATATTTGTAAATTAGCTTTTCCCAAGAATCAATTTCCTTTTTACTAACTTTGGCATAACCAAAACCGGGCATATCTACTACATTTAGCTTATCTTCCACGCAGAAAAAATTAAGCTGACGAGTTCTTCCTGGAGTTTTAGAAGTAATGGCAATTTGCTGGCCCAGAAGCGCATTAATTAAGCTAGACTTGCCAACATTAGACCTACCGATGAAAGCCACTTCTGGAAGCTTAGAATCGGGAATTTGGTCATAATTGGCAGCGCCTATTTTAAATTGAGCATTACCTTTGAAAAATTTATGGATGTTTATTGATTTTTTAAGAGACATTTTTTTAGATAGTTTTTTTAAGTGCTTTAATGAGGTTGTCGATCATTTCGTCTGTGTGTAACGGAGTTAAAATGATGCGAAGTCTTTCTGATCCAACTTCAACGGTTGGATAGTTAATGTGCTGAATATAAATATTATGTTCCTCGAGCAATTTAGCTGAAATTTCTGCTGCTTTTTTAGCATCTCCAATAATTATGGAAACGATATGTGACTTATTTTCAATAATTTTGATATTATTTTGAGCAAGTTTATTTTTTAAATATTCAATTTTCTGGCGATATGAGTTACGCAAATTGGGAGAATTTTTAACCTTTTCAATGTTAGACCTTATTGCAGAGGCAATTGCTGGCGGCATTGAAGTTGTAAAAATGAACCCTGAAGCAACTGAACGAACAGCATTAATTAAGGCTTTTGAGGCGCAAATGTAACCACCAACCGCTCCGAAAGATTTGGCGAAAGTTCCTTGTATAATGTCAATTTCATGTGCCAATTCTAGCTCTTCAGCCAAACCTGCTCCATTTTTACCATAAATTCCAACTCCATGAACTTCATCAATGTAAGTTAATGCTTGATATTTTTTGGCTAATTTAACAATTTGAGCAATATTTCCAAAATATCCATCCATGGAATAGACCGATTCAAAAATTATTATTTTAGGAGTTTCAAGAGGATATGATTTAAGTAATTCTTCTAAATGATCCATGTTATTATGGCGAAAAATCTGCTTTTCTAAACCACTATTCTTAATGCCGTTAATGATTGAAGCGTGATTTTTTTGATCGGAAAAAACCACCAAATTTGGAATTATTTTTGCTAAAGCGCTAATTGCTGCTTCATTAGCAACATAACCAGAATTAAACACTAATCCCAACTCTTTTTTGTGTAAAATTGCAATTTCTTCTTCCAAAATTGCCAAAGGATGATTTGTTCCTGAAATGTTTCGAGTTCCACCACTGCCAATTCCAAATGATTTTGCTCCCTGACAAAAAGCCGCAATTGCCTCTTGGTCTTGCGCCAAACCTAGGTAATCGTTAGAGCACCAAACTGTAATTTTGCGGCCATTTTTATTGTTAATTGCTAAAGGGAAGCTTCCGCATAGACGAGAAATATCCAGAAACTCACGATAGCGATTCTGGCTGGTTAATTGGTTAATTGTGCTTTGAAAAAACTGCTCGTAATTCATGGAATATTTTAAGGTTTTAACTATAGTGCAAATCAGTAATGAGGAGAGCTCTAGTTGTCAACATAAAAGGGGGATTTTACGGCAATTACGCCGAAGGATCTAGCGAATTTCAAACTCCGCCATCCTGAGCGTAGGAATGACAAATCTTACTAAGTAAATTGCCTGATAAAAATCATCTTGCAAAAATCTTGTGTCAAATAATGAGACTGGATTTATACTGAAACTTTTTGACTTCGTTTTCCGCTAAAGATAGACATTACAAAAGCCGCTATCTGAATTTAGATAGCAGCTTTTGTAATTTTAGCCTTGGAAGTTTTAACGAAAAATTTCGTAAAATTTTAGATTAAAGTTGGGGTACTTAAAAATTATAAGAGATTCCTAATTTAATTACTTGTAGGTCGCTTAAAATCCTGTCTCCACCTAAAATAAACGGACCTGCTGGCACTTTTGAATCTAATGATTGAGTATTGTATTCTAAGTCAATACCCAAACTTTCACTAACTTTAAATATTAATCCTGCTCCATAAAAATAACCAATACTCTGATCAGAAAAATTGTAATAAAAATCTGCAGTATTGGTAACATATCTA
>JBLHVR010000028.1:0-16721 GCA_047628655.1 Lentimonas sp.
GAAATGAGAAGGCCAGAACCGTAAAGGCTGGTTGGATGAAATTGGATAAATTCCATATCTTGCAATTCTAAATTTTCTTTTAGAATTAGAGCATTTCCATCGCCCGTGCAAATATCTGATGAAGTGTTGTGTCGGTAAATTTGGCCGTAACCTCCTGTTGCAAGAATGGTAATTTTAGATTTGAAGATGTTTAATTTTCCCGATTCAAGGTCGATGGCTAGAGCTCCAAAGCATTGTTTTTTATTTTTTACGCAGTGTAAAATCCCACTCGCTTCTCTGTTATTGTTTTCGCTCATTAGTAAATCGGTAACAAAGAATTCATTGAAGAATTTAACGCCTTTTTGTAAACATTGCTGATACAGGGTTTGAAGGATTGTGTGGCCAGTTCGGTCTTTAGAGAAACAGGCTCGATGTGCTAAAACTCCTTTACCGAAATTAGTTTTTTGGCCGCCATAAGCCCGCTGGTCAATTTTTCCTGCATCATTACGAGAAAAAACCACTCCCATATTTTCCAAATCAATAATAGTTTGTGGCGCCTGTTTGCACATAAATTCTACCGCATCGTGATCTGCCAAATAGTCAGAACCTTTAATGGTGTCAAAACAATGCCATGAATAATTGTCATCACTAACATTTCCAAGCGCGGCATTAATTCCACCTTTTGCCGCAACTGTGTGGCTGGAGGTTGGAAAAACTTTACTAATTACTGCAACATTTTTAATTCCCTGCGACGCACACGACAAAGCCGCCATTAAACCAGCTCCGCCGGAGCCAATTATTATTACTTCAAAATTGTGATTGATTGAGGAAGTCAAAATATTTTATCTAAGTTAGTTTCATTAAATAGTAGTTGCCCTATTTCTAACACCTAGTAAGGGATTAATTGGTGATTCTGAAGCTGAGTTTGACCTTACTTTTGGCTTAGCATCAGGAACATCCTTATTGAGCAAATGTAATCCTCCAATAATGATGCCAGCAGTAATATCTTGTGGATTTATTGCAATACGACGATCTATTTCTTCACATTGAAGAAAATATCCAAAATTATCATTTTGGACTAAAAAGGGTTTTTCATTAAATAAAGCCTTTATTGGAGAATCATCTTGATATTCAAGTTTTACTTGAGCAAATTCTGCGGAATTAAAGCTTTCTAAAGCTGTCTTTCCCAATTGAGATAAAGATTCTGAAGAAATTTCACATGATAATTCATAAAATACAGAAAGATCTTTATCAATATTTTTACCTTGAGATGATTTAAATAAAGCAACCTCGCTAAGACAATCGATTGTAATTTCCAGAATTCTATTTCTAATTGGATTTTCCAAATTTTTTCTTTTAGATCTCAGATCGTCTATTTCTGTAAGTTTTCTATCACCAACATTATTTTCCATCCCATCAATTAAGCCACCTAAATTGTTATAAGCTTTTAGATCTGGAAAATTTTTTAATTCAGCAATAAGTAATTCCTCATTTCCAACTTCCTCACCTGCGGATCTTTTTGCATATTGCAATGTTTTTAGAATTTCCAAATTTATATCAACCGCATCTTCTACGCTAATATCTTCTTGTTTTTCAATAAACAATTCATCCTCTTCCTCCTTATTTACCTCGCAATCAAAATCTTTAAATAAGCTTTGTGCTTTTTTGAATAAATCTGACATAGATTGATGACTATTCTGCTCTTCTATTCTGCTCAATAACTCCTCAAACCTCTTCGTATTTAGGTGATTACGAATGTCAGTAGGTTCTTTTTTTGCAGATTTATCAAGGGGTTGTGGTGATTTTTCTGATTGTCTAATTTCATCAACTTTTTCACATACTTCACCCGTAACTAGAGTTGGTGTCCATAATTTTCTTTCGGAATTAAATGTCTTTTTATGCAGTGCATTAACTTGCGAAACATAACTTATTTTACCTGATTTTGTTGCAGGAAAACCAAATGTCCGCCCTTCTTGTTTAAATTCTGCATTTATTTTATATCTAATCAACCATTGCCCTAGGAACTTTTCCTGAGTATCTTCATAAGATTTTGCGAGATCCACACATTCACCTAAATAGTCCCAAGGCAATGAATTATTGCCGCCAACATGAGTATTTAATTGAGTCAAACATTCTCCTAATTGCTCAATAGAAGATTTATATTCTTTTGTGATAACAATATGGTTTTTGTAGTCACTTGGTAAAATTCTTGATAATTCTTTTCCATCAACAACAATTGCCCTGCCCTTACTTTTCTTATCTTGTACAACATCATATTTTGGATCATTGACTAACTTTCCCAGCATTCTAACTTTTTCCATATGAAAATTCAGCAAAATTAAACTTTTGGCAATTTTCACTTTTTTATCTTCCGATTCAGAAGTTGAACACCAGCCTCTAATCATCAAACCCAAAGATTCCATGTCAGAATTTATTTTAAATTCTTGATCTTCAAGGAAGTAAGATTTCCGCTTAGAGTTCTGAATAAAAAATATTGATGATAAATTTTGCGCAAGGATTAATTTTTCACTATTAGATGGAGGATGTTGATCGCATATTGATTTAAAAAGTTGTATTTCTTCAGAAAAAGAAACTGCGTTACGAAAGAAGGATTTTTTATCTGTCTTGGCTGCCATTCTTTGATCGCAAAACTTCCCTATCGCAGATTTTTCTACATGAACTTCATTGACAGGTTTTGCAATTGAGCTTGCCGATTCATTTTTTTTCAGATTATCGAGTTTATTTTGAAGAATTGTAATTTGATGTCTTTCAGCTTTTTGCTTTTTTAATAAGTCTTTTCTTTCTATTCCATCCTCTTCCTTAATTAATTCTCTTTCCGCTTTTTCCTGAGCTGCAATTTCTTTTTGTGTTATTTTCTCTTGCGGCAAGATTTGACCAACAAGACCATCAATGACATTTTGTATATACTTTGTTTCATTGGGGTATATTTTTGCAAAAAGCATTGCATTAACTAGAACGCCTCTAATCAAGTTCTTGTTATTATTTAAATGCTCTTTGGCAGCATCAAACAAATTTTGCAAGCGTGCCGATGTAACCCCTACCTTAATCAAATGCATAATTACATTAGACATAATGTCTTCGGCGGCTTCTTTGTTAATATTTTTAGAAGCAAAAGTAGCATTAAAAAATATTTTCAATCTATCTTTTCCACAATCTGATTCTGCTGCAGCTAGTGCTGCATTTGAAATAATAAGCATCATATTCTCAGGAGCATTTGTAAAATATTCCGAAACAGTAGAAGCGAAATTATTTATATTTGAGTGAGTATTTTTTACTAAATCTGCCATCGTATTACTCATTATAAGATGGAAATCTTCAACCTTTAAAGTAGCTATGGCAGCATCCATCAATAATCTTATTTGAGTTTCATCTCCATTTTCACTCACTAATTTTACCAATGCATTGTGAACTATGTTGTTGACATGTTGTTCATTTTTTAAATGTTCAGAAATAGCAGAAATAAAATTCTGCAACTGTATTTGACTATTATTTAGCTCTAAAAACTGAGACATTGTTGGAAGGCTTAGATCTTCATCGTAAGCATTTGAAATAACTTGAAGAATTTTAATGAACTGACCAGAACTTGCTCCAAAATCCGAAACCTTAATTAAGGCATTAAATAATATTTCCAATCTTTGGTTTTCAGGAATTTTATTAATCATTTTTAGTATTTTATCAGAACCAGAATTAGTCCTTACCAAGAAAGCTATAAAATTTGATAAATGTTCAATCGGAAGGTTTTGCAATATAACTCTTATCTGATTATCGCTGATATTCTGATGCATTATAAATGCCAAACTTAAAAACTGAGACTTACCAGTTGAATTTTCGGATTTAAATAAATTTACAAGCTCGTTAAATTCTATATATTTCTTTCCACTTATCTTGTTTGCTATTTTAACAAAAAAGTCACAATTTTTATCTTCTAAATGCAACAAGCAAACAGAATAAAATATGGCCTTCAAGCCTGTTATTACATAAGCTACCAAAAATTTATTACCTAAATCTTGTGCATAAAATTGGTCATTAAATTCACTAATATTAACCTCAACATCATTCACACGAACTGTCTGCAAAGATCTATTTCCTAAGTTTTTTGCCATTTTTATCACACCCTGAATTTGGTTAGAATTTTTAGCCTCAGAAACAGCAATGGTTTTAATTTTATGATTCAACAATAATGCCGCGCATAGCAAATTAATATTTTGCCCATCAATTTCTGCGGCATTTAAACAAAGCGTTTCAATATATACATTTTTTGCTATAATTGACATTAATAACGAAAAACCAACATTACTGACTTTTACTTTAATAAGATTTAGAGTGCGCAAATTATTTGATTTTTCAAAAAATTCAAAAACCTGCTTAATCTCTTCTGAATTAAGACTATCTTTCATCAAGGCTTTTTTAACTTCTTCAATATTTTGGTTTGGCATAATTATATTTATTATTTAAAGACTGGTATAAATTCGGTTTTCTATTGATGTTTTCGCCATCGTGACATTGTCTCATACGAAAAAACTTCCAAAATATATTTCGATGATGTAAAAAATCCACCTTCATTTCATTGCGCATGGCAAATTTAATAATCAAATCAAAAAGACATGACCAAAAGAAGAGTTGTTGTAACCGGAATTGGGGCAGTTAGCCCTTTAGCTGCTAACGTTAAAAGCACTTGGGAAAAATTAATTGCTGGGCAATCAGGAATTGGGAAAATTACCCTTTTTGATGCCACTAACTTTGCTTGTAAAATTGCTGGAGAAGTAACTTATGGAACAGGAAAAGACGAGTTCGACATTAACAGTATTATTGAACCTAAGGAACAAAAGAAAATGGATCGCTTCATCGAACTTGGAATTGGAGCTGCCGAAGAAGCAATTGCAGATTCTGGCTGGAAACCATCTACTGAAGAAGAAAAATTTAGAACTGGTGTCATGATTGGCTCTGGAATTGGCGGCCTTCCTGAGATTGAAAAAACCTCCGTAATGATGAGTCAAAGAGGACCAAGAAAAATCAGCCCTTTTTTCATTCCGTCTAGTCTTGCCAATTTGGCATCTGGCGCAGTTTCAATTCGTCACGGCTTTATGGGCCCTAATCACTGTGTGGTTACTGCTTGCGCAACTGGAAGTCACGCCATTGGAGATTCCGCTCGCATGATTGAATATGGCGATGTTGATGTAATGGTTTGTGGCGGTGCTGAAGCAACAATTTGTGGCGCTGGAGTTGGTGGTTTTGCTGCCCTTCGCGCTTTATCAACCAATTGTAATGATGAACCAACCAAAGGTTCCAGACCTTGGGACAAAGACCGTGACGGTTTTGTAATGGGTGAAGGAGCCGGAATTCTAGTTCTAGAAGAATATGAGCACGCTAAAAAACGCGGTGCTAAAATTTACGGAGAAGTTGCCGGATATGGCGCTTCTGGCGATGCCTACCACATGACAGCACCTGAAAGCACCGGAAGAGGAGCAGTTCGCGCTATGAGAATGGCTCTTAAAAATGCTGATACTAACGCAGAGGAAATTGATTACATAAATGCTCACGGAACCTCAACTCCAATGGGTGATCAAATTGAAATTTCAGGCATTAAACAAGTTTTTGGTGACCACGCTAATAAAGTTTCAGTTTCATCAACCAAATCTTCCATCGGTCATTTACTTGGAGCCGCAGGTTCAATTGAAGCCATATTTTGCCTACTTGCTATGAGAGACGGAATTGTTCCTCCAACTTTGAATTTGGATAATCCATCTGAAGGCTGTGATATTGATTTAACTCCACTTGTTGCTAAGAAAAAAAGCATTAAAGCTGTAATGTCAAATTCTTTCGGATTTGGTGGAACTAATGCTTGTTTAGTCTTCAAATCTGTCGATTAATGATAAAAAATATCATCCACAAAATCTGCGTTATTTTCTCGCTTTCTGTTTTTTTGTCATTAATTGGCATCTTTTCATTAGTGATGTATTTTAACGCACCCAATCGTTACCACACCCAAGATCAAAAATTTCTCGTTGAAAGCGGCCTAACACTAACCCAAGTTGTTAACAAGTTGCATCGCGAAAAAATCATTCAACGCCCCAAAGCTTTTCTTTACATTTCACAAATTGTAAAAGGCTACAACCCAACCGTTCGTTATGGAGAATATTTCTTTGAGAAAAACCTCTCTTACTACAAAATAATGCACAAAATGGTTAAAGGTTATGTATCTTTCAGAAAGGTAACTGTTGCCGAAGGCCTCTCTACTCACAGCACTTTAGAAATCATCAATAATTCCTACGGCCTAATTGGAGAAAATTTACAAGACATCGAGGAAGGAATTTTACTTCCAGAAACCTATTTCTATTCCTACAACGACACCAAACTTTCAGTTGTTACAAGAATGAGAAAATCGATGCAAAAAACCATCGATGAACTTTGGGAAAATCGCGATCCCAACATTCCCGTTAAAACCAAAAAAGATGCCATCATTCTTGCCTCAATAATTGAAAGAGAAACTGGCATCGCATCTGAACGAGGAAAAGTGGCTTCTGTTTTCACTAACCGCCTAAGAAAAGGAATGAAACTGCAATCTGACCCAACAATAATTTACTCCTACGCTTTCGGAGATAAAAGCCTTGAGCGACCAATTAGAAAAAGCGACATTCGCAATAACTCCCTCTACAACACTTACAATGTATACGGCCTTCCCCCAAAACCAATCTGCAACCCAGGAATTGACTCCATAAAAGCAGTTTTAAACCCCCTAAAAACTAATTATTTATATTTCGTTGCTTCAGGAAATGCCCGCGCCCACAATTTTTCCACCAACTTAAAAGATCACAATTCATTTGTGAGACAATATTACAAATTATTAAGAGAAAGGAAGGCCGCAGCTCTTGAAGCAATAAAAAACCAAACGGATTCTAAAAAAAATTAGAAACCAATAACTATCTTACAGCACCCATTTATGAAAACCAAAACCAACTTGCTTAAAACCGCTCTCCTGCTTGCAATTCTATTTCCATTCAATTCCTTCGCCCTTACTCCAGATCAGCAGAAAGCCATTGATTAAAATATTAGAAATGAGCAAAGGATTGAAAGAGAGAGGCAGAACATTATTCAACAAAAAGAAATTCAGGAATTAAAAAATATTGGAGAATCGAAGCAATCTGAGGAAGATTCTGGTCTTGATAATAGTTTCTTTGATAATGGAGCTTGTAGAAAAATTGACCAATTCCACCTTGAGAATAATCACAAAATATCTTCTAGAACTCTACGCCGAAAATTCATTAACCAGTATTTAGGTCAATGTTTAACTAAAACTAATTTGAAGGAAGTTAAAGACAATATCAACAATCTTTATTTTAAAAAAGGCTACATTTCTGCTCGAGTTTATTTTGGCGTTTCCGAAATTCATCAAGGGATTTTAAGAATAGTAATTGAAGAAGGAAAAATTGAGGAAATTGATTTACAAGATGATTCAAAATTAAACTCCAAAATTTCCTATCGCAATGACATGGCTAAATTTTTTGCCTTTCCATTTTTAAAAAATAAAACCCTGAATTTAAGAGATATTGAACAAGGTCTTGATCAGATGAATCGCCTTTCTTCTAATAATGCCACTATGAAAATAGATGCTGGAGAGAAAGCTGGATATTCTAAAATTGCAATTGAGAATAAAATTGACCACTTAACCAATATTACATTTTCAACTGATAATTCGGGAAATGAATCGACTGGAAAGCACAAAAATAAAATCATCATTAGTCAAGATAATTTATTGGGGCTTAACGATAATATCTACATCAACCATTCCACCAGCAATAATAATGACAAAAGCGACAAATATTCCAAAAGCACTTACATTTCAGCCTCAATTCCATTTGGATATTACACTCTTGGCGGCAGCTATTCTTACTCAAAATATTTACTCACGACCATTGGAAATGTTGAAACCATACGATCTTCAGGAAACACTGAAAGCAGAAGCTTTCATTTAGACCGAGTTTTACATAGAGGAAAAAAGCACAAAATAACACTTAAAGCAGAATTAGAAAATTCAGATAGCGACAATTATTTAGAAGATACTTTTATTCCAATTAGCAGCAGAAGATTAACCAGCACTAATTTTTATCTAAACAACACATTCTATACCAAATCTGGTACCATCTACCTGCAACCTTCTTTCTCTAAAGGAATTACAGCAATGGGAGCTTTGAAAGACGCTAAAAATTTAAGAAAGAAAGATGCCAAAGCTCAATATGAATCTTACGGAATTTATGGCAGCGTGAGTAATGATTTTAACATTCCTAAAACCAAGATTCCTCTTAATCACCAATTAACATTCGACGCTCAATACAGTAAAGACAGCCTTTACAGCAATAAACAATTTGGAGTTGGCGGTAGATATACAGTTCGCGGTTTTGAAGAAAGTCAAGTTTCAGGAGATAATGGATATTACATTCGTAATGACCTTAAAATTAACAGTGCATATTTAGTCCCTGATAAAATTAAGCAGTCGAAATTGTTCAATTTAGGAAGCAATAAACAAATCTCAATTAACAATATTTTGTCCAAAACCAGCGTTGGCGTGTTTTACGATTACGGCTACGCCCGAAGCAAAGTAATTGATGAAGCTGCCGATGAAGGATACATGAGTGGTGCGGGTGCAAAAATTAACTATTCGGGAAAATATTTAGATTGGGATGTTACTTATTCCAAAGCTCTTCACAGCCCAAGATTTCTGCAAAATATTGATGGATTAGATGATAATGAGTCAATTTATTTCAATATGAAAATTAGTGTTTCACTGTTTTAAACCTAGAAATGGCAATATTTGACAACCAGAGCTAAATACCTAAATTCACCGACCAAAATTAAAATAAAGTACCTATTTATGTTAAAGAACCGCAGCAGAAAATTCATTTATCTAAGTCTTAGAGCTAGAAAATTCCTAAATAATTCCTTTAAAAATCTTCTATCGGCATCGCTGATTTTCTCTCAAATATCTTTATCTTTATTAGTTTCCACTAACGATGCCAAAGCTTTAACGGCCAATGGTAATGTGGTAGACATTGATTACATAGTTCCTGATCGTTCAACCAACACAATAACCGACCGCGCCACTTCTGATAACACGCCAATTATTAATATTGCCGCACCTAGTGGGGCGGGAGTTTCACTAAATAACTTCACCAAGTTTAATGTTACTAATGAAGATGCTATTTTTAATAACTCCAGAAGTGCAACTGTCCACACAGATTTATCTGGAGAAATATCTGGAAACCAAAATTTAATGCCTGCTGGAATTAGCGAGGCTAGAATTATTATTGGCCAAGTTACGGGAACTGAAAGAACTAATTTAAATGGCTATGTCGAGATTGCTGGTAGACAGGCAGAATTAATTATTGCCAATCCTAACGGAATGGAAATTTCTGGGGCCGGTTTTTATAATGTTAGCAGATTGAGCCTAATTACTGGTATTGCCAATATGGCTGCTGGAAATATTATAGATTTCACCTTAGGAACCAGTGCCAATAGCAACATTATTATCACGGGAATTAACACTCCTACTTACGCAAATTTAGGGCTAGACGCCAGTAATGTTGATTATGTCGATATCATTTCACGCTACATTGAAGTAGATGCCGACATTCGCGGTAAAGATGAAATAAACATTAAAACTGGTAATGATAAATTCAATTATGCCACCAAAGAAGTTACATCTGACGCCTCAATAACAAGTCCTAAACCAGAATTTGCTCTTGATAGCACCCATCTTGGCGGAATGTATGCCGGAAGAATAAAAATTATTGCCAGTGAAGCAGGAGTTGGAGTTAGAGCCAGAGGAGATTTAGAAAGTGATGTTTCTAATATTAATTTAGAAGCTGATGGAAATATTGAATATGAAAGATTACAAGCGGCAAATGACATTAACATTACCAGTAAAAATGGTGATATTACCCAAGGAAAACATCAAACTGTTGATAGACCAGCTTTAGCTTCTGCTGTAAATGATGTAAACATCACAGCCGATAATGGAAATATTGAACTTAATGGTGATTATTTATCAGCAGATAATGATATTAACATAGTTGCCAGCCTAGGAAATATCGTTAATAACACAGATTTAGATGCTGTTAATGATATTAACATTTTAGCTAGTCTAGGAAATATTGTTAGCATCTCAGATTTAGACGCCATAAATGATATTAATTTAACTGCTAATAATGGTGATATTACACTTAATTCTGGTTTAATTTCTGCTGGAAACAGCATCAATCTTCTTGCTGAAAACCACATCACCAGTGGCGCCGAGTTAGCCGCTAATACCGATATTAATATCACCTCAAATAGTGGAAATATAGAACTTAATGGAGATTATATTTTCGCTGGAAATGACATAAATCTTCTAGCTAGCACCGGAAATATCACCAATAACACTGAGCTTACTTCCGACAACAACATCAATATTACCGCCAATAACTTCACCAATAACAAAAGAGTTATCTCCTTTAACGATTTAAACACTCTTATTTCTGGAAATTTAACCAACCAAAATGGCGGTTTGCTGCTTGCTGGTAACGACATTAATTTTCAAGTTTCCGGCAATTTAACCAATGATGCTTCAGAAATTTACGCCTTTAACAATGTTTACTTAAACGGTGAAATTTACCAAACCGAATTTGGCAATGTTTCTAAATATGACTTTTTCTCAATTATCTTCGACAAGGGTGATGAAATTTGGGCAGATTTAATTGCTCAAGGCTGGATTGATGCCAATGGCAATTTAACCGATGCTTTTAAAGAATTAGGAGGCTTTGCCGGCTTAACTGTAGATGGAGAATTTACCTCTTACCAAGAAAATATCTTCCGCACTTTAGAAGCTTTATCGCCAAAATTAGCAACCAATGGTGACAGCTTTATTGGCGGAATTCAGCAAAATTTCGATGATAGAGCAGCCGATATTTACGCAGCATTAGTGGATCAGAACTATATTGTTGGAGATGAGTTAACTCAAAAATTTTATGATGATACAAAAACAAATGGCGCTGGTGGATTAAATCTAGGAACTGACGACCTAAATAATTTCCAAGCCGATGTTTACGACCTTTTAGTAAGTGCCAGAACTGGCTTAATTATTGAAAATACCTTCTTAGGAATTGACCCAAATATTGACAGCCAAACCCTAATTAATGATTTATTGGGCGGTGGATATATCAATGAAGACGGCACAACTACAGCTTTATTTGATGGCCTAGGCAATTCTAGTGAGTTAATTAACCTTGATCCAAAATTTAACACCCAATTAGCGGACATATTTAATACTATTAACAGCACCATAAATACTGGAAAGATTGTTGATACTGATTTTAACGGCATCTCTCAAACCGCCAGCGACGCCGCTTTATTGGCAGAATTACAAAGCCAAGGATATATCAACGGTTCTGGAATAATTCAAGCTGGATTCACTGGAGATATTGACGATTTTAATGTAGATTCTTCTCTTGCAGAATATAAAACTCAACTATTCAACATTGTTAAAGCCTTGCAAGATGCTAGTGATGTTGTTGAACTTACCGACCTAAATAGCGTTATTGCCACAGCTAATCCTGATGCAATTCTTACCTACTTAACAGATAATAATTACATTGATGCTTCAGGAAATGTTGATGATAAATATTACACTGACGGTTTAAGCGTTAACGGAGCTCTTTCAATCTATCAAAGCGATATTGAAAGCAAATTAGCCGCTATTCAAAAAGAAAGCATCAACACCAACAGTCTTAAAAAAATCAATAAATCTTTAGATAGTAGTGTAGATCGCCTAGTGTCAGAACTTTGGGAAGCTGGGTATATCGATGATTTTGGCAAAAAAACTCAAGCCTTTGCTGATTTAGCAGATTCCAGTGAACTTACTTTAAGTGATGAATTTAACGGTAACGCAACTTTAATTTACAACACCATAGTTGCCAAGGATGCGGCAGCAGTTTTTTCTGGTGATGATTTCCTAGGAACCTCTTTTGACGCCAATGTTTTCTTCAATGAAAATCAGGAATTATTCAACGATTTGGTTAGTAATGGATATCTCACCGCTAAGGGAGATATTAAACAGGCTTTTTATGATTTGGGTGGAAATTACTCTAACCTTGTAACAGGTGCCAAATTTAATGTTCTAAAAGATCAAATTGGCGAATTATTATCAGTAAACTTAAACACCGATAGCTTCACAAAATTAGAGACACCTTTAGATAACAGTGTTAATCGCTTAGTGATTGAGCTTTACACATCTGGATATATCGATGGTTTTGGCAAAAAAACCCAAGCCTTTATTGACCTTGCCGATTCCAGCGAACTTAATTTAAGCGCTGAATTTACCGCTAATGCGACTTTAATTTACGACACCGTTACTGCCAAAGATGTTACAGCTACTCTTTCTGGAAATGATTTCCTTGGCGCCTCTTTTGACGCCAATGTGTTCTTTGATGAAAATCAAGAATTATTCGATGATTTAGTTAGCAATGGCTACCTCGACACAAAAGGCAATATCAAGCAGGATTTTTATGATCTTGGTGGAGATTACACAATTCTTGCAACAGACGCCAAATTCTCCGCTCTAAAAGATCAAATTGGTGGATTATTGGAAAACCTTACTCAAGCCAATGTTACGGCAGATAATCTAGTAGAAGTTGCACAAAATAACACTAAAACCCAAGCTGGGCTACTTTTTGACAAGCTCTATAATGAAGGATATGTAAACATTAAAGGCGATTACACCCAAAAATTGATGGATGAAGTTTTAAATTTTTCCGCCAATGACATCACAAATTACAACCAACTACAATTAGGCACCAATCTACAAGAACACGCCGAAGGCGTTTACAACAGCCTTAAAAATAATAACGGAATTCTAGATGTTATTAGCGCTGGAAATTCTATTAACAACATTAATGGTGGAAGAATTGAATCGCTCTTTGGTAATGTTTTTATCAAAACCAAAACTCTTAATAATATTGGTAAAGACAGCATAGATGTCAGTATTGCAAGTAATATTGAAAGCGCTATTAGTGGCAGAAGATATGACAATTTAAGACGTGCTTGGAAGAATACTGTTTTAGATAGTCGAGATTATCTTAAGTCAGAATTGACCACGGAAGAATCTTACATAATTTCAGCCAATAACATGGATATTGAAGCTGATACTATTTTAAATAACAGCTCTTGGATTACCGCGGCCAATGACATGGAAATTAGAACCACTAATTTACAAAACAAAAGAACCCAGTTTGTGGCAAAAGCCAGATTCCGCTATGAAAGCCATTGGAAAAGATGTAGTGGTGGTGGGTTTGGAGTTAGTTGGAGTTGTAGAGAGCGCAGATGGTGGTCAAATCGCTGGGTTTCAACTCTTCTGCAATCTAACACTGCTGCCATTATTTCTGCTGGCAATAACCTGACCATTAATGCCATTAATAATGTGCTTAATGATATTCCTACTGAAGATAATGCTTCTCTTCCAATTGCACCTGTCAGCCCTTATGGCACAATTAATCAACCTGAAGACAATGATGACATTACAATCTCCCTTCCTCCTGAAAATTCTAACGGTCTCTTTGTTCAAGGAGATCCTGACAGTGAATATCTAGTTGAAACTAACCTACGATTTTTAGACCCTGATATTCTAACTGGTTCAAAATATTTTAAAGATCGATTGGGCTTTGACCCTAACATTGACGGAACAAGATTTTTGGGTGACCCTTTCTATGAATGGAAATTAGTCAACGACCAAATTAGGGCAGCAACTAAAAAACAAAGAAACTGGGATTTAATTGGTTGGGCAGATAATTTAAATGGTTTAATTGCCAATGGCTTTGATGTGATGGCTGATTTGGAATTATCTCCTGGAATTTCTTTAACTGATGATCAAATTGCCGCTTTAGATAGAGATATTATCTGGTATGAGAAAAGAATAGTTAATGGGGAAGAGGTTCTAGTTCCAATCGTTTATTTGGCTAGTAACAGCTTTAACAATTTTGATCTTAATAATGGGTCAATGATTTTGGCCAATAATGTTAATATTAAAACCAATGATCTGATTAATTCTGGTAACATTCTGGCGGCAAATTTAATTGATGTTGATGCTGCTAACGATATTACTAATCGAGGTGGGAATATTCACTCCCAAAATGTTCTTATTCTTAAGGCAGATAATGACATTAACAATGAGGCAATTGTTAATACCATTAATATTAAAAAAGACATCTTCTCTGACAAGGCTAGAAGTTCGGGAATTAAGTCTGGCGGTGCAATGCTTTTAGATGCTGGCAACGATTTCAATAATTTTGCAGCTGATGTTACCTCTGGCGCTGATATGACTATTATGGCTGGAGATGACATTAATATTGGAACTTTAGCAGTTAGGAACAGAACTGAATATTCCAATAAGGAATCAACTGTAATTACTGATAAAATTAGTAATCTTTCTTCCAATATTACTTCTGCTGGAAGCTTAGCTTTAATTAGCACTGGTGATGGAGAAGACGGAGAATTTATTGCTGCTCAAGACTCCTATCAAAAAGCCTTAGGCCAATATGAGATTGATTTAGCTAAATATGAAGTTGCATTAGCGGAATATAAACTAGGTAGCAGAAGATCAAGTTTTGGTAGAAAAGCTCCTAGAAAACCAACAGAACCTATTCTTTCTGACTTTTTAACTGACATTGCAATTGGCAGTAATGTTTTTGTTACTGGTAGTAACTTAGTTGCTAAGAACGATTTGAATATTAGCTCATCTGGCAGCACCATTATTACTAACGCTATTGATTCAGATTATTACTTTAGAAAATTTAAGAAAAAAGGAAGTATTAAAACTGTTGTCACCACTCAAGCTGATTACGTGGAAAATGCGGTTAAATCAAATTTGGCGGCGAAAAATATTAATATTGTTTCTGGTGGAAATATATTCATTCAGGCTAGTGATCTTAATTCTAAAATTGATTCTGGTACTGGCGGTTCAATTGCAGATATTGGTGGTAACACTAATTTAATTGCGGCAGGAGATACTGTTATTTCTAATGCCAATTTACAGGAATATCATCATTTTAGTAAGCAGGTTAGTAATAGGGGGTTGTATAAAGGAGTAACTGCGATTACTTCGGCGGCCATATCTTTGGGTATGTTATCTATTAATTTGGGCATGCTTCCTACTCGCTATATTGCAAAAGGACTTGGACAAGAAGATCTTTACAAAAAAGTCAGCAGACCTTTCAAACAAACTTTCTCTGAAAATCAATGGCACAACACCAAGGTTAAAACCACCGACGACAAAGATTTAATGAAAGTGGTTTCAGCAAGCGTTATTGCTGATAATGATTTAAGTATTGATTCTGGTAATGATGTTACGGTTATTGGTAGCAGCTTAATTGCGGGAGCAGGAGACAATGATGAAGATAACCCGAATTCCAACCCCAATATCACAGGTACATTAAGCATCAATGCTTCTAATCTAAACATTTACGCTGCCAGTAATTACCGCACCGAAACTAATGGCCTTCGAACCAAAAGAACATTCACCATTAAAGACAGTGATTCTGGCACCACAACTAGTCAAATTGTTAATTCTAATCTAGAAGCCAAGAATAATGATTTTGTTTTCAACATCACTAATAAGGCAGATATAAAAGCTTCTAATCTTAATGATCCTATTTTAGTTCAGCCAAGTTATTTAATTGCTCTTAAAGAGCAATTGGCGCCCGAGAATATTAGTGAAGAGAATCTAGAGATTGTTAATAGGCATTGGGATGAGACTAATAGGCAATTAACTGATACTGGGGTGGCAACTATTGCGGTTGTGGTGGCGGCTGTTGTTATTGCAATTTCCGTTCTAACATTTGGAACTGGAGCGGGGCCAGCTGTAGCAGCAGGAACAGCGGTGGTTTCAGCAGCAGCATCCACAGCTGCCATTTCTGCAACGCAGGCTAGTATGAATGCTGAGGGAGATTTTTGGAAACAGGCCAAAGATATTAATAAAACCACTTGGGATGACACTACTAGCCGCGATGCTTTTGAAAGTTACTTAATTGCAGGAGCAACTGCAGCTTTAACGGCAGGGTTACTAGATTGGGCATCAAATAGTGAGTTGTTGGGTAGTACAATTAACGCAGGTAGCCTGGAAAATGCAACAAGAACAGAGAGATTTCTCTCTGCTTTGGCAAAAACTACAATTTCCACAACAACTAGCACAGCGGTGCAATCTGCTATTAATGGTGATTCGTTTGATGAGGCATTTAAGAATCAATTAGTCAATATAATCATTGCCGCTGCTGGAAGCGTTGCCGCTAATGAGATTGGAACCGCTGCTAAAATTGGCGATATCAGTAGAGTAGAACAATATGCTCTTCATGCTATTCTTGGCTGTGGAATGGCAGCAGCCGGTGGAAATGATTGTGCGAGTGGTGCCATGAGTGGGGTTATTGGAGAAATAGCAGGGGAAGCTCTTTATGGAGAGACTAGAATTAATGAAGACGGCACATTCACATACACTAGGACTGGTATGGATGAAGATACTGCAATACGCTTAGCTGGACTTATTGCGGGTTATTCTGCTATCTTTACGGGAAATGCAGTTGGATTAAGTGATGAGGAAATTGCCGATAATATTTTTAGCGGACAGGGTATTGGGGAAAATGCGGTAGAGAATAACCTCGTATTCCTTGCTCCCTTAGCAGTATTGGCAATAGAAGCATTAATAG
>JBLHVR010000029.1:0-16198 GCA_047628655.1 Lentimonas sp.
GTCGTCTGTTTCAGGATCAGGAACTGCTGGTCAATTTACCGTAACTGGAACAAAAAATATTACTTATTCACTAACTCTACCCACCTCAAACATCAACTTAACCAAGTCTGGGGCTAAAACTCCTATACCACTAGCACTTTCCTTGGATTTTGTAAATAGAGATATAGGAAGTCAATTTGACAGTAATGGAGAGGAAATTGTTTATGTTATTGGGGAATTAACTGTAAATCCTAATCAAGCTAACGGAAATTACACAGACACTTATAATATTAACGCCAATTATTAACTAATAAAATTAGTTAATCCTGGCCTTTAAAACACAACATTAATTAACAATAATGTTGTAACAAATTTCTTAATAACAGGAAAAGATGGTGACGATAACTCATAAAAATCAAGGTTCCATTGCCGTAATAGATACAATTTTATCAAGCCCTGGGTCAAATGCTTTATCTTTTTTCACTGGAAAAATTTCCATAATTCTTGATAACAGTGGGAATGACGTGGTTAATGTTAACGGCATGTTTATTACAGTGGTACTTACAATATAACTATACATTACTAATTAATATTAATTCTCATAATGAGAATTTATTAACTTATTAAAATAAAATAATTGATATTAACTATTATATTGTTATGTTTTTTTACCAAAAAATTATCATTGATACATGATCAATACATCGCGATATAGCCATCAATTATTATCCTTCAGACCTGCAAAATGCCTCTGTCATTTATTGCTATTATCCACTCTATTTTTATTTTCTTTTGAATCCATAGCAGCATCCATTAGATCTGCTCACAATGTTTCAGAACTAGATTTCGGCATATTAATACCAATTAACGATAATGGAACAATAACAGCAGAATCAAGCTGTACAACCAATGGCAATATTTCTCTTTTACCCACAGGATGCTCCAACGGCACATTTAGCGTGACCACAATTTCCGATATTATTATTGGAGGGAAAAAGGCTAGTAAAGGCACAAATCATCCCAATTTATCCAATCGCCTATTCAGAGTTTTTCTAAACGGAACAAACCTATCTTCCATTTCAAATGGCACAAATTCAATAGAATCAAAATTCCAATTCAACCCTGTTCCAGAGGGATGTAAGTCTATAAATAAGAATAAAACAATTTTAGAATGCTCAAATGCAAACGACTATGAAATAGCAAAATGGAAATTCTTTGTCTCTGGCCAATTAAGAGCCATAAACAAAACTCAGGAAGATGGAACCTATTCCACCCCCTATAACATTGCTGCCTGTCATTGTGATATTTATAACGGATGTCCAACAACTAGCTGTCAAATTCAATCCATTCCAGGAGCTTACCACCAAAGTGGAATATTCATAAACGGCTCATTTAATGCCGTTATATATAAAGGAATTTCAATACAAGGAATTAGAGATTTATATTTTGGAATCGTAGCACCTAGCCACACAAAAACAGGGATTATAAAAATAAAAAAGGGAGGATGGATTGATACCAGTGATGCTAATGGAGTTACATCAATTTCAGGATTTGGCACTTCAGGAAAATTTAAAATTAGAGGAACGAAGAATATACCTTATAGCTTGACTTTAGACACTCCCAACATCAATCTAACGGGCAATGGAACTCCTATGCCACTATCTCTTGCTTTTGATTTTAAAGGCAATGATGCTGTGGAAAAACAATTTGACAATAACGGCTTAGAAGTTGTTTTTGTAATAGGGGAATTAGAGGTAAACCCCAATCAGGCTCCCGGTGAATATACCGGAACTTATAACATTACCGCAAACTACTAATCTCAATTAAAGCTTATGGCTGGACATTCACAATTTTCCAACATCAAACATCGAAAAGGCGCTCAAGATGCTAAAAGGGCAAAAGTTTTTACCAAACTTCAAAGGGAAATCACTGTTGCCGCCAAATCTGGTCAACCAGATCCTGAATTCAACCCCAGACTTAGAAACGCAATAATTGCTGGTCGTAGTCAAAACATGCCTAAAGATCGTATTGAAGGAGCCATTAAAAAAGCTACATCTACCAATGAAGGTGAAAATTTCGAAGAAATGCGCTATGAAGGCTACGGCCCCAATGGAATTGCTCTAATTGTTGGCGCCTTAACTGATAATCGCAACCGAACTGCCGGTGAAGTGCGCAGCATTTTTACTAAAGCTGGTGGCAGCTTAGGAGAAACTGGCTCAGTCGGATTTATGTTTGATCATATTGGTTTAATTGAATTTGAAGCAAAAATTGCCTCAGAAGAAGAAATTTTCGAAGCCGCTTTAGAAGCTGGAGCAGGAGATGTTGTAAGCAATGAGGAATGTCACTCAATTACCTGTGAAATAGAAAATTTTAGCTCTGTGCGTGATGCCCTAATTGAAAAATTCGGTGACCCAATCACAGCCAAACTAGATTGGAAAGCTAAAGATAACATTGATTTAGACCTTGAAACTGCGGGAAAAGTAATGAGATTAGTTGATAATTTAGAAGATAATGATGATGTTCAATATGTTTGTGGAAATTATGAATTTTCTGATGAAGTAGCCAAACAGCTTTAAAATGCACATCACATACCAAAAAAAATCCATTACTTTAGATGCCAATCAGGTAACTGTTTATAAGCATTTAGTTCTCCTTAAAGCAAATTTAGAAGAGCTTCTTTCTAAAAATACCATCCTATTAAAAATCAAAAGAATATTTGGTAAAACCCAAACTATTAAAAGTCTTTACATTTACGGTAAAGTTGGTCGAGGTAAATCTATGTTAATGAAGAATTTCTTTGATGAAATTCCGCCAGAGAAACGCATTTATTTTCACTTCAATGAATTTATGCAAATAATTCATCAAGAATTATTTATCGCCCGCAAAGAAGGAGCTCACCAGAACCCAATTGCCAGAGCAGTAAAGAAGGTGATTGGCAAAGCGGAAATTTTATGTTTTGATGAAATGCAAGTGGAAGATGTGGCCGATGCCATGATTTTAAGAACTGTATTTAGTTATTTTGTCAAAAACAATATTGCGTTAGTTTTAACATCTAATTGCCATCCTCTAGAACTTTACGAAAATGGATTACAAAGAAATCTGTTTTTAAAATTTGTTAATGAAACTCTTTTGGAAAATTTTGAAGTTCTTAATTTAGATGGAGAAACCGATTATCGCAGCAATTTACCTAAAATTAAACAGCATTATTTTTATCCAATTAATGAAAAGAACCGCCAGGAAATCCTAGGTATTTTTCAAAATGCAATGGGCGGTAATAAACCCCAACCAAAAGAAATTGAAACTTTAGGACGAAAAATTTTAGTTAAAGAATCTTATCAAAATATCGCTCTTTTTGATTTTAAGGATTTGTGTGAATCTGATTTTGGCGTTGCCGATTTTGGAGCAATCACTAAGGAATTCTCCTTGATTTTTTTGATTAATCTTCCAATTCTAAAACCAGAAGACCGCAATGAAGCCAAAAGACTAATTTGGTTTATTGATGAAGCTTACGAAAGAAATGTTAATGTGGTGGTTTTGGCGCAAGATAAGCCGGAAAATATCTATATTAAAGGCACCGGGTTTAAAGCCTTCAAAAGAACCGCTTCTCGATTGAATAGCTTGGGAAGTTAATAAATTTTCAAACCTAAGAATGGAAAATCATTGTTCCAGCGCCAGATTCAGTAAAAATTTCCATCAATAAAATATGATCCACTGAACCATTAAGAATATGGGCGTGTTCCACCTCTTGATTTAGGGCTTTAATACAAGTTTCAATTTTTGGAATCATTCCACCGGTTATTACGCCATCCAAAATTAACTTTTGAGCGCTAGCAATACTTAGATGACTAATTAGCTCTTTATTTGGAAGCATTACTCCATCAACATCACTTAAAATTATTAATTTAGCTGCTCCCATTGCTCCAGCTATTGCTCCGGCTACTGTGTCAGCATTAATGTTGTAAGTTTCACCATTTTCACCAACACCAATTGGTGCAATTACTGGAATAACATCGGAATTTTCAAAACCATTTATTATTTCAGGGTTGATATATTTTGGCTCTCCCACGAAACCAAGATTGAGGATTTTTTCAATATTAGAATCTGGATCTTTTTTAGTGCGAGAAACTTTTTGAGCTGTAATCATATTGCCATCTTTTCCCGATAGACCAACCGCCATTCCACCTGCAGCATTAATTTCTTGAACGATGTTCTTGTTAATTGACCCACACAAAACCATCTCAACAATGCCCACGGTGTCAGCATCGGTAACCCTTAATCCATCGATAAAAGTGGTTTCAATATTTAATTTTTTTAGCATTTCACCAATTTGTGGTCCACCGCCGTGAACAATTACAGGGTTAATTCCAACATGTTTTAGCAAAACAACATCTTCGGCAAATTTCTTAATATTTTTCTCACTCATTGCGCTACCTCCAAATTTAATAACAAATGTTTCGCCAGCAAAAGTTCTCATATAAGGCAAAGCTTCGCAAAGAGTTTCGGCTTTCATTACCCAATTATGATTATTGTCCTTCACTTCTGTTTGGATGGATAAATCATTTAAAACCTCTCTGAGGTGATTATTCTTTTTATTAGTCATTTTTGGAAATTTAAAATTAAATCTTCGGTCTGGGTAATATTGCTAATATGAGGGCAATGGCCACAATTGGCAAGAATTTTTAGGTTAGAATGTGGAATTTTTTGAGCAAAAAACTGAGCCTGTAAATAATTTACCACCACATCTCCTTGACCGTGAATAATTAAGGTTTCTGGGAAATTATTGAAATTTAAATTAAAACAGGAGAATTTTCCTAATTCATCGAGCCAGAATAATAAATTTTGGTAATTATCTGGGTTAAAATGAAGGTTCTTTTCCAATTCTTGGGCTCTTTTTTGTGAACCAAGCATCATTAATAATGAGAATTTTTCCAAAGTTTTAGCAGAATTATTGGCGAAATTGTTGCGAAATTTATCAAAACTAGCTTTTGGCATTGCCGCTGGAATTTTTGGTGATTTTACAAATTCAAAAGGAGTGGCAATTAAAATTAGCCTTGTGGGATTAAAAATCTTTTGCGAAATTAAACGAGCAGCGATTTGCCCTCCAAGACTCCATCCAATGATGATTTCTGGATTAATTTCTGAATTTTCTAGCGCCTTGAAACATTGGTCAACATTAGAAAATTGGCTGTAATTAAAATTGATGATTTGGTGGCTAGAGTAAGCGGAAAGAAGGTGGTCAAGCGAGCTGGGGTTTTGAGCCCAGCCCGAAAAAGTAAGGATAGTTGGTTTAGCCATTTATTACAAATTGCTGAAACCACCAAATTTTTTGATAAATTTGTTCATATTATCATTATTCGGATTAATATAATTTTTACTTCCATCTTGCCAAGCTGGGTGGTTAAACGGATCTATATCAGCTTTAAGAGTGTCGCCTTCTTTTCCCCAAGTTGTAACAATTTCAATAGTTTCTTTGTTGGAAAGAACTAAGTTGATTTTATGTTGCTCAGGATGCTTTAATTCTGATAATGCTTTTTTAGCGGACATTTTAATGTATTTCTGGTTGCTATTAAAATAAGGAGGCGGGATTCTAAGTAAGGCCATCTTATTAGTCAATTATTATTAGAATTATGAAAAATAAACGCTTTAAATTGGGGTTTTCTTTAATTGAAATATCCATCATTTTATTAGTTATTGGTGTTTTTATTGGCCTTATTTCGCAAGGTGGTGATCTTTTAGATGAAAGTAAATTAGCCTCAGCCCAATCATTAACCCAAACTTCTCCAGTTGCATCAAACGAAAGCTTAATATTGTGGCTAGAAACTTCTTTGCCAGAAAGCTTCGATGGCGAATTAGAATCTGGAGATATTGTTTCGATTTGGAAGGATAGATCTCCTTATTCAGTAGAAAAAAATGATGCGCTGCAAAATACTAATTCTGATCATTATCCAACTTTTCAGGAAAATGTAATTAATGGAATTCCAGCCATTCGGTTTGACAGCACAAACGATCATTTGAGAATTGATGATTTCGAATTAAGAGATGCTGGAACAGAAGGTTTTGCAATTTTCGTGGTTTTTAAAAGTAATCCAGGGGCATCAAGATTCATAATGTCTTACAAAAACACAATTAATAATGATGATATTGATCTTTATGTTGATGGTAATATTCAATACCATTCCAGAATAGATAATTCTTTAATATTTCTATCTGGCAGCATTACTCCTTCAAGTAAATTTCATATCTTAACTTTCACAAAGGATCTAAATGAAAATTATAATGGATTTATTGATGGAATTCTTGATGGATCAATAGCTGCAACAGGAACAGATCTTTCTAAGGTTGATGATTCAACCCCCTTATTTATTGGCTCTTATCATGATGATTCTTACAATCCAGCTCTTGCTCTTGATGGCTATATTGCCGAAATAATTATTTACAATAAATATGTAAAGAATTCTACAAAGAAAAATATTGAGGAATATTTAAGTAAGAAATATTCTATCGATTTAAACTAAATCTATAAAAACTGTTCGCGGATAATTCTTTCTTCTAATGAATGATTTTCATCAAATAGAATGGTGAATTGATGTTCTTTATCTTCCATAACCTCCACTTCCTTAACATTTCTAATTTCGTTAAAATCGGCCGAAGCACTTACCGGCCTTTCTTTTTGATCTAAAATTGTAAATTTAACTTTGGAATTATTGGGAAGAAGTGCGCCATGCCAATGCTTTGGCCTGAAAGGACTAATTGGCGTTAAGGCGATGAGATTGCTGTCGAAAGGAATTATGGGACCTCTAACCGAAAGGTTGTATGCTGTACTTCCGGCGGAAGTTGCCACTAGAACTCCATCAGCTGCTAAATTTTCAATTCTGGTTTTATTATTAATTGAAATTTTTATTTTAGCAGTTTGGTTTTTTTGGCGCAGTAGAGAAACTTCGTTAATTGCCAGAAGTTGGTGCTTTTTATCTTTATGATCAGTTGCAATCATTTTAAGTGGGCGAATAACGCTTGGTATCGCCTTATCAATTGCTTTAAATAAATCTCCTTCATCACAGTTTGAATTCATCAAGAACCCCACCGTTCCGAAATTAATTCCGTAAACTGGGATATTTTTTTCCTCTATTAAATGCAGTAAATGCAACATCAATCCATCGCCACCAAGAGCAATTATTAGGTCAATTTCGTCTAATTTTTTTACTGAAAAAGGTTCTAGATCGATGAGATCGTATTTTTTAATCAGCTGTTTCTTTTTGACAATTGCCTGCTTATTTTTGCTGGAAATAATGGCTATTTTTTTATAAATCATTTTGATTTTAGTTTTGATAAACTCATTACTACAAAAAACAATAGAGGTGCATAAATTAAAGGAATGAGCGCCAAATTCTTTTCTGCAGTATCATAGCTAAACATAATTAGACCTATGAAAGTTGCTGCTGATGCAACCGCTTTAACATTGTGAATTAAATTACCGCTTCGGGTGAATTTTCCGCTTAAAATGAAAGCGCAAGCAATGAGAGCAAGCACGATGGAAAGCAGCGGGTAAGTCATTCTTTGGTGTAACTCAACTGCATATCTACGGACTTCTAAATCAGATATATCTTCTCCAGGGTTTAAAAGCTCTCCAATATATCTCTCACTCGCCTTCCATCTCTTCATGGTAGTTTGTTTTTGTCCTTCTTTTAAGTTCACCACATAACTATCAAAATGTAATATGTCGGATTTGCGGGTTTCATGATTAAATCTTTGCGCCGTTCCTTCTTTTAAATAAAGCAAAGCGGAGTTGTCATCTTGACTTATTGTTCCAGATTTAGCGGTTATAGTTGTTGAATAATCACGATTGCTATTATCGTAAATTAAGACTCCCAGAATATCGTTAGATGATTTTCTTTCTTTAACATAAATTGTAAGTTTATTTAAATTCTCGAAAATTCCGGGAGAAATAAGCAGGTTAGTGTAGTTCGATTTAAAATCGATTTTTAACTTTCGCAGCTTTTTATTGGCATAAGGCATTGCGAAAAATGAGATCATAAAGCAGATCAGAGAACAAATTACTGCTAAAGATATTACTGGTTTAGTTAAATTAAATTTGTTTAAACCAGCATTCTTTAAAACAACAATTTCATTATGACTTAACATTTGATTAAAAGCCACAAGCACAGCAATGAACAGTGATACAGGGATTATGATGAGTAAGAGCCAAGGCAAAATTAACACAAACAAGCTAAAGAAATCGGCCAATGGAACTCCCTTCTCAGTTACAAATCTGATTAAAGAAATTGCCTTAGAAAACCAAATTAGAGAAATTAGAACGCTAACTATGACCAGAAAATAGCTGATAATTTTGCGTGTTATGTAAAGATTATAGAGCTTCATCAAAGATATTGAGTATTAGAATAAGGAGCTTATTTTATTGATTATTATTTAATAACTAAAGTAAAAATAAGGCCAAATGTATAAGCTTTACCATCATATTTTATGCCCATTTTCTCGTAAAATTCGTTTTCTGCTTTCTCAGAAAGCTGTTGATTTTAAACTTATTGAAGAGAACTTCTGGGAAAGAAGAGAGATATTTGTTGCCATTAACCCTATGGGCAGCGTTCCAGTGCTTTTTGACGAGCATAATCGCAATGTTGTTTGTCCCAGTTCCACAATTGCTGAATATATTGAAGAAAAACACGATGACAACCAAAATTACTTTGGAAATTCTCTAGTAATAAGAGCTGAAAGCAGAAGATTACAATCTTGGCTTGATGAAAAATTTTATGTTGAAGTTGTAAAACATCTCTTAAACGAAAGATATTTTAACCGCTTTACTAAAAATCCTACATCGCCAAATTCAGAAAATATTCGCCTCGCTAAGAATAATCTTAAAATTCACTTAGATTACCTAGAATTTTTGCTGGAGAACCGGAAATATCTGGCGTCTGATAAAATTTCTATCGCCGATTTCTCTGCCGCTGGACATATTTCCTCTTTAGATTATTTTGGAGATATTGACTGGCCCCACCGCCAAATTCTTAAAGAATGGTATTGCCTTGTTAAATCTCAGAAAGGCTTTGGAAACATATTAAAAGACCGTGTAGTGGGAATTGTTCCTCCTGAATATTACCATAAATTAGATTTTTAAGAATGACTAACGACAAACTAAAATTTATGCCCCAAGAAGAAGGCTTCTTGGGAATTGAAAAAAAATATTTATCCGGACCAGAAGATGCCAAAGCAATTATTGTTCCTTTTGGCTTAGAAGCCTCGGTGTGTTATGGTGGAGGAACTCGAGTTGGACCCGCGGCAATTATTAAAGCATCTCATCAATTAGAATTCTTTGATGAGGAACATTGGTGCGAAACTTACCAAAAATTTGGCGTTGCCACTCTTGAGGCTCCTGCAATTGGAATATCAATTCCTGATGCTTTAAACCAGCTAGAAAAAATTGTTCAAGAAGTTCTGGATCAAGATAAATTTCCATTAATTTTAGGCGGGGAACATTCAATTACAGCTGGAGGAATTCGTCCTTTTGTTCGTAAATATCCTAATTTAGCAATTTTGCATTTTGATGCTCACGCTGATTTAAGAGATGGATTTGAAGGTGAACATTATTCCCATGCAGCAGCTCTTCGAAGAGTTATGGATAATCCAATTTCAACTTTAATTTCTTGTGGAATTAGAAATATTTCAGCCAGTGAAATTCCTTATTTAGAAGAAAATAAAGACCGAATTACCATTCATTGGGCTAAAGATTTAAAAAAATGGAACATTGAAGAAATTGTGGCGCCTTTAAAAGATCGACCAGTTTTCATTACTTTTGATGTGGATGGATTTGATTCAAGCTTAATGCAAGCAACAGGAACTCCAGAACCGGGAGGAATTTTTTGGCAAGATGCAATGGATATTATCAAAGCTGCAGCGAATATTTCTAATATTGTTGGAGCTGATATTGTTGAACTAGCGCCAATTAAGCAACTTCATTCCTGCGACTTTCTGGCAGCTAAATTAGCTTACAAGATTTTGGGATATTCTTTAAATAAATAAAGGATTCCCACTTAATTAGAGTTCTAATTTATCACTCAAAATAACATTGAGATCTTTGATGATTTGTTGGTTCATTTTTTCCACTTCTTCTAATTCATCTTTATTGAATTTACTTAAAACATAGTCGGATATTTCATATTCAGAATTATCCGGCCTTCCCACTCCAAGCCTGATTCTTAGGTAATTTTTTCCAATTTTACTGTCGATATCCTTAAGGCCGTTATGTCCAGCATTTCCGCCGCCGGTTTTAATCTTAATGCGGCCTAGATTAAGGTCTATATCATCATGCAGCACAATGATTTTTTCTAAGGGAATTTTGTAAAAAGAAATGAATGACTGAACTGCTGATCCAGAAAGATTCATGTAGGTTTGGGGTTTTATGAGGGTTATTTTGTGGTCATTAATTTTTCCAGTGAAGAAGTGAGAGTTGAATTTATCACTTTTTTGATCGAAAGAGAATTCTTTAATTATGTCATCGGCCAGAAGAAAGCCCAGATTATGCTTAGTTTGCTGATATTTTGTGCCAGGGTTGCCAAGTGCTGCAATTAGAAACATTTATTTAGATATATTTTAAACAAATAAAAAGGGCGCATTTCCTCAAGAAATGCGCCCTTTTAGGAAAAATTATTTAACTGTAAATATTATTTCTTTTCTTCTGCTGCTTTTTCAGCTTCTGCAGCAGGAACTACTGCTGTATCTGCTTCACCTTCTACACCATCTTCTTCAGATTTAGCACCGCGACCTAGGATACTAGCTACGTTAAAAAGGTTTCTGTTGGTTAATTTAACATTTTCAGGAAGAATTAAATCAGTACTTCTGATTTTAGAACCAACTCTTAATTTTGAGATATCAACTTCGACGAATTCAGGAATTTCAGCTGGGTTGCAAACAACTTCTACTTTTCTAGTAGCAATATGTAAAAATCCGCCTTTTTTAATTCCTGCAGATTTTTCGCGTCCAGTAAATTTAACTTTAGCTTTGACTCTTACTTCTTCTTTTCCTTTAAAAGGAAGAAAATCGATATGAATTGGATGATCAGTTACAGGATCAATTTCAATTTTGTGAGCAATTGCGGTAATTGTTTTTCCGTCAAGATCAATTTCTATAACAGTAGTTCCAATATTTCCTTTGTAATATTCACGCCTTAATTCTCTTGAATTAAGTAAAATATTTAAATTTTCACCATCTTTATTATGGATAACTGCCGGTGTATTTCCAGCTTTTCTAGATCTTCTAGATTCTGGGCTACCAAGTGTTGTTCTTAGGTTGGCCTCGATTTTAAAGGCTTGCTTAAAATTAGATGTCATAATATCTTTCCTCGAAATTTGTTGATTTGGACTTCCTTAAATGCTTCTTACAAAGAAGGCAGAGCATCATAAAAATATTATTAAAATAATCAAGTTTTATGTTTGGTAAAAATAAAATCTCCCCTCCAAAAAAGTCTGATGGTCATAATTTAGATATTCAGGAAATTTTTTCAACTTTTCAAGGTGAAGGAATTTTCACAGGATATCCGGCAATTTTTATTCGTCTTGGCGGCTGTAATTTAACATGTGAATTTTGCGACACTGAATTCGATTCTTTTAAAGAAACTCCTTTAGAAGAAGTTTTACAGCAAGCCTCAGACCTATCTAAAAATTCTGGTAAAACAACCCATAATTTAGCCGTAATTACTGGTGGAGAGCCTTTTAGGCAGAATATTAAGCCATTATGCGAGGCATTATTAAAAAGTGGCTTTACAGTGCAAATTGAAACTAATGGAACTTTATTTTGTGATTTGCCAAATGAGGTTAATATTATTTGCTCGCCGAAAAACCCTTCCGGCAAATATTACCCAGTTCGGACAGATCTTTTACCGAAAATTTCTGCTTTTAAATTTTTAATTTCAGCGGCGAATTTAGATTACAATTTTGTGCCAAATGTTGGGCAAAATAAATTTAACACGCCGGTTTATTTACAGCCAATGGATGAATATGACGAGATAAAAAATAAAGATAATCGGGAATTAACACTTAGACTGGCTGGTAAAAATGGCCTTAGAATTTCACTACAAACTCATAAAGTTTGGGGAGTTGATTGATTTTACTAGGATGAAATAACTTCCCTCTGAAATTCTTTTGCCGCCGCAAGCGGGTCTTCTGCTTTAGAAATTGGCCGACCAACAACAATGTAATTACTGCCGTTTAGGAAGGCGGTTTTAACATCTAGAACTCTTTTCTGATCATCATTTTCAACTGTTTTTAGTCTAATTCCCGGGGTTACGATTGTGAAATCTGCACCTAGATTTTGGCGAATATTTTGCGCTTCTAAGCCTGAAGAGACAACTCCATCAATTCCACTTTTGTGAGCCAATTTAGCTTTCTTAATGACTAAATCTTCCAGAGAAATTTTAGGGTCAAAACCCATTTGATTTAAATCTTCTTGATCTAAATTAGTTAAGACCGTAACGGCGAGAAGTTTGATATTTCCTTTGTTGGCAGCAGCTTGTTGCATTATTCCAACGCTGGCTGCGTGAATGGTTAGAAATTCAATATTGCTGTATTTTGATAGATTTTTAACCGCTTTTCCAACAGTTGCGGAAATGTCGTAGAGCTTTAAATCGGCGAAGATTTTTTTGTTTTTAGCCGCCAACCAATCAATCATTTCGAAATAATTGCCGCTCATTAAAAGCTCTAGACCAATTTTGTAAAAAGTTACTTCATCGCCAAGTTTTTCAACTAAATTTTGGGCAGACTTAATATCTGGAAAATCGAGCGCGACAATTAGTTTGTCTTTAGAGTTTAGCTTCTTCATTGTTTAAAATGCGTTTAATATTTGCGCTGTGGCGCACAATAATTAAAAAGGCCACGAAGCTAACTAATAGAATGTTTTGCTGTGTAGAGCCAATGTAGAATGTGAATCCGAGGGTAGAAATTATTGAAAGTAATGATGCTATTGAAACAATTCTGGTGAAGATAAAAATTGCCGCCCAAGCCAAACAAGTAAATAAGCCAATTATTGGGTCAATTGCCACCAAAACGGCAATTCCTGTCGCAACGCCTTTTCCACCTTTAAATTTTAGATAGACTGGGAAAATGTGACCAATAACCGCAACAGCACCAACTAGGCTGAGGAAAATTTCTAAATTGGCGGCATCTGAAAAAATTGTTCTGGCAATTAAAACCATTATTGCACCTTTTAAACCATCAAGAATTAAAGTGACTATTCCCAAAGTTTTTCCGCAAGTTCTGGCAACGTTAGTTGCTCCAATATTTCCCGACCCTAATTTGGTGATGTCTTTCTGGGCGAAAAATTTTGCAATTACTAATCCAAAAGGAACAGCAGAAATTAGGTAGGTTAGAGTTAAAAATAATAGGTAGTAGAAAGTCATTTTAAATTAAGGTTTTTTATTGCGGTTTTTTCTAAATTCTGCCAATGAAATAATTTTGCTGGAAGTTTCAATTACAGGAGATTCTGCACTTTCTGATTCTAAGCCTAATTCCCCCAAATCATCTTCGTCTTCTTCAGAATTATTAAATTTTAACCCAAAATTAACGTAAGGATCGGCGAAAGATGTAATGGCTCGGTAAGGAATGGTGAGTTCTTCCATTATTCCTGAGAAGCTTAGAGAAATTTGGAATTGGTCTTTTTTAACCACCAATGAGCTGAATTGATGTTGAACGACAATAGTCATTTCAGAAGGAAATCTGATTTTTAATGACTCCGACAAAACTACTCCTGAAGCTTCAGTGTCAAAATTAATTATGAAATGATGCCCACTCTCAAGAGAGCCTTTTTCAATTTTTCTTAATACTTCAAAAATGATATTTCTCATTGAATTTTCAATGATCGTGTCGTATCCGATTTTATCTTGCATGGTTTTTCTATTTAGTTTTTTAGCGGTGACTTTCTGTTGACAGGTAGTCACCAAACCCCGATAACGAAAGTTATGCTAAGCGGCTAATGCCACTGGAGCAAATGATTCGTTATCATTAGCAAAATTGTCGTTTGCGTTTGTTGTTTTCGAACGGATATTACAACTTTTAAGGGTTGCAACCGGCAGTGTCTAAACCGGGCAAAACTAATATTTTTATTATGATTGTCGAAGCTATTTCATCCCCAAAAAATAAGTTTAAAATCGCTGTTAGGTGGCTATCTTCTGAGGAATTTGTGGGCAGTTAAAATTTATGAAATTTTAGCGTATTTTTTGATACGTGAATTTCAGAAAATTTAACTAACGCCAAAATTACCAGAAAATAGCCACCTAACAGCGATTTTTGGTGGAGATGTCGGGTACCGCCCCCGAGTCCAAAACATCTATTTTACATTAGGTTTATCACCATAGCCCTCCAAAAAAGAAAGGCCGAGAATGTGTAATGCTAAAAAGATTTTTTGGCAAGTTTTTTTCTAGAAAAATTGGCCCTCAAATACAATTCTCTAGTCTTTGTAAAGCTAAAAATTTAACTGCATATTTTTTTACGTTCCAAACTATTAAAATTTTTCTTGCCCCTGAACAACTTTTTTAAGTTGGCTTGATTTTTCACCCCTCTTATTTCTATTGGTTGTCGTCTTTGTCCTTGGAGATAATTCAGTAAATGCAGCAACCTGATTTTAAAAAAATAATCAATAATATTAAAAAACAATCCATTTCCTATTTGCCATTCCAACCCTTCCAATTTAAATTCATTTTTTCTAAGATTAAGTTGCGGCTACGCGTAGCCTAAACTTAATCTTTTTAAACCCATATTTTAAAAATATGAAAAATAATATTTTAAACTCAATCCAATATTCAAAACTCTCTAACGATCTAAAAAATCTAATTTTAGATACCAAAAGCAAAATCGAAGAATTCTCCAGAAATCAATTAATTGAAACTTATTGGCAAATTGGAAAAAGAATCAACGCAGAGCATCTAAGCCAAAACGCCAATTACCATTCTTCCATCACCAAAGATTTAGCGAAAGAATTAGAAATTGACGAGAGAACCTTGCAACGCTGTGTTCAATTTTTCAAAACCTACCCTAATTCTCCAACCCACACAAATTCCCTTTCTTGGTCGCATTACAAATATTTACTCGCAATTAACGATGACGAAACAAGACAATATTTAGAGCAAAAATCTTTGTCAGAGAAATGGAATGTGTCAAAACTGGGAAATGAAATTAAGAATTTAAAAGATGATCCCCGATCAAATTCTAAATTAAAAATCACCAGACCAACCAAAGCCAACTACCTCTACAAAGCACAAATTATTGATGTGATTGACGGCGACACTTTGCTTTTAAATGTTGATCTAGGTTTTGAAGTGATTAAAAAACAGCGAGTTAGACTGGCCCAAATTAACGCTCCGGAAATGAAAAGTGAGGCTGGAGAAAAATCTTTTAAATATTTACGAGACCTAGCAGCAAAGTTGGAATTTGTAGTAATTAGAACCAATAAAATTGACATTTACGGCAGATATTTAGGCGATGTTTTTTACCCAAAAATCAGCGATGAATCAAGATCTTCAACTCAAAAAATTGAAATCTTCGGAAATGGAATTTATTTAAATCAACAATTGGTAGAAGAAGGTTTGGCGGCAATATTCTAATGGGCACTGTTAGTAAAATTAATCTAATGTGCTGCCTCGACTTCTCTTTTTACAGAAGAAAAAGCTGGAGTTTGTTCTTTTTTGGCTTCTTTACTCGATAAAATTTCCAAAACTTCCTTTTTTAAAGATCTTAAATCTAATTTCTTAACTTTACCTCTTAGCACAAAATCTTGAGAAATTTTTAAAACATCAAATTGCTCAGGAACTTCCCCCTCTGTTTTAATCCAATGTGTAATAATTTTTTCAAAATCTTTTTGGCAATATTCAAGCAAATGCTTCATTTTATGATGATCAAGCATGTGCATCAAAGCCGGAATAATATCACTTCTGCCTTCAATAGAAATTGGATTCATTGATGCAATCATCATAAATACGGGTTTAACTTTATAGGAACCATGCCATTTGGCTTGCATTTTTTTATCAATTCTTCGCCCACAGGATCTTCTTCTGACATCTGCAAGTAAATTTCACCATCTTGATCATCACCCATTCAAAGATGCTTTTTCAAAAAATTGAAAACCACCTCCCCAAACTGTGATCACGAACATCATTTTTATTAACTTTCCTTTCACCCAAAGCCTGTTCTATTTGAAATGTGTTTTGATGGTTCAAAATTAC
>JBLHVR010000030.1:0-15891 GCA_047628655.1 Lentimonas sp.
ATTTACAATTATTTACATCCAAAAAATGAAAAAAACATTAATCATCTTTATTAGCTACTTTTTTATGCAAAATAATGCTTTTGCCGTTAACACCGAAAATGGTGTTTGGAAAAGTCTTGGTGATCAATATGATCAAATAATTGATAATGAAAAAGTTCTGACTGGAAGAATTAGCAATAAAATCTACTTCACCGATGTTTTTGAATCTAACTTACGCAAAGATCACAATAGAGAGACTTACTTAAAGTCAAAATTGGATTTAAACTTAAGATTAAACAAGTATTTCTCTGTCAACAGTGCTTTTAAATTTGACAAAATGACGCAAAATTCAGAGAAAATTAGAAGAAACTCTGCTGTAAAAAGTGGAGGAGATATGTCTTTTGAAAATGAAGGTATTTATTTGAAAGAATTAGTGCTTAATTTTAATTACAAAAATTTTTCTGCTCTTGCTGGAAAATTTACCGCCAATTTTGGTTCGGGCTGGTCCAGTGATAATGGAATTTGGGTTAATGAACTTAGTAAAAGATATAAACAGGATGAAAAATTAGGGTTTGGAGCTATTCAAAGATTTGGAAATAAGAAGAAAAATGGTGAATATGTTTTTGGGTTGAGCGCCTTTACTAATGATCGCAAAAATTTAGACAATTCAATAATTACTAAAAGAGATGAAACTTCAAAAGCTGATGGCGAAGCTGGTGATACTCGCGGCTTAAAATCTTACAATATTTCAGCGGATATTTTTTACGACTTTGAGGGTGGAGAAGAGCTTTCATATCATTTTGCCTATTTAAACTTGGCAATTAATGATCGCAGAAATGTCAGTAATATTTCATCAAAAATTGATGATGAAAAATCATTCGTAGCAGGAATGAAATATAAATACCCAATTAATAACAATGTTTTATTAAACAGTTTTGTTGAATATGTTCAAACTGATAATTCAGGCGGAAATATCGATGTTGATTCAAAGATTTTAACTTTCAATTTCACTACTTATTTTTATGAAAAATACTTCTTAATCTTGGCTAGGGCCATTGAAAAAGAAATGGAAAACGGGGGTAATGGAATTAACCGAGAAATTAACGAAATTGCAATTGGTTACAAATTTAACGATTCTATTCTTAAGGGGCTTTCAATCTCCATGGGTTACAATAACAGACAAGAGGATAAAAAGACCAGCGTTGTAAAAAATCAATCTTTGGGTTTTCTAGTTGCACATAAAATTGAATTTTAAAAATGAATAAAGATCTAATAATTGCCATTCCTAAGGGCAGGATTTTAAAAGAATTGGGCGGTTTATTTAAAAAAATTGGCTTTAAACCAGAAGATGATTTTTACAGTGATTCTTCAAGAAAGCTAATTTTTGATAGTAACTTTGACAATTTAAAAATTATCAAAGTTAGAAGTTTTGATGTGGCAACTTTTGTGAAATTTGGTGCTGCAGATTTTGGAGTTTGTGGTTTTGATGTTTTAAAAGAATTTTCCTCCCCCGATATTTATCCTTTATTCGACCTTGGAATTGGCAAATGCCGTCTTTCAATTGCTGCAAAAAAGTCTGATAAAATTAATGAAAATTTTGAAAATGTTAGTCATTTAAGAATTGCCACTAAGTACTTAAGCCTAACCGATAATTATTTTTCAGCCAAAGGAATTCAAGCCGAGTGCATTAAGCTAAACGGGGCTATGGAGCTCGCTCCTCACTTAAATTTATGTGATTACATTGTTGATTTAGTTAGTACAGGCGCTACTCTGAAAGAGAACAATTTGGTGGAAATTAAAAAAATTATTGATGTCAGCTCTTATTTTGTTGTTAACCGCCATAGTTTAAAAACTAAAAATAAGCAATTAATGAAGTTCGTTAAATTGTTTGATATAAACAAATTAATTACGGGTTGAAAATAAATTCTCTACTATCCACTATTGTCAAATTAACCACCCTTTGTCTTCTTGTTGCCTCATTTTTACTTTTCTCTACAAAAACTAGCTTTGCTTTAATTGACGGCGTTCGAGAATCTACTATTGACTCTAATGGCAGATGCCAAACTGAAGAACTCAAGTTTGATCCAGTTGGATATGATTCTGATATTGATTGGGATATCTGGAATCCAACTTGTATTTCTTATTTTGCTTTATATGGGGCTCAAATGTTTGCTTCAGAATCATTAAGAAACAGCCTGTGTGTTGGTCCTTTAACAGCTAAAAAAGGCGTAGATATAGTTAGGGAAAAAGCCACTGGTAGATTTGTTACTGCTAAAACAGTTATAAGGCAAGCTGCTGATGTTGCAAAATGCACTTTGAACACAACGGCTTGTTTATCTAGTTTTGGTACAGTGACTACTGCTTGTGGATCTGCAGCATCTTGCTGCCCAGCTGTATTAGCTCACTCAATTGCTTTTGGTATTGGAATGGCTGAACTTGCGGCAATTTATGGTGCGGCTCTGGAAAGCCAAAGAAATGCATATGTTTGTGGTGAAAAATGGGAAGGATGGAGGCTTGAAGCAGACGGAGCTAATGCCGTTCAGGAAAAATTAGGATTACCAGGCTCTTATCTTGGTGGCGCTTTAGTAAGCAGGAATAGTGATAAAATTTATCCAGAAAAAATTTATTCTTATGGTGGAGGTTCAAATTCTTACAAAGACTCTCTTAAGAAAAGGTCTCTAGATGGAATTATGAATCGAGAAATATCGGAGAAAGAGTATCGCGAATTTATTTATAATGGAATGGAGTTTGAAGATAATGGCCCGGAAGCTTGTAAAAACCCTGAAAGTTGGAGAAATATAAAGCCAGAAGGATCTACAAAAACTATTGCTCAAAAAATCCTAGGTCACAACGATTCCAATCAAAAATATTATATGAGGGGAGCAAACCAAACCTCTAATTATGCTTGTCGAAGATTTTTACTTAATGCTTCAGCTGCAATACGTGGTTTAGATGATTCTGACATTGCTAAAATAAGACAAGATGCTAAAAATGCTTATGATTGCTGCAATAACAGAAGTCAAAATACGATGTGCATAGAAGAAATTGAACCGGTTTTGGGTGCAAAACAGCATAGATTCTGCAAAGAAGGAGAAAAATGCACAGTAAGATATGTTTCTTATGAGATTTACCCTTCAAAATATACAACTAATTATCTTTGCGCAAAAACATATTCTGTCTGCCCCTATAATCATGCCTTGGGCGGAGGAACTGAAATTCAAGATTATAGTAAAGAGCACGGGATAATATTAAATCATTGTCAACATCGTAAACATTGCGTTAAAAAACCCAGCACTCCTTATGTTAGAATTAGCGGCATGGGTGGCAGCTGGTTTTCTTCGTCATGTCTTGATTTAAAAGGAGATTCTCAAAATGAATATGAATATGACGGCTTCCTAACCCCAATCCACAAAACAAAACATTTTTCCGCTCCAATTGCCCAGTGTTTTAAAGAGACTATGGAAAATCTTTTACTTAATAAGGCTGGCAATACTAAATGTTTAGATCCTAGCGAACTTCCTAATAAAGATGGGGATTGTGATAGCGGTTATTTTTACAAAAAAGGTGAATTTATCGAAGGTCAAAAATCACCTTTTCAGAAGATTCAAGATGGCTTAAGGTCAGGAATAAAAATTGTTCTTACCCTTGCTATTACAATTTTTGGTCTTTCGCTTCTTATGACGGGAAAAGTGTGGGAAAGAAAGGAAATTATGATGTTCCTAATTAAGCTTGGTCTTGTTTCTTATTTTGCCTTAGGTACTGCCTGGCAAGATTTCTTCGTTGATGGGGTTTACAGCACTTCCGCACAATTAACGACAATATTCTCTCAAACAGACGACGCCTATCTTAATAATTTTTCCAAATTAGATGGTTGTCAATTTCCAAGATTTAATTATGAAACTGGGTCAGTTTCAAATCCCGCATATCCTCCTGGACAAGATTATTTAAAAGTTTGGGATGCCTTAGATTGTAAAATTGCACTCTCACTTGGTTTTGGCCCCAATGTTTCAGTTCCTAATCTGGTAATTATGATCTTTGCTGGCCTCTTAACTAGTGGGTTTGGAATATTATTCTTCCTATCGGCGTTTGTTTTTGCTTTTTACCTAATCTCCTTAACCATAAGAGCTTTACATATATTTGTAATGGCCTCGATAGCGGTGGCTCTTCTGATCTACATATCTCCAATCGCCATAACTACTGTTCTGTTTAAGAAGACAGAAAGCATATTTAAAAAATGGAAAACCCACCTGCTTTTATATGCCATACAACCAGCAATATTATTTGCCTACCTTGCAGTATTAATTGCCTTTTTTGAGGGAACCATGATTGGTGATGTGACATTTGAAGGAAATGGGTATGAAGGTCCTAAAACGATAAAATGCATAGATTCGGAAGGTAATTCGATTGATAACAGCATTTATTGCATATTCAATATCGCAGACCTTCGTCACAGTGAAGATAATGCGTTAGACACAATTGGAATATATATTCCAGCTTTGTTCGAAATGAATGAGGCTAAAATGTTTACTATTATGAAAGCGGCATTTTTGATGTTCATATTCGCGCAATTTTTAAATAAGATTGGTGAATTTATTCAATATATTATGGGTGGATCTGTTGCCCTTGATAGCCAATCTAAAGGAGTTGCTGGTGTTGCTGGAGTTGCCGCAGGAGTTACTAAGGGAGCTATAAAACGAGGGACTGGAGCACTCAGAAAACATGGCGGAACAGCCGCAAGATATGCCGGTAAAGCTGTTAATAAACAAGAGCAGCCTAGAGCTGATAATATTTCCAAAACTGCGGCACCCGTTAGCGTAACTCCCGATAAACCAACGTCAGGAGGAACTACAATTTAGGTTAATGTTTAATATTAAAACAAATATCTTTATATAATTTGTTGAAAGGGGTAATAATTATTGACTTAATTGAAATGATATAAATAATCTTCAACTTAACTCATTTCTATGTGGCAGACGTAGCTCAGTTGGTAGAGCATCAGATTGTGGTTCTGAGGGTCGCGGGTTCAAGACCCGTCGTTTGCCCCAAAATTCCTATAAAACTCCTTTTTAACTTATGGATATTCTATTTTTTGCCGTTGTTGCAGTTTTTATTTTCTTTAAACTCTTTGAGCAATTCGGTAAAGTTGACGAAGACCAAAAGAATCAATCCAAAAAAAGAAATTCCCAGAAATACGGTGCTGTTAAAAATTTCATAAAAGAGAAAACTAAATATAGCTATTCTCAAGAAGCTCAAGAACCAGCCGCCAAAGTTCAGCCTATAAAAACTCCTATTGATGAAAAATCTCAAAAAATTGTTGAAGATCTAGACATTAAACTGCAAAGCGAATTAAATTCTATTTTGCAAAAAATAAACCTCTCCCCAAGTCAATTTATAGAAGGAGCAAAAAGTGCTTTTGAAATTGTAATATCTTCATTCTCACTTGGAAAAATAGACGATTTGAAGCCTTTAACTTCACAAAAAACCCTGGAAAATTTCAACAAAGAAATTGAAAGAAGAAAAATTGAGCAACAAACATTAAACAGCAAAATAATCTCAATTGATAATTGTAAAATTACTGATGTTAAGACTGTTAAAACAGTTGCTCACATAACTATTTTATTTGAATCAAAACAAATTAATTACATCACGAATGATAAGGGAGGTGTTGTTTCTGGAAGTAAAAATCAAATTACTCAAATGAACGATTCTTGGACATTTAAAAAAGATTTACAATCAGCCAATCTAAATTGGCAACTTTCCTCAATTAGTTAACTAATCAGCTATGTCAAAATCACCCATTGTTAAAAAATCATTTAAAATTGGCAGTAAAAATTATCAATATTTTTCTCTTGATGATGCTGCAAAGTCTTTAAATAAAGACATTACAAAACTTCCTTACAGCCTAAAAATACTTCTAGAGAATCTTTTACGATTCTCCGATAAAGAATTTGTTAAAATTGATGATATTGCTTCAGTAATTGACTCAGTTAGAAATAAAGAAAAAAGGGTAGAAATTGCCTTTTGTCCTTCCCGAGTTTTAATGCAAGATTTTACAGGAGTTCCTGCTGTTGTCGATTTAGCGGCAATGCGAGACGCTGTAAAAAGTTCTGGAAAGAATCCAACCTCAATAAACCCGCAAGTTCAAGTTGATCTTGTAATTGATCACTCTGTTCAAGTTGACTTCTCCGGAAATAATAGCGCTTTAGCAAAAAATGTTGATTTAGAAATTCAGCGCAATATTGAGCGTTATCAATTTTTAAAATGGGGAAGGGAATCTTTTGATAACCTTCGCGTAGTTCCTCCTGGAACAGGGATTTGCCACCAAGTTAATTTGGAAAATTTGGCCAAAGTAGTTTGGACCAAAGAAGTTTCTGAAAATGAATTCATCGCTTATCCAGACACTGTTGTTGGAACTGACAGCCATACCACAATGATTAATGGTCTTGCGGTTTTAGGTTGGGGAGTTGGTGGAATTGAGGCTGAAGCTGCAATGCTTGGTCAACCAATTTCAATGTTAATTCCTGAAGTAGTTGGTTTTAAGTTAATTGGAAATTTAAATGAAGGTGTAACTGCAACTGATCTAGTTCTAACCGTAACTAATATTCTGCGTCAAAAAAATGTTGTTGGAAAATTTGTGGAATTTTTTGGTTCTGGACTTAAAAACCTAAGCTTGGCCGATCGCGCAACAATCGCCAATATGGCTCCGGAATATGGCGCCACTTGTGGAATTTTTCCAATCGACGAAGAAACTATTAAATACTTACATTTAACTGGAAGAGACGTAGAGCAAATTGAATTAGTTGAAAAATATGCTAAAATACAAAATATTTTCTTGGATAAAAATTCTCCTGATCCTGAGTTTGGTCAAGTTGTAGAACTTGAATTATCGACCGTTAAACCTTCGGTTGCTGGCCCAAAACGCCCTCAAGATAAAATATTTTTAGAAGATGTTTCTACTACTTTCAAAGAATTAGTTTCTCAAAATGAATTAAAATCACCTAACTTAGAAGGTGAGCTAAATGATGGAGATATAGTTATCGCTGCCATAACCTCTTGCACCAATACTTCTAACCCCAGTGTTCTGATTGCTGCAGCTTTGGTTGCAAAAAAAGCAATTGAAAGAGGTCTTAAAATAAGAAAAACAATTAAAACTTCTTTCGCTCCCGGTTCTCAAGTTGTTAGTCAATATTTAATAAATTCTGGTTTGCAAGAATATTTAGATCAAATTGGCTTCAATGTTGTGGGTTATGGTTGCACAACCTGTATTGGAAATTCCGGTCCTCTTGATGCTCGAATTGAAGAATCAATCAAAAAAAATAATTTATTAGTTGGTTCAGTTTTATCTGGAAACAGGAACTTTGAAGGCAGAGTTCATCCTCTAACTAAGGCCAATTACCTAGCTTCCCCTCCTTTGGTTGTTGCTTATGCTTTGGCTGGAAACTTTAATGTTAATTTAACAGAAGATGAAATTGGCAAAGATTTATCTGGAAATTCAGTCTATTTAAAAGATATTTGGCCAAGCAATAAGGAGATTAATGAAATAGTTAATTCTTGCGTTAAAAGAGAGATATTTATCGAAAAATACAGCAATCTGTTTGAGGGAGACGAGGCTTGGAGGAAAATTAAAATCACTAAATCTGATACATACGCTTGGAATAAAGACAGCACCTACATCAGGCTTCCAAATTTCTTTGATAATTTAGGAGAAAATAAAATTTCCGATGTTAAAAATGCTAAAATTTTAGCTGTCTTCGGTGATTCAATTACTACAGACCACATTTCTCCAGCAGGCAATATTGCTCAAAATTCTCCAGCGGCAGAATATCTTGAATATCATAAAATTGGAAAAAAAGATTTTAATTCTTACGGTTCAAGAAGGGGAAATCATGAAGTTATGATGCGAGGAACTTTTGCCAATATTAGAATTAAAAATGAAATGCTTGGTGGAATTGAAGGTGGGTACACCAAATTGTCGCAAGAAGATGACCATATCTCAATTTATGACGCAGCAATGGACTACAAAAGCAAATCAACTCCATTAGTTATTTTTGCAGGCAAGGAATATGGAACCGGATCTTCAAGAGATTGGGCAGCAAAAGGAACTTTGCTTATGGGCGTAAAAGCTGTAATTGCTGAAAGTTTTGAAAGAATTCATCGTTCCAATTTGATTGGAATGGGAGTTTTGCCATTAACTTTTAAGAATGGCGAAAGTAGAAAATCTTTAGAGATAACCGGATATGAGGATGTTGAAATTTTGGGAATTAATGAAAATTTAAAACCTGGTCAAGATTTAAGATGTGTCATAACCAAGGCCAATGGTGATCAAATTGAAACAAATCTTCTTTGTCGTATTGACACCGGTAACGAAATTGAATATTATAAGTCAGGTGGAATACTGCAATTTGTAATCAGTCAGCTGCAGTAATTTATTAATCTTAACAAATTAAATATATGGACATAAGAATCTCAGGGATACATATGGAAGTTGGTGATTCTCTAAGTGATCACATCAAAGAGCACATGGAGCGAAACGTTACTAAATATTTCGATAAGGCTATCAATGCCAATGTAAACTTTACTAAACAAGCCGATAAATTTAAAGTTAACATCGTTGTTAATGAAGGCGTTAAAAATGGTATAGTTATTAAAAGTGATGCTAACGCACTAGATCCTTATGTTTGTTTTAATGAAGCAATGGAAAAGGCATCAACTCAACTAAGAAAATATAACGATAAAATTAAAAATTATCGTAAAAATCATGGTGGAATTAAAAATATTGAAATTAATGACCAAGGATACGATGCTTTGAAATACATTATTTCGACATCAGATTCTCAAAAAACTGAAAAAGAAGAGTTTTTGGCAGTTAATCAGGAAGATAAAAATCTTAAAGTCATTACTGAAAAAAATACTGACATTGAAGAATTAACGGTTGACGAAGCTATCATGAAGATGGATCTATCAGACCTTCCAGCTCTTGTGTTTATAAATTCTAAAAACAACAGATTGAATGTAGTTTACCATCGTAAAGATGGTAATATTTCTTGGATTGATCCAATTAAATAAGCTACTAAAGAAAATTAAAAGCATTAAAAATAATCTCTCAAGAAATTGTTCTTGAGAGATTATTTTTTTGTATTATATTCCTCGCTCTTTTTTAAAATCTCTAAATAAAAATCAATGGAAAATCTACAAGTTTTTCTTCTAGTATTACAAATTGTCGTTGCTTTAGTAATGATATTGCTGGTTTTATTACAAAAATCAGATGGTAATTCCTTGGGTGGAATTGGCGGCGGAGGTTCTGGAGGTATGAATTCAGCAATCTCTTCTAAATCTTCAGCAAGTGCAATTTCTAAAGTAACAATGTTTTTGGCAGCATTTTTTATGCTAAATTGCCTAGTTCTGGCGGTTATTTCTTCAAAAATCAATAAATCTACCAGTTTGGAAATCGATAAAATCATCGAAACAGAAATTCCCAATCTTTAAATAATTAAATATTAAAAAAATGAAAGTAACTGCTTTAAAACAAATCCACCTAGATCAAGGTGCAAAAATGGTTGAATTTGCTGGCTATGAAATGCCAATTCAATATCCAGAAGGAATGCTAAAAGAGCATGAGTGGGTTAGGGCTGGAAATGTTGGCTTGTTCGATGTTTCTCACATGGGACAATTAACTTTAGAAGGCGTAGGAGTTGCTGAGTTTGTTTCAAAAATAACCCCGACATCATTTATTGACGCTCCTAACAATTTGGCAAAATACACCGTTTTAACTAACGAAGATGGTGGAATTATTGATGATCTAATTATTACTAGATTAGAGGATGATAAATTTTTCATAGTTATTAATGCCGGATGCAAAGAAAAAGATTTGTTGTGGATTAATAAAAACCTTCCAGAAAACATTAAATTAACCCAGCTTGATGATCGCGCATTAATTGCCGTTCAAGGTGAGAAAGCTCAAGAAGTTTTGCAAAACTTAGTTTTTGATAAAAATCTTGCTGATTTGCCTTATATGAATATCGGTAATTTCAAATTTAAAACTGGTGAAGAAGTTTTTATTAGTAGAACTGGTTACACCGGAGAAGATGGTTTTGAAGTTAGTATTCAAAATGATAAAGCATCGGCATTTTGGGCTAAGCTTTGTGAAAATGAAAAAGTTAAACCAATCGGACTTGGAGCTAGAGACTCTCTGAGATTAGAAGTCGGATATCCTCTTTATGGTCACGATTTAGATGAAAAAACTTCTCCTGTTGAATCTGCTCTTTCTTGGGTAATTACTAAGAATCACCAAGACTTTAATGGCTCTAAAAGAATTTTTGCTGACAAAGCTGACGGTATAAAAAGAAAAAGAGTTGGCATTAAACTTCTTGAACGTGGAATTGCTAGAGAAGGAAGCGAAATTAAAAAAGATGGTAAGAAAATAGGTGCTTTAACTAGTGGCGGATTTTCTCCAAACTTAAAAGTTTCCATCGGGCAGGGCTATGTGGAATTTGACTCTTCCAAAAAAGAAACTCTAGTTTCAGTCGTGGTTCGTGGCAGAGAAATTCCAGCCGTAATTTGCTCCCCAGTTTTTGTGGCTGCAAAAACCAAATCTATGAAGAAATAATTAATATTACTAACTCTTAACTACTAAAATTATGACTAAAAAATATACTAAAGATCACGAATGGGTTCAAGTTGAAGGCAAAATTGCTACTGTTGGAATTACAAAGCACGCAGCAGATGCTTTAGGTGAATTGGTTTATGTTGAGCTTCCAGAAGTTGGAGAAAAATACGTTAAAGGTGATGCAGCTATTGTTGTTGAATCTTCAAAATCTGCTAGTGATGTTTATTCTCCTCTTGCTGGCGAAGTTGTTGAAATTAACGAATCTTTATCGGCTAATCCTGAAAATGTCAATAACGACACTTATGGAAGTGGTTGGTTAATAAAGATTAAGGCTGACAATTTAGATGAAATTAGCGGCTTAATGGGAGAAGCTGATTATGAAAAATATTTAGCTGAAAATAGTTAATCAATAATTAAAATTATATCCCCGCGAAAGCGGGGACTAGACTAAAAATTAAATCCAGATGAATTTAAGCAAGAAAATCGCCATAATTCACCAAAACCAACAAATCACCTATTCCTCCCTCAATTACAAATCTAACCAATTAGCCAGGTTTCTAATCTCTAAAAACTTACAAATTGGTGACAATGTCGCAATTATTCTTAATCGTTCAATTAATCAAATTGCGGCAATATTAGCGGTTCTTAAAGCTGGAGCAGCGTATGTTCCAATCAATACTAACCATCCAGAACAGAGAATTAATTCAATTTTAGAAGATTGCAAAAGTAAAATTATCATTAATGATGATTTAATTGATGAGTTTGGAAAAAGCAATTTATCGGGCAAAAGCATCAATTTAAAAATAAACCCCAAAAACCTAGCTTACATAATTTACACTTCTGGAAGCACTGGAAAACCAAAGGGCGTGATGGTTTCACACTCAAGTCTTTCCAAGAGAGTTTCTTGGCTTAAAAGCCAATTTAAACTTTCAAAAGAAGATAAAATTTTACAAAACACCCATTACAGCTTCGATATTTCTTTGGCTGAAATTTTCTGGCCCCTTGCCAGTGGAGCCAGTCTTATCTTATCTGATGAGAAGAAATCCTTAAATGCCAATTATTTAATTAACTTAATTAAAGAAAATAAAATCACCGCTAGCTGCATAGTTCCTAGCGCTCTTAACCAGATTATTCAAAATTCACAGAGTACAGATTTAGAAAGTTTAAAGTTAATATTAAGCTGTGGCGAAGCTTTACCAAGAAATTTAGTCGATGATTTCTTTGAAAAATCGTCAGCCAATCTATTTAATCTTTACGGACCAACTGAAGATACAATTTATGCTAGCTTCAAGAAATGCTCCATAAATGACGAAATAATTACTATTGGAAAGCCAATTCCCAATACCGACTGTTACATTTTAAATGATGCTTTAAAACCGCAAAACATCGGTTCAGTTGGAGAGCTTTATCTAGGTGGAGATGCTTTAGCAACAGGTTATTTAAATCAAGAAGATTTAACCAAAGAGAAGTTTATAAAAAATCCTTTTGGAAAAGGTTTAATTTATAAAACTGCCGATTTAGCTAGTTTTAATGAAGATGGAGAAATGCTATTTTTAGGAAGGAAAGATGATCAGGTAAAATTAAGAGGATTTAGAATTGAACTAGAGGAAATTAATAATGTTTTATTGAAACACCAAGATATTACGGACGCGGCATCGACAATAAAAGGTCAAAACAAGCAAATATATTTATATTATGCTTCAGATAATGAGCTGGATAATTTAAGAGAATTTGCCCAGAAGTTCCTTCCTGAATATATGGTTCCATCGAGATTCATTAAAATGAATGAAATTCCTCATTTATCTAGTGGGAAAATTAATCACAAAGCATTGCAAGAGCTGAAGGATGACGTTGCAAAAAAGAATCTCATTCCAGCTAGCACCAAACAAGAAATAGCATTGGTGAAAATATTTTCACAAATATTAAATGTAGATTCTGCAAAAATTGGAATAAACAGCAATTTCTTTGAACTTGGGGGTGATTCCTTGATGTTAATTGAGCTTTCATGTGCTTTGGAAAAAGCAACAATATTTATTGAGCCGCATGAATTATTCATTCATCGAGATATTTCCAATATTTTAAAGAATAGCCATAATTACAAAAAGATTGTTTCTAGCCAATCGCAAATTTCTGGTGAAATTAATCCACTTCCCAGACAAATAAAATTCTTCCAAGATGGAATTTCCATAAGAAATCATTGGAATAGGGCGATGATGTTGGAGTTTAAGCAGAATGTAAATTTACAAATGTTACAGGAAAGTTTAGATAAGGTGGTTTCACATCATGATGGTTTAAGATTATCTTTTGCGCAAAATGGCGATGATTTAAAAGTTTTTAACCACTCTGAAGATGTTAAGTCAATAATTTTAGATTTTGATTTAACTCCAATTAAGAAATTAAACCAACAAGAAAGAATCAACGAAATTTTAAATGAGAATCATCAATTTAAATTAACTGAAGCGCCATTAATTAAAATCATTCACTTTAATTTAAGTTCTAGACGAAATATTTTAGCAATCTTAGTGCATCATTTACTAATTGATATGCGCTCACTTCGCATCATTATTGAAGATATTCTGCATCTTTACCGTCAAAAAATATTAAAACTTCCAGCTTTTTTGCCACCAAAAACCACGTCTTTAAAAGAATATTCTCACAGACTTAATAAATATGAGATAGATCAAAATCAGGTGAAATATTGGATAAATGAGCTTGGGGAAGGCTCTAGAAGTAAAGATATTATTGAAGGTAATCAAATTACTAAAAATATCACTTTAGAAAAAAAAGAAAGTGCTAATATTATTCAAAATAATCAAAATATTTCAGTTAATGAATATTTACTAACTGCTTTCTCAAAAACTTTTAAAAAATGGTCTGGTGAAAATGAATTGATTTTAAATACTTGTTGTCATGGTAGAGAGAAGATTTTTGAAGATGTTGATTTATCAAGAACTATTGGTTGGGTTAATACGGTTTATCCATTAAGAATTGATTTAAAAGAACAAGATTCAATCGCCGAACAAATTATTGAAAAAACCTCAAAAGCTAAAATTGATTCAATCAATTATATGGCGCTAAGATTTAGCAAAAATCATCCAGAATTACAGTTACCAGAGCCAAGAATTTTCTTCAATTATGTCAGCAAGATTGACACTTCCGCCCCAGAAGGTTTTGATGTAAAATTAATAGCAAATCCTAAAAATATCCCTTCGGTTAATCAAAAAAACAAAGCTTGCTACGATTTATATTTAGAAGCCGCAATTGTAGAAGAAAAAATTTCAATCAACATTACCTACGCTAGCGAGATTTTTAACGAACAGAACATTTCCGAGTTAATTAATGAGTTTATTGCAAATTTATCGTAAGAAGATTTATCCAAATTATCATTTCTAACATCACAAACCTCATAAAAAACCATCAGATGTTTCAAAATAAGGCATCTTCCTTATTTTTCATTAATAAAATTTGACTATTTATTATAATAATAGTATTTTGCTTCACCTCTAATTTTCCATATGCACTCATTTAGGAATTTATAAATTTTAAATAATGAGGCCGCTCTTTTAATTATGATTTTGTTGGTGGTGTAAACAAAATGACCCTAAAGATTATTAAGTCTAGAATTTCAAAATTCACTATCACCTTTCTATTATCCTTGCTATTGCTAGCTCCTGTCTCTCAGGCTAAAAACTTCGACGAAAAAATTAACAAATATCAACCTCGTATCGACCTAGATTATAAATGGGGTAACGAAAGAAATTTAGGAAGTTTAAATTTATTTATTCCAGTTCTACAAAATAGCGACAATTTGCTATTTATAGATTCTAGAGGCTGGCTTGATAATAATAACACCAAAGAAGGAAATATTGGACTTGGCTTTAGAAGAAAAATAAATAATGAATTATTATTGGGAGCTTATGCTTTTTATGATGCCAAAAGCACAAAAAATGATAATAAATTTATCCAAGGAACTTTTGGAATAGAAGCTTTAACTATTAATTGGGACTTCAGAACAAATTTATATTTAGCAGAAAAAGATAGAAAAAATACCAACAGTTCAATAGTTGGTGGCATATATATACAAGGATCAAACATTATTGATGGATCTCAATCTTATGAAACAAACTTTGATGGTTTTGATATTGAAGTAGGAAGAAAAATGCCATTTCTAGAAGATCTAACTATGTCTGTTTCTTACTATCATTTTAGAAACAATAATGTTGATGAAAAGATTGATGGCTACAGAGCAAGAGGAAAATATAGTTTCTTTAGTAAAAATGGTCATTCACTGTCATTAGAAGGTCAATATTCCTATGACAACCTAAGATCTGATGAATTTCTTGGTGGCATAAAATATAGCTATCAATTTGGAAAAAGTGGCAAAGATAACAACAGAAAAAATCAACTTTCTGCAATAGAAAAAAGAATGACTGCTGAAGTTATTAGAGATGTTGATATTGTTACCAAAGAAAATGCAGCAGACCCAACAACGCTAAAATCTGCCAATGGTGAAGATCAAAAAATTCTTTTTGTTAATAATGAAGCAGGTGGAATTCAAGAGGGAACTATGGAAAACCCGTTCAAAACTTTGAAAGATGCGGAAGCAGCTTCTGGAGAATATGATATCATCTATGTTTATTACGGTGATGGCACAACCTCAGGATATGATGACGGAATAGTATTGAAAGACTATCAAAAACTGTTTGGACAAGGGGATGACTTTACTATTGGAGATGTATTAGGTAATCAATCTTATGGAGAAGTTCTAATTGCCAAGGAAAGTGATGATTCATACAGTAAAATTACCAAAACATTTAATGGGGGAGATGACACTTATATTGAGCATGTGACTTCTTTATCAAATGTTGAAACTTATACTATTATGGCGGCTAATTATAATGTTATCACAGGTGTTGATGTTAGTTCTAATAATATTGATGATAGTAAGTTGTATGATTATGGAAACGGCATATTAATCCTAAATAAGACTGGTGTTATTATTAATAACAACAAGATCCATGATAACGCATCTCACGGTGTGTATGTTTTTAATGTTGGCCTAACTACATCATCAAATACCATTTCTAATAATAAAATTTCCGATAATTTGCAACAAGGTATTCGATTAATAGCTTCAGGATCATCAACCCAAAATAATAACATCTCTGACAATGTTATTTCTGATAATTTGGGACATGGAATTAGCTCATCATCTTATTGGCTTGCAACCCAAAACAATGTTATTTCTAAAAATCTTATTTCTAATAATTTGAAACGTGGAATTCACTTAAGATCAGACCACAACT
>JBLHVR010000031.1:0-15620 GCA_047628655.1 Lentimonas sp.
GCATCTTTTTCGTTGGTTGGTTTTTGGTCTTCTTCTAATTTTCTCCAAGTCATTCCCTTGGAATTGGCAATTTTTTCCCAACCAAATTTTTGAGTTAGATCTTTTAATTTTGACTCATTCGCCCCTTCTTTTTTGTAATCGTGAAAAGCATATTTCACATTATTTTCATCAAGCCAATTAAGGGCCTTTTTAACTGTGCTACAATTTTTTATTCCATAGATTGTGATCATTTTTCTAGATTTTAATTTTTTTTGACTCTGGACATAATTAATGATTCTAATTTTATGTAAAATGTTCTAAGCTTGCCGTCCTTGAAAAAGAAGACATCCATATTTTACCAGAAAATTTAGGAGAAGAAGAAACTACATAATTTAACTTTACAGATCAACCATGTTTTCAATAGCTAATATCAAATTTTCCACCACCAATAGTGGCACAAAATATAAAAATCGTGATGACCTACTTTTGGTAACCCTTCCTGAAAAAACCAAAGTTGCCGGTGTTTTTACTAAATCTACTACAGCCGCTGCTAGTGTTGAGATTGGTCGTGAAAATTTAAAGCAAAAAAATGCACGAGCTTTGTTTGTTAACGCTGGAAATGCCAATGCTTTTACGGGAGTTGATGGAATTATTGACACTAAGAAAATTAACAATTCTGTAGCGCAAATTTTAAACTGTAATGCAGACGAAATTTTTTCTTCTTCAACAGGAGTGATTGGCGAAAAACTTCCAAGTGACAAAATCATTTCGCGCTTACCTTATTTGTTTGATAATCTTGAAAAAGATGGCCTTGAGAAAGCCGCTAATGCCATAAAAACAACAGATACTTTTGCTAAATTTATTTCTAAAAAACTGCAAATTAATGGCAATGAAATAATTATTAATGGTATTGCCAAAGGATCAGGAATGATTGCACCAAATATGGCCACAATGCTGGGATATATCTTCACTAACGCTAATATTTCTGCTGATAATTTACAGCAAATTCTAAGCTCTTCAAGCGACAAAAGCTTTAATTCAATAACTGTTGATTCCGACACTTCAACTAATGACACAGTTTTTGCTTTTGCAACCGGAATGGGAGCGGAAATTACCGGAGAAGATTTAGAGATTTTTAAGTCTGTTTTTGAAGAAGTTTCTCTGGAGCTTGCAAAAATGATCGTTATTGACGGAGAAGGTGCAACCAAGTTGATTGAGGTGGAAGTTAATGGAGCAAATTCTAATTGCGCAGCAAAAAACATCGCTTTAACAATTGCAAATTCTCCTTTAGTTAAAACTGCAATTGCAGGAGAAGATCCAAATTGGGGACGAATAATTATGGCCGTTGGTAAATCTGGTGAAGCAATTTCCAAAGAAAATATTGATATTAAAATTGGTGAATTTCAAATTGTAAAAAATAGCCAATTAATTAAGAATTATGATGAAAAACCAGTTCATCAATATTTAACCGGAAAAGAAGTTAAAATTTTTGTTGATGTGAATGTGGGGCAGGGAAGCTGGAAAGTCTGGACCTGTGATTTAACGGAAGGCTACATTAAAATAAATAAAGATTACCGCAGTTAATTCTAACTACTGAAAAAATGACCAAATTAAACCAAGCAAAAGAAAACTTAAATCAAGCTTTAGAGAGCCTGGAAAAGACCATCGCAGCCAAAATTAATCAAACAGAATCGCAGGAAAATCACCGCAATCAGATAAACCTAATTCAAAAAGAATTGGCTAATTTGGGAGAGGAAAACGAAGGACTAAGATCACAAAAAGAAACCAACAACGAAATTGGCGAACAAATTAAGGTCGATTTTGCTAAAATTAAAGAAATACTTAACCAAAATTAATAATGGCAATTTTAAATCTAGCTATCGGGAAGTCTAAATATTCCATTGAATGCCCAGTAGAAGAGCAGGAAAAAATTCTAAATTTGGCGCACAAGCTTAATGAAAGGGTAAATAAATTATCGTTAAACATTAGAAATGCTGATGAAAAAACTATTTTGATGCTTTGTGCCTTGATGATTCAGGATGAATCGGAAAGTAAGTTTGTAAAAGATGAGTCTTCGAGTCACGAGAATAGCGATTTGGTAGAAGAAATTGATAATCTTACTAATCGTATTTATAAATTAACTAATACCATCTCCACTCTTTAAATTTTCTTCAAATCAGACAATTTAATTCCTAAGGTTTTAGCAATTCCTTGGGCCTTATTCATTGTTTCTTGCCATTCTTTTTTGGCGTCAGAATCGTAAGTTATTGCTCCTCCAACTTGGAATTCAAACTTATTTCCTTTTACAATTAATGTTCTGATAACAACTGAAAGCTCGCAATTTTTGCTGCTTACAAATCCAATTGCTCCGCTGTAAACTCCGCGACTTTGCTTTTCTTGATCTTCACAAATTTCCATCGCTCTAATTTTTGGAGCTCCCGTCATTGAACCGGCGGGGAAGCAATTTTTAATAACATCTAAATTGCTAGAATCTGGTTCTTTAATGCCGCTAATATCGGAAGATAAATGATGTAAAGTTTTGTAGCTGGAAATTTTAAATAAATTTTCTACCTTAACTGAATTTGATTGGCAGTTGCGAGATAAATCATTTCTAACCAAATCAACAATCATTAAATTTTCCGCCCGTTCTTTGACGCTGCTTTTAAGCTCTTTTTGAGATTCCTCATCTAACTTTTTGTCCGCAAATTTTTTAGCAGTTCCTTTGATAGGTCTAGATAAAATATTGCCATCTTCATTAATTTTTAAGAAAAGCTCGGGGCTGGAAGAAATAATGAAATTTTTATTCATTTTAAGAAACGAGCTGTAATTTGCCGGACTGCGCTTATTTAATTCTAAGAAAATTTCAAAAGATTCTTGGGGTTCATCTTCAAACTCACCAAAAAATTTACGAGTTAAGTTGGCTTGATAAATTTCTCCATCCTCAATGTTTTTCTGAATTGCTTTTACTTTTTTTAAATAGGAAGATTTGCTGAAATTAGATTTTAGGGTTTTAATTCTTACCTCTTGAATTTTACTATCCCAGGCGCAGCGAAGAATTTCATCAGGCAAGATGCATTTGGAGTGGGAATATTCTTTAACTTCTTTTTTATCATGGTCAAACTCTAAAATCAGTTCAAATTTCATCAACCATAAATTCGGCAAATTAATGAACGATTTTTCACTAATTACCAAATCTTCCAAGCAATTCTTCAGCTCATAGCCTAAATAGCCAAAATATTTTTCATTAGAATCTTCGAGGTTTTTCTCTAGCTCATTAAAATCATCGCCAATAATCTCGCTTACAGGGTAAAGACAGATGTAGGATTTAGAATTTGGAATCTCTTTAGAAAGCCCAGAATAAAGAAATATCCAGTTCTCTTGATAATTAGAATTTGAAATTTGACGAGCTAAATCTAATGGCTCAATCCACTTTATTGGCATATTCTTTTAATTTCTTTCTTCAATAAGTCGGCAAATATTTTACCATATTTTTTATCTGTAAATTTAACTTGTTCAATTGCATCAACATTTAAAATTGGCAAGGCAACATTGGTTAAAAACACTTCATCGGCATCTAGTAAATCTTCAAAGACTGCTTTAACTAACCTAACTTCAATCATTGGGGATTCAATGATTTTACTTCGTATTGTTCCATTTAAACATCCACAATCTAAATGCGGGGTAAATACAACATCATCTTTTACCCAAAAAATATTAGCTGAAGATGTTTCGCAAACTTGATTTTTATCATTTAAAGTAATTCCATCAAAAAACCCCTTTTCCACCGCTTCAATTCTGGTAAGGGTAGAATTTAATCCATTGGCCAATTTGTAGTTTACGGGCAATGAATTAAGTGATGGTTTTTGGTAAGAGCTAATCATTAATTTAATTAATGATTTGGTTTTAGGAGGCTTCTTTAAGGTTTCAATTAGCAAAGTTGGTTTAATATTCTGTTTAGGCAAGTAACCCAAACTTCCTACTCCACGGCTAATGGCAATTCTTAATATGCCGTTTTTAACATTATTGTTTTTAATTAGTTCTTCGCAGCAGGTAAGTAGTTTTCGGCTGATGAAAGGAATCTTAATCGCCTTCAACCCAGCCTCTAACCTTGCAAAATGTGCGCTCCAATTGTAGATTACGCCATTTGCAATTAAGCAAGTTTCAAAGATTCCGTCACCAAAGCGAAAGCCGCGATCGGCGGGGGAAATTCCAGCTTTGCCGCTTTCAATTAATTTGTGATTTAAAATAACATATTTCATCGATCTAATTCCTAAATTTTCAAAATGCGCAAGTTTCTTCAATTTATCTTTAAATGGCTAATAGTTTCTGCAATTTGGGGCGGTTTTTTTATGGCGGGGATTTTATTCTACTATCTTCACGATTTGCCAACCTTAGATGAAATTAGCGCTAAAAATGACAAACAGGTAATTGAGATCCTTTATTCTAACGGAAATAAAATTACCACACTTGGAGATCTTTATTCTAATCAGGTTACATTTAGTCAAATTCCTGCTCACTTAATTGATGCGGTTGTGGCTACGGAAGATCGTAAATTTTTCAAACATTCAGGATATGATTTAAAGGGAATTGCTCGGGCATTTTTGGCAAATTATCGCGCTGGCAGAATAGTGCAAGGTGGAAGTACCATCACTCAGCAGCTGGCAAAAAGAATGTTTTTAAGTCCAAAGAAAAATTTAAGAAGGAAAATTCAAGAATTTGTTTTAGCAATTAGGCTGGAGAAAACTTTTAGTAAGGAGCAAATTTTAACCCTTTATTTGAATAGGGCTTATTTCGGTTCTGGAAATTACGGCATAGCTAGTGCTTCTCGATATTATTTTGGGAAATCAATTTCTAAATTAAATTTAAATGAATCAGCGATGATAGCTGGTCTTCTAAAGGCTCCATCAAGATTGTCTCCAAGAAATAATTACCATTTAGCTCAAAAAAGAACCAATCAAGTAATTGAAAATATGGCCGATGCTGGATATCTAGGTTCTGACGCCAATAATTTTAAAGCACCAATATCTTATCAAAATGACCGATTACAAAGATTTTATTTTACAGATTATGTTGCTGCCAGTTTTTCTGACTATTTGGAAGTTAAAGATCGTCTAAATAATCATCGTTTTTCAGTTGTGAGTACTTTAGATGAAAATTTGCAGAAAATTGCCGAAAAACAGCTAGATAAATTAATGCGAAAATATCCCACCCGATTAGGAAAAAGCCAGATCGCTTTAATTTTGATGGATAAAAATGGCGCCATTAAAGCGATGGTTGGCGGTAAAGATTATCAAAAAAGCCAATTTAATCGCGCGCTCTATTCAAAAAGACAGGCAGGTTCAGCCTTTAAAATTTTTGTCTATTTAACTGCTTTGCAAAATGGCTACAAGCTTGAAGATGTTGTGGAAGATGAGCAATTAACTTTGGGAGAATGGTCGCCAAAGAACTACAATGATAAATATTATGGACAGGTGAGTTTGAAAGAATCTTTCGCTAAATCTTTAAATTCGGTAGCGGTTCGATTAACTTCCAATTTAAAATTAGATGATATCCTCAATAATGCTTTAAAAATGGGAATTACTTCCAAAATTGATAATCAGGATGCAACTTTTGCGCTTGGAACCGCGCAGGTTAGCTTGCTAGAAATGGTCAGCAGCTATGCTAGTATTGCAAGTGGAGGGGCGGCAATTTTACCTTACAATGTTGAGAAAATTTATGGTGATGATGACGAGGTTATTTACAGTAAGCAAATCAGTGACCTATTTGAAATTATTACAGAAGAAAATGTTTTACAAATGAAAGAATTGCTGCGAGAAGTTGTTGAAAACGGTACCGGAAAAGCAGCTAATGTTTCGGAAAATATTTATGGTAAAACTGGCACTAGTCAGAATTATCGAGACGCTTGGTTCGTGGGTTTTAATAATGAATACGTGCTTGGGGTTTGGGTTGGAAATGATGATAATTCTGCAACCAATAAAGTGACAGGCGGAAGTTTACCGGCAATTTTATTTGGAGATATCATGGAAGAGATTAAATAATCAATTTTTCTGTTCTGATTTCAGGTCTGGGTTTGTAGTCCTATCTATCTAATTCTCTCGATAAAATATTGCTCACTAAAAGAGAGAAATTATCCATTTTATCGGCGAATTTGTTAATTTTACTGCTATAAATATTGTAAAAGAATACAGCGGGAATTGCAGCAAATAGACCAATTGCGGTTGCCAACAATGCCTCAGCAATTCCGGGGGCAACAACTGCCAAGCTGGTGTTTTTACTAATGGCTATGCTTTGAAAACTGTTCATAATTCCCCAAACTGTTCCAAATAAACCAACAAAAGGCGATGTAGAGCCAATAATTGCTAATATTGGCATATTTCTTTCTAGCTTCTCAATAGCCTTATTGGCATCAATTTGCATGGCGCTGTTTATTCGATCTTTTAATGCTTGTTTTTTGTCAGCAATTTGTGATGAAATAATGGTTTTAACATTACTAATCTTCCACTCCTTAACAGCGGCAATAAAAATTCTGGCGAAAGGATGTCCATCGGCTTTTTTGGCTATCATAAAAATATCGTCCAGCATCTTTTTTGAATTAAAAAGCTTTTCAAATTTATTGGTTTTAATTTGTAAAATGTGGAATTTAAACATTTTTTCAAAAACAATCGTCCATGACCAAACAGAGGCAATGGCTAGTGACAACATTACCATTTGCACAACAATATCAGCTTGTTGTAATAATTCTAACATTGAAACTTGGCTTTGATTTGTCATTTTTATATTTTATTGGTCTGGAAGAATGAATTTCGGTATTGCTCGGTATTGGCGCAAATGCCATTTTTATTGTCCCAGCATTTAGATTCTCCACAATCACAACCATAGGTTGCTCTTTGGGTGCAAACGGCAAATTTACTGATGGTGCTTCCGCAATTATCAGCGCATCCATTTTGAAACTGCTTCCATGAGCCGCCTTTTTTGCCACATTCAACAATGTCTTGCTTGTCTTTTTCAGATAAAGTTGCAATTGGTGGAATATTATGCGGTTGGTTTGGATTTGATGAGGCTGATCCAAGTGGACCCAATACTGTTTGGGGGTTGTCTTCGTGAAATTTTGCGAGTTCTTTTTCAAATTCTTCTAATTCGACTTTTCTTAGTTCTTTTTGTTTTTGAAAAATTTTATCCCATTGAGATTGTGCAATTTTTAAAGATATGCATTTATTCCCATTCCAGCAACTATTTCCTCCACAATCGCATTGATATGCTTGGTCATAAGTACAAATGATAGAATCAAATTTGCTTTGGCAATTATCAGCACAATCATTATTAAACATGCGCCAGTTGCCCTTGGTGGCTTCGCAGATTTTTTTATTATCAAGATGTGTATCTCTAGCACTTACATTTGAGGATAGTGCTAGAAATATTAAGATTAGTAATTTTAGTATCTGAGTTGACCTCATTTTACTGCTGTTTTTTTCGAAGTTTTTAGAAGAAGTGAGCTAATTTCTTCAATAATTGCATCTCCCATTTGACTAGTTGAAATTGTAGATTCTCCAGCTTTAGCAATATCGGCAGTTCTTAGGCCTTTATTTAAAACATTTTTAATGGAATCGTCAATAATATTAGCTTCTATTTCATAGTTAAAAGAATATCTAAACATCATTGCAAGGCTAGAAATAGTGGCAATTGGATTGGCAATATTTTTTCCAGCAATATCAGGAGCAGAACCGTGAATTGGCTCATAAAGAGCATGCTGGGTTTCTGTTTTTCCATCAGCTTCTGTGATTTTTGCACCAAGAGAGGCGGAAGGTAACATTCCAAGTGAGCCTGTGGCCATTGAAGCTAGATCAGACAAAATGTCTCCGAATAGATTTCCAGTTACAACTACATCAAATTGTTTAGGGTTTCTAACTAACTGCATGGCAGCGTTATCAACATACATGTGAGAAAGTTCAATTTGTGGATATTCCTCGCCAACTTTTGTAACTTCTTCGCGCCACATTTCGGTTGATTCTAATACGTTAGCTTTGTCGATGGAGCAAAGTTTTTTGCCGCGTTTTTTGGCAAGTTCAAATGCAACTTTAGCAATTCTTGTAACTTCAGGAGTAGTGTAAACCATTGTGTTAACTCCTTTGCGGTCACCATTTGGTAAAGTTTCAACTCCTCTTGGCTCACCAAAATAAACATCTCCTGTAAGTTCTCTAACAATCATAATGTCTAAACCGGAAACTATTTCTGGTTTTAAAGTTGAGCTGGAAGCCAGAGCTTCAAAAACAACTGCTGGACGCAAATTGGCAAACAAGCCCAGTTCTTTACGAATTCCAAGAAGTCCGCGTTCTGGACGATTTGCATAATCTAAAGACTCCCATTTTGGTCCGCCAACGGCTCCAAGCAAGATTGCATCACTGTTTTTGGCTTTTTCTAATGTTTCGGCTGGAAATGGAGTTCCGGCTTTGTCATATGCAATTCCACCAAGTAAGGCTTCGTCAAATGTAAATTTTTTGTCAGAATTATTGCCAAAAAATTCAATTACTTTCTTTGCTTGAGCTACAACTTCTGGGCCAATTCCATCTCCTGGAATTAATAAGATATTTTTTGTTTTGATTATCATTTTTAGTTAAAAGTTAAAGTTGTTTTTAAGTTCATTAATTAGAACTGGATGCAATTCTAGATTTTCTTTATTTAACCATTTTTTTTGATTTTCATCATAAGAAAAATAGTCAGCTCCAGAAATTGGTGAAGAGAACCAGATTTTTAAACTGGCGGAATGTTTATTTATTACATAAATCTGGCCAGTTTTAAAAATTTCAATATTTAGAATTCCATCTGAATATTCCGCATCAAAAATTGAATTTTTGTCATTATTTTCAATTTCATCAGCAAGTGAAATTAATTCTTTTTCTGATATTTCTAGAAATTTTGTTTCGTTCATTTATTTAATTTTCCAGATTGTTTCACCGCCAGCAACATCTAGCAGAGTTATATTTTTTGCCAATAATTCGTTACGAATGGAATCTGCTAAAGCCCAGTCTTTGGAGGTTTTGGCATCAAATCGTTGTTTAATTTTTTCCAAAATATATTTTTCATCAATAGTTCCATCGTGTTGATTCGCATAATTTTCATCATAAAGACCAACAAAATCAAGACACTCGGCTAAATTTTCAATTAGATTATCATCTTGAGGAGAAGATTTAATTAATTTGGAAATTTCGTGTAGAACACTAAAAGCTAGTGGAGTATTTAAATCATCACTTAAAGCTGCGATAATTTTTGTTAAATATGGGTTTTCAACTTTGTTGTTGAAATCAAATTTACGATCGCCAATTAAACCGTAAAATTTATCTAAAGATTTTTTAGCGTCAAATAGTGCTTTTTCATTGTAATCGAGAGGTTTGCGATAATGGGTGAAAAGTAGTAAATAACGAATTGCAATTGGTGAAATTTCTTTATCTAGCAAATCTTTAACGGTGATGAAATTATTTAATGATTTACTCATTTTTTCACCATTAACTGTAAGAAAGCCATTATGAACCCAATATTTGGCGAAGCTTGAACCTAAATTAGCACATTTGCTTTGGGCAATTTCATTTTCATGATGAGGGAATTGTAAATCAGCTCCACCACCGTGAATATCAAAGTTTTCTCCTAAATATTTACAACTCATTGCCGAACATTCAATGTGCCAACCTGGTCGACCTTTACTCCAGGGGCTGTTGAAAATTGAAGATTTATCATCATTTTTGGATGCCGGTTTCCAAAGAACGAAATCTAGAGAATCTCTTTTATATTCACCAACTTCAATTCTGGATCCAGATATCATATCATTAACATCACGATTAGAAAGTTCGCCATATTCTTTATAGCTTTTAACATCAAAAAGAACATGGCCCTCGCTTTCATAGGCGTGACCATTGGCAATTAATTTATCAATCATCGCTATGATTTGATCGATATTTTCGGTGGCCTTGGGTTCGAAGGTTGGTTTTAAAACTTTCAAAACGTCAATATCAGAATAAAAAAGCTCTAAAACCTCGCTGGTTAATTCTTGAATAGAAATTTCTCTAGCAATTGCAGCAGCATTTATTTTGTCGTCAATGTCGGTAATATTGCGAACATAAGTTACTTTTGGAAAGGTTTTGCGAAAAAGGCGAAACCATAAATCATAGATGACTACACTTCTGGCATTACCAATGTGAGGACGGTTATAGATTGTTGGGCCACAAACATAGATTTGAATATGATCTTTTTCGATGGGAATTAAGGCCTCTTTATTTTTGCTGAGACTATTAAATATTTTGATCATTTTGGAAAATTAAAGACTTGATGATTTTACGGTTAACATAATGTTCTTTTTTATAACCGGTGAAGCGAAGATCAACCTTACCTGATCGATCAATTAAAACTGTTAACGGCACAACTCTGTTATATCTGATATTTTTTTGAGATAGAAGATCGGAAAGACCGTCATTGTACACCAGGAATTGTGGTTCAAAATAGATGTTTTTGTGATATTCGAGATATGTTTTTAAGGATTCGGAATCAATGTTTCTATCAATTGCCACAATAATTACTTTTAAATCAGTGTTCTGGAATTTTCTGCTCATTTCATTAATTACGGGAAGCTGTTTTTTGCAAATTCCGCACCAAGTCGTGTAAAGATGCAGCAAAATTGGCTTGCCAATGTTGGATTCAATCTGGTTAATGATGTCGCTAGGAGCAATGGCTCTTGGCGTTTGATAAGTGTAATTGCTAGATTGAGGAATTTGTAAATTATCGGCAGGATCTTCTCCTAAATATTTCCACATAAGAGTAGCAGCTATGGCGGAGGCAATTAAAATGACAATAATCATTTTGAGTTGTTTGATTTTTTTAAATTGATGCAGGCCGATTAATTTCTGTTGCACAAAATGATATTTGATTTGGAAAAAATTGTTGATACAATAAGGAGGCGTTGTTTGTTAATCAATAAAAACATAACTTAGGGATGAAATTTATGATGAAAAAGAAACAAAAAAAAGCATTTAGTTTAATAGAACTTTCGGTGGTAATTTTAATTATCTCTATTTTGGTTAATGGTGGCCTTGGAATCTCTAAAACGGCTATTAATAACCATAAAACCAAAGTAACTAATCAGCGCATGGACGAAGTTTACAGCGCTTTGGGAAATTTCGTCTTAACCAATAGAAGTTTGCCTCACCCCTCACCCCTTGCTCTTGCTGTTGGAACTTCGGAATATGGAGTTTCTGACGCTGTTAACGCCCCAAATTTATGTAACGCCTTTACTCCCGTGAGTGGAGATGTAATTTATGGCATGGTTCCAGCTGCAACTCTTGGGTTAAGTCCAGAATATGGTGAAGATGGTTTTGGAACTAAATTTTCTTATGTGGTAGAAAGAAGATTCACCAAAGTAAGTGATACTATGCTTGATAATACTTCCTACCAAATATTATCTTGAGTTGGTAACAACAGGGGGAAGTTATTTATTGGCCAATATGGATCCAAATGCTATTAAAACTAGTGAAGACAACTATTTTGCGGGTAACAATGTATCTTTTAGTGGTTCTGTTCAAAATGTGTTTATGTCAAGTGCTGATACAGCTTCTGCCAACTTGTAGGTTATCGGTGACGTTAATTGTTGGCTTGAGCCTGGTGAATTTGGGAGTTCTTTTTCAGGAAGATTTGTTGTGGAATAATAAAGGGCGTTAAAAGTCACGGATTTTTTATTAATTTGCGTAGGTCTTCTGAAAATTTAGCTGGGGAATTATAAAATATGAAAATGAAATTTAAAAAAACAAAAAAAGCATATTCGATGGTTGAAATGGCCACCACAGTCTTAATTGCGGGGGGCTTAATAATAGGAACTCTGGCTTCTTCGGGTAAAATATCGATAAGTGCGCAAAACAGAATGACAGACAAAAGGATGGAAGTGGTCTATGAGGCGCTAGGTAATTTTGTTAAGAAAAATTTTAGATTGCCTTGCCCAGCTTTACCTAATATTGCCAAAGGCGGGGATGGATATGGTGTGGAAGCTGCAACTCCAGGAACTTGTGCTGGATTTACAATCTCCGATTCTCAGTCCGATAATCAAGAATTAGTTTATGGAATGGTCCCAATTCAAGCCCTAGATCTTCCAACGGATATGGCGGAAGATGGCTTTGCTAGTAAATTTTCTTATGTAGTTGATCGTAGATTTACTAAAAAAAGTGCAGGGATATTCGATTATGAAGGTTTTGAAATAACTCAAGCCGTGCCATCTCCAGACGACCCTTTCGATACTGTTAATATCATTACCGTAGAAGATTCTTCTGGATCAAATCTTACAACTCACGCCCTGTTTGCTTTAATTAGTCATGGAGCTAATTCTTCGGGAGCTTGGAAGGCCGATTCCATAGCTCAAACCCCAGATTCTGGAACTGCTGAGGAAGACAATAATTCTGGGAGTTTTGCAGGAGGAACAACATTTACCGATATTTTTGTTAGAGCTACACCACCCACTTCTGACGATAAAATTCTGTTTAAAAGTAAAACACAGCTAGTTATCGATGCTGGGGTTAGGAATATAATGTGCAATGGTAATGAAGCAAAAACTTCCGCCACGCCATGTGATGGATATGAGTGGGATAATCCAAAACTGAGGAATGCTAATAACGATGATGTTGTTTGTTCTAATGATGGAGCTACGGCGGGGTTAAATTGCAGTAGAAAATGTGGTAAATATGGTATATGGTCAAGTGCAACTAGTTATATTAATGATGAATGTGTTGATGAAGGAACTTTGCAAGAAGCTGGTTTTTGCACAATTGTCAACAATGCTACATTTACTGAATTCCCACATGTCACTTATCTTGGACCTACAATTGACGTTCCTGTTAATCAGGGCATTACTTTAAGCCCCAATACCGGATATTGCCAAGATGCAAGTCCTGCAACATTTGTTTGTCAGTCAGGCGGTGTTTTTGAAATATCAGGAAATCCTTCAGTTAATTGTTGTGACATCACTCAAAATGAATCTATTAATGGAGGGGCTGATATATACGATCAGAATAATGCTAATAATTCATCTATTGATGAAGATCACATAAATGTTGGTGAAACTATTTATTTTGATGAATTTTCAGGACATTGTGAAAATGCTGGGGGTCCTTTTACCGCGGTTTGCGCTGAAGGAGATGTTTGGAACAACAACGGCCTTTCTTCTTATGTTTGCTGTGAAGCATCTGGAGATGACTTTGGTACTCCCGCATCTGATGAGTATGTTGGGACGGCAAATAGGGCGGTTGGTGATACTCTAAATTTAACTAGCAAGGCTGGATATTGCGATGGCGGAATAACTCCAACTGTCCAATGTCAATCAGTTGGAGTTTGGTCTTCAACGGTTAATAATGCCTCTCATCAATGTTGCCAAATTTCCGAAAATCAATTTCCCAATGGCGCAACTGATTATTATAAAGAGGCGAATCACAATGCCGTTGCTGCAGATATTGATGAAAATAGCATTGAAATTTCCCAAAAAGCATATCTAACAACAAATTACCCATCTTATTGTGCTACGCCCAGTAATCCTTATGTAAATTGTAATTCGGGAGGTTCTTTTTCTACAGTTCAGAATGCCTCAGGCGCTTGCGCCTGCAACACTAATAACATTTCAGTTTCTAACTACAGCTACAGCGGGGCAACAAACACCAATGTTCCCGTTGGCTCCACGAAATACACTTTAAATCATAATAATAGTAATTATTGCAAGTTTGCTAATAATCCCCATGTAACTTGTGGCGCTGGGGGAAATTGGAGTGGCTTACAAGGTGGTGCTTCGGTAGCTTGTTGCCATGTTGGAAACACATGTTACAATGGTACTAATGATTGTTCTAGTGCCTCGGATATAGTTGCTAATTCATCATGGCTTAGTTATGTTAGTTTGACTAATCCAAAACCTTGCGGTGGCCCTGCAAGGGCATATTGCATTGGCGCTGGAAATTTAGCTGTTGGTAATTCAACTAGATCTTGCAATAATTGCAATATGAATACAGGGATTAATGCTTCAGGAACAAAGGTTGTGAATCTTGGCGCTAGTTTTCAAACATTTTATAATTGGAATTATTATGGTCAGGGCGGATATACTATGTATCATGGTCAATCTAGTTATATTTGTCGATATAGCGCAAGACCTGGTGCGTGGTTTCTATGGTACTTTACATCAAGAACGATAGTGCTTGGTTGCAATGATGGAGCTTCTTATTATAAGTATGATTTTACAAGTACATACTCCTGTGGAGGAACATGGGCTTCTGGTGGATATTGTACTGAGGCGATAACTAATGATTATCCTGGTCAATACCTTGAACCAAGTTATTAGTAAAGATTATACTGTCCTGAGTTTTTTGTCGTTAATTTAATTTTTTTTAAATGAAAAAAATCACTATTATATTTACACTTTTGTTTCTTTTTGCCTCTTGCACTCCTGAAAATTCTGAATTGACTTCGGAAGTGAATGTTAAAAAAATTGATGGAATAGATAATGTCATAAACGATGGTTATGACGTGGTCTCATATTTTGAAGAAGGAAGGATGATGCAGGGATATAAGGACTTTGTTATCCAATATAAAGGAGTTGCTTATTTTTTTTCTTCAAAAAAGAATTTCGATATTTTTATAAGTAACATAGGGAAGAGTGATAAATATATTCCTAAATATGATGGATATTGTGCCTATGGAGTTTCATCTTTTGATAAGAAGGTTGCTTCCAACCCAGATGCTTGGCATATTGAAGATGATAGATTATATCTAAATGATAGAAAAATTCACCATATTTGGCTGAAAGAGGTTGATAAAAATATTCAATTGGGTGATGAAAAATGGCAGGTTCTGAAAGATAAGTAATATTGGACACAAGCTAAAAATAACTATGTTAAGAAAAATTGTTTTTGCGTTCCTGGCTATTGTCGTAGTTTTATCTACATCTTTCAGCATCTTCTGGCTTCTTAAAGTCAGCGCTTTAAAAAATAATATTAAATCTTTGAACCTTCCTAAGATTTCGGTATCTTTTTCTTCAATATCTTCATCTGGATTCCCGTTTAAGCAAATCATTTCCGTCGATAATCTTGCAATTGGAACTGATATATCCTTATTTTCCAGCAAAGAAGTTTTCATCAAAGATTATATTCAAATTGATAACTTAAAAATATCCTCTGGAATTTTTTCTAATCATTTTACAATATCTCTTTCAGAAAAAATTCAATTCAAAGAAAATAAATCTACTCATAATATAAAATTCAATCAAGATCCGGAGATTAATTTTATAGCTGAAGATGGGTTGGTTAAGAGCTTCTTATATCAAGATCAAGGCTATAAAATTATCGATATTGCAAATAATGTTTTATTTAATAACGGCAATACCAAGATTAATTTTAAGTCAAAGAGTGAAGGGATTAACAATGAAATTATTAATCTAGTCGCCACTTTTAAAGATATAGGAAATATAGATATATTGGCGGAGCTAGATGAGATTTCCAAAGAAAAATCTATAGCAAATAATGTTACAGATAAATTGGAAAATGAAGAAGATTTAAAGCTGGTGGATGAGGTTTTGATTGAGCAAGATGATCCATTGTCTCAAATCATCATTTTTGAACCCCAAGAAGAGTTAATTG
>JBLHVR010000032.1:0-15208 GCA_047628655.1 Lentimonas sp.
AACTAACTCCTGCCTTTGAGGTGTAGTGGTTGTAACTGTTAGTATAGCTGAATCGGTAATATCCAAAAGGAATGGAAATATTGAACATATTAGTTTCACTGCCTTCACTTTTGGTTTGGGTGAAGCTGATATTGTCGTTAACACAGAACAAATTATCTTTGTTAATTCTGTAAGTTGTGTTGTAAATTCCAGTCGATTTTGAACCGCTATTGGCATAGCCAATTCCAACTTCCCAAGAATTAAGTTTTTTGTAATTATTAACAATAACTTCAGATTCTCCTACAGCAGTAGATGGTCGAGAGTCAATCACCGCATTGTTAGAACGCAGGCGATTCATATTATCCACACCTTGCTCAATATCAGCAATTTTAAAGATATCTCCGGCTTTGGTTGGAAAAGCGAAGAAAATTTGAGCTTTTTCCAGAAATTTTGATGCATGTGACTGCTCAGAAACTTTATTATTATTTCCATCTGGATTAATGGTTTGCAACCTAATTTGCTCAATAATTCCCTCCAAAACCATAATTTTTAAGGTTTTACTCTCTAAATCATATGCTTGAAAATAAGGCCGCGCATTGGTGTAGCCTTTTTTAATGTAATAATTGGTAATATTTCCTAAAAATTCACCAATTTGGTCATTAAAAACACATTTCCCCAGCACCTCCTCGGAAAGCGCGGATCTAGCTTTTTGGGTTAATTTATCAGCTTTAGAAAATTCCACTTTTTCAACTTCAACACAGTTGGGACTGGTGCGTTTATATTTTCTTTTAATGTCTTTGGTTTCTGAAATTTCAGGCTTTTCCAGCAATTTTTCTTTTTGCTGCTCTAATTTCTGCTGATCTAAAATTCGGTCTAATGGATTTTGCTCATTAAGAATATTTGCGCGCAAAGAAGTTGGGCAAACAATAAATAAAATAAGAAATATGAGAATTTGGAAGGATTGTGGGTTTCTAAACATTGGGTGCTCTTTTTATGGTTCGTTGTGAAAACTAAAAAAATGTTGGAGCAATATAAGTTGTGAATTCCAATTATCAAGATAATTGTGGCCTCACTATCAAAATGATACAGTTAAGAAATTAGTAAATTTCTAGATTGTCGATCAATCTTACTTCATCAACATGGGCGGCGATGAATAGGCGAGATTTTATTTTGGAGTTGGAATTGTTGGTAATTTGTAAATTATCTTCGTCGCATAGGTTTAGATAATCGATTTTTCTCACACCATTTTGCAATAAATTGTTATTTGTTTTTTCCAAAACCAACTGAAGGTTAGTACCGCCCAGAATCTCTTTTTTAGCTGCATTTAAATTTGCGTAAATTTGATCGGCAATTTTTCTGCCGCTTTCACTCAAATTTAAATTTCTGGAAGACATTGCCAAACCACTTTCCTCCCTTAAAGTTTCTGCTCCAATAATTTTTACATCAAAATTAAGATCGCAGGTTAGTTTTTTGATGATTTGCAATTGTTGAAAATCTTTCTGGCCGAAAACCGCAACATCTGGCCTGATAATGTTAAATAATTTACTCACAATTAAGGCCACACCTTCAAAATGACCGGCGCGTGATTTTCCACAAAGATTGTCGGCTAATTTTCCGATTTCAATTTTGGTTAAATTATTTTGGTAAATTTCATCCATTGATGGGTTAAATAAAATATCGACATTATTTTGCTGCAAAATTTCAATATCCCCAGCCATCAAATTAGGATAATTTAAATAATCATCTTCATTGTTAAATTGCTCCTTATTAACAAAAATAGTCACCACCACCAAATCGCAATGTTTTTTTGCTTCCTCAATTAATGACAAATGTCCTTGATGCAAAGCTCCCATTGTTGGAACTAGACCAATTTTTTTGCTATTCTGGTTTTTCAGAAAGCCTCTAATTTCCGTTATTTGATTAAATATTTGCATTATTTACAAAATAATAAAGCCCGGATTATTCCGCTTAAATCTTTCTTTTCTTGGATAAGTTTTAAGTTATTTTCTTTAAAAATTTCGGCAATTTCTTTTTCTTGTCCCGCGCCAATTTCAAGCAATAAAAAGGCTGAATCTTTTAAGAAATTAACAGCTTTTTTGGCAATAATTCGGTAACAATCTAGGCCGTCAATTCCACCGTCTAAAGCTTTTCTGGGTTCAAATTTTCTAACTTCATCTTGTAAAAGCTCAATGTCGCTGGTTTTAATGTAGGGTGGGTTGGAAATTATTAAATCAAATCTTTTTGATGAATCTAGATTTTCAAACCAATTAGATTGTAGTAATTTGACTCTGTCTTGAAGATTTAAATTTTGGATATTTTTCTGAGCGGTTTCTAATGCTTTTTGACTAATATCAATTCCAATTGCACCAGATTCTGGAAAATATTTTAATATTGTAGCAACCAAACAAGCAGAACCAACACCAAGTTCTAAAATTTCTAAAGGCTGGTTTTTATTGGGGAATAATTTTAAAACCACCTCAATTAGGCTTTCCGAATCTGGCCTAGGATCTAGAACATTAGAATTTACAATAAAATCATTACCGAAGAATTCTCTTTTTCCTAAAATGTGAGACATTGGTTGACGAGATTCCCTTTGTTGTAGAGCTTGCAGAAATTTTTTCTCAGCCTCTAGGTCAAGTTCAAGATTGGGGTTAAAAATGATTTTTTCTTTTGAGCAAGAAAGGCTGAAACACAAAAGTAACAAGGAATCAATTGAGAAGGAATCGATGCCTTGTTTTTTGAGGCTGTTTTTGGCTAAATTTAATGCCTCACTAATTAATAGCATTGATCAACTTAGGTTCAGGGTGAAGGTTTAGTTTTGATAAGATATTTACATTTCTTGCAAAGATCTTACTTCTAAATTCATGTTCTTTTCTTTGTAAGCTTTAATGGCATCAACAAATGCTCTGGCGCCAGCAATTGTGGTGCTATAGGTAGAGCTTTTAATTAAAGCAGTTCTGCGAATTGAGAAACTGTCTTTGGTGGCAGTTGCTCCTTCGGTGGTGTTAATGATTAGGTCAATTTCCTTATTAGAAATCATATCAACGATATGAGGTTTTCCTTCATTAACTTTATTAACAATTTGGGCTTTAATGCCATTGTCATTAAGGAATTTTGCAGTTCCTGAAGTGGCAATGATTTGGAAATCAGTTGCGATTAAATCTTTGGCAATTCCAACTAAATGCTTTTTGTCGGAATCTTTAACTGATAAAAATGCTAATCCGCTTGTTGGAATTGTTACTCCGGCAGCAATTTGAGCTTTGGCGAAAGCTAGTGGGAAAGTTTTATCAATTCCCATCACTTCACCAGTAGATTTCATTTCTGGACCCAAAATAATGTCAACATTACCAAATTTAGCAAAAGGGAAGACCACTTCTTTAACGGCAAAATAATCTGATTTGTTATATTGTAAATTAAACTCACTAAGTTTTTTACCAACCATTATTAAAGTAGCAATTTTAGCCAATGGAATTTTGGTGGCTTTGGCAACAAAAGGAACGGTTCTGGAAGCTCTTGGATTAACTTCTAAAACAAAAAGTTCTTCACCTTGAACGGCAAATTGAATATTCATTAAACCTTTAACATTAAGGTTTAATGCTAGTTTAATTGTTGCTTCTTTGATTTTTTCAATCATTTCATCGGAAAGACTGTGGGGTGGAATGCAGCAAGCGGAATCGCCGGAGTGAATTCCAGCTTCTTCAATATGCTGCATAATTCCTGCTACAAAAACTTCTTCTCCATCGCAAAGTGCGTCAACATCTACCTCAATGGCATCGGTTAGGAATTGGTCTAAAAGCAAAGGTCCGGTTTCGAAAACTTCGCTGTAATCGGCCAAATATTTGTGTAAATATTCAGTGTCGTAAACAATTGCCATGCCTTTTCCACCCAAAACATAAGATGGACGAACCACAACTGGGAAGCCAATTTGATGAACTTGGTCAACAACTTCAAAAGCGGAATAGGCGATGTAGTTTTTTGGTTGTTTTAAATCTAGTTTTTCTAAAAGTTTTTTGAAACGATCACGATCTTCTGCCAAATCGATCATATCTGGAGAAGTGCCAATAATTGGAACATTTTGTTCTTGTAAAAAATTTGCCAATGAAAGTGGGGTTTGCCCACCAAATTGAATGTTAACTCCTAGCAATTCTCCATTTTCTTGTTCTTTTTGGACTAATTCCAAAACATCTTCGCCAGTTAATGGCTCAAAATAAAGGCGGTCTGATGTATCGTAGTCGGTGGAAACCGTTTCTGGATTACAATTAACCATTATGGCTTCAATTCCAGCTTCTTTTAAAGCAAAAGCGCAATGAACACAAGTATAATCAAACTCAATTCCCTGACCAATTCGATTCGGTCCAGAGCCAAGAATGATTACTTTTTTATTATTGGTGGGATGTGATTCGCAAACAGACATTAAATTCAATGATTAATGGTTAAATATTGACGGTTAATTTGTTGGTTAATTTAAAGATTGGAGTGAGAAATACAACTCGTAATTTTATTGATTTTGAGTTAATTATAGTTTTTCTGTTTATTTGGCGCGCGTCAGAACTTCGTTTTTACTTAAAAAAGAAACGAATTTTGGTATTAGATTTATTTTCTAGAATATTTGTTGTCACGATATTTTAATTGTCTTGTTGTTGATCGTGGTAAAACCAACTTAAATCAAAATATCGTGACAACCATATTTGGTTTTTTTTGTGGCGTTAAATGATTATAAAATGGTGATTTATAATCATTTACTTAACTGGATTTGGGCGGTGGTTTGGATCACATCTTACGATTTTTTTGTGAAAATCTTTTTCAAGCGATTCTCAATAACATAAAGTTATAAATTTATAACACAAGCGTAATATATAAAGAAATTACATATTTATTTATATATGTTTCAGTTGAATAGTTTTGTGGCGATGATTAGAGCTGTTATAGAGCCGCTTACGGCGTTAAAGATAATTATTGTAGTTTAAGTGATTAAAGGTTAAATTACACAAAATATCATAATTATGCGATATAAATGACTAACAAATCATAAGAACCTTCTATAATGTCTAACAATTTACTCGCCAAAAGACTAACGGATGAGATGAAGAAGCAGAATTGGACGGGTAGGAAACTATCAACCAAGGCCAATCTGAGCTATAACGCAGTTCATTACATTTTAAGTGGCAAAACAAAAAACACCAATTTCGAGGTTGTGAATGCTATTGCAGATGTTTTAGGGGTTTCGCCATTTTACTTATTAGATGAAAATTACGATGAAAATAAGCAAGAAATTGCCAGCACAGATGTCATTAAAGAAGATACATTAGTAAAAGACATACCATATGACGGTGATTTATATCGTCAAATAATGACAGTAGTTGAGGAGATATTGGCGGCTAAGAATAGCCTGACTACCAAGAAAATAGAATATTTTACTCATTACATTTATTCTCAAATAGCAAAAATAGAATCTTCCGATAAGGAGAAAAATATTAGAAGCTATGCTGAGGGAATTATTGATTATGCTTTAAATAAAATTGATGAATAAAGTTCCTAATAAATAGTTTCAACCCATCCATAAAGCTCGTCATCAACTGTTACTTTAGCATTTTTAACGCTGGTCATATTTATTATTAATCTGGCTTTTTTTCTGATTACAAATTCAATAGATCCACCATGTCTTGCAAAGCCGCCTATGCTGCTAATGGCTATAATTCCTTGATGATCATTAACTTTTTCCAGAATATTCATATAATATTCCTGTTCAGATTCGCTGATGTAAAGAATGCTACATTCTTTAAAATCATCTTCTGGCGCCTTATTTTTAACTAAAATTCTGCCACCAGATTTTGCTTCTAAGCCCAGCTGGATTCTTTTTAAATACATGTAAACCTTATCTCTACCAACGGCGCAAATTACATTTTTTGTATTTTTAGAACGAGTTTTCCAATCCAACCAATCAACAATGGTGTTAATCCATGAGGCCTTAATTTCGCTGGTGGAAATTTCATTGGCGTAAATATTTACAGGGCTGAGCATTAAAAATAATGATGCAATCAAGGTGTGGCAGTTCCTAATTAGACTCTTATTTCGATGCTGTAATGTTTTTCTTTGCAAAGTAACCATAATCAAAATTTTAAGGTTATTTTGCCATAGAAGGTGCGACCAATGTCAATTGGCTCACTCCATAAGGCGCCGGAGAATTCTGTGTGCGATCTATCAAATAAATTTTGTCCAACAAAATCGAAGGATAAGTTTTTGGAATATTTCCAGCCAATATGTGTGTCGAAGCGCCAGTAGGAAGGGATATTTAAGGAGTTAGAATTGTTGTCAGTAACTGTGATACCATCAACATAATACAAGATGTTGTCAAAAGTTATTTTATCAGAAATGTCGAATCGAGACTGAATATTAAATTGATGTCTAGGCGAGCGTCTTTGTTCTTTCTCTAATTCAGAATCGGTGCTGCCAGCTTTGGTGTCTAGGTCTAATTTTAAATAAGAATAAGCTGATTTTAATTCCCATTTTTTGTTAATTTTAATACTGCCATCCAATTCAACTCCGAAGGCCTTACCTTTACCATTATTTTGAGGAAAAACACTTATGAAGCTATTCGATCCTTCAATAACAGGATTCCCACCATTAACCAGTTCACCACTGCGCAAATCATCATAATCATTATAAAATAATGCTAAATTGAATATGCTGTCATTAGTTGGTCTTATTCTGTAGCCAAGTTCATAGGCAATGAGTTTTTCAGAATCAAATCCAGTATCTCCTTGTTGTCTGGTGTAATGAGTTCCAAAACCAGGAATTGTTACAGTGCCAACAGCCATATTGATATCATTTTCTGAAATATTAGGAGTTCTGGTAGCTCTGGCAATTGACGCCCAAAGAGTTTGATTTTCAGTTGCAAGCCAAGATGTTTTGATGCTTGGTTGAAATTCATAACCCGTAAAACTGTTATGCTCTAGTTTTGTACCAATCGTTAAAAAAACCTTATCTGGCAGAAGTGTAATTTCATCTTGGATGAAAGCATTGTAAAGATTGGTGCTGCTTTTAATGGGGTCAAAATTAATTCTAAAATCATCTCCCGATAAATCACTGTTGATCCCTCTATAGCCAAGGCCAGAGGTTATTTTATGGTTTTCTTTAAGTGAGCTTGAATATTGGAAATCAACATCAAATGTTTCAGCTTTTCTGCTTAATAAAGAATAATCTCTAACAAATTTATCATAATAGACTTGTAGTTGGGTTTCCGATGTATTGCTAATTTCATGCTCCCACCTGCTGGTGATATTTCCGCCATAAAAATTCAGATCGTCCTTTATTCTATTTTGAAATGAAGCAGTGTCCGGCAAAAACAAATCAAGCTGGTTGGTTCCGTTATAAAAATCACTTTGCAAAGTGATCAAATCTTTTTCAAATTCATCGTAATCAATCCTAAATCCACCCCTATTTATATAATAATCATTTTGGTCAGATTTTGAATTAGCACTTTCATTATTATATTCATTATAGCGTGAGGCCGAAACTCGGTAATAAGAATTATCTTTAATTTTACCACCATATCTAGCGGTAAGTGAGTTATGATTGCTTCCATAGCTTGTTGTTGCCAGGCCTTTTTGAGTATTTGACGCTGGTTCAGTAATTATGTTAATTACCCCATTAACAGCATTAGCCCCCCATTGAGTTGCTCCTGGTCCACGCACCACTTCAATTTGTTTAATATTTTCCAACATAACATCTTGAGCTCCCCAATGCACTCCAGAAAATAGAGGGGTGTAAATGGTTCTACCATCAACCATCACCAATAATTTATTAGCAAATCCATTGGCAAAACCTCTGGAAGTTACCATCCACTGGCCAGATTCCCCTTTAGCCACTTGCAACCCAGGAACCATTCTCAAAACTTCAGGAATTGTTGTAGCTCCAGAACGTTTAATATCGGCTCTATTAACAACATAAATTGCCGCAGCTGATTTAAATGAATCTTTGGCGGTTTTAGAAACAGTTGTTGCAGCTAATGTGCTCTTCACGCACATAAACAACAATAAGCTTGTGATTAAAAATATTTTTTTAATAATCATTTAAGTAAATTTTCTTTAAGGCTTTTTTAATGGCAGCACAAAATACACCCTTAATAAAACTTTTCAAATTTAAAAGAACAATTGTGTTAGAAAGAACCATAAAATATTTTTTCAATAGAGCAAATAAATCAAATAAGAAATTCGCTTCCCTATCAAAAAACTACTACATCTATGCCGGATTTATTCTAGTAATCGTTCTACTATCCTCTTCCTGGTCAGCAATTTCACTTTACAAATCTCAGAAAAATGCCCTACAAGATCAGTTAATTAGCCAATCTCAACTGATAGATTCTAAGTTAAACAATTACTTTAATTATGTGTCTCACATTGCCGAAGATAAAGGTCATAAAATTGCCATAAAAGGTGAAGATTTGGAAAATATCTCCTATCTTTTTAAGCGTAATTTCTTTTTTCCAGTCACAAAATCAGGACTTAAAAGAAAGGCTTTCATTTGGCCTCATTTTTCATGGGTTGATGAAAATAGGAATGTTTTAGTTAAAAGCTCTACTGGAATTTTATCTAAAATCCAAAAGATAGAAAATTCCAAACATCTCTATCAATCAACCATTAATAGCTGGCAATTAAATTTGTCAGACCCTTATTACAGCCAGTTTGAAGATAAAACATTTATCGATGCATCTTTAGGGGTTTCTAATCTGGAAAGCGAAAAATACATCGGCTCAATTGTCACTAAATTCAACATCGCTAAATTAATTGAAGCCATCAAGTTTGATTTAAAGGAAGAAACTAAATTCATCATGCTTAATGAGGAATTTAAAATAGTAATCGATCCTGATAATCACTTAATTAATGATGACAATTTTTTTGCTGGAGAATTGGCAAATATCGATCCTACCACAGAATTAATGGTGATGAAAAATAAATTAAAATATCGCGGCAATATCTATCAAATTTACAAAAAATCTTCCGATTATCCTTTTATAATTTTAACCGGATATAACAATGACTCTTTCAATAAAGAATTTGTGATTAATTTTATTGAAAATTTCATTGCCTTATTCGGAGGAACTTTTGTGGTTTTTGTAATATTATTCTTCCAACGTCAAAGAATTATTAAACCAATTAATAACCTCGCTATTATTGCCAAAAAATTAGGGCGAGGAGATAGCGATGTTGAAATTGAAAATTTGTCCTATTCCAAAAAGCGTAAATATGCTTCAGAAATAAATGAGCTTTATCAAGGAATATTGCTAACAAAGAATTTAATAGACAATGAAAAGGAAAATAATTTAAAGCTAATTGAGTTAAATAATAAGCTGGAACATCAAAATGAAATTGCCAAGAAATCAACCAAATCTCGTGAAAAATTTCTCATTGAAACCAGACAAAACATCATTGAAGAAACGGTGATTAAAATCACCAAAGATATCGTCAGAATTCTTCATCACGAAGAGGGCAGCGTGGTTATGACTAAACAAACTCTCATCGATCTTAACAAAAAGATCCTCGGATCTTGCGCCAAAATCCTTTCCTTTGTTTCAGACAATCTGAATTTTTTACCTGTCAATGTTAAAAAAATTATTTTAGAAGCAATTGAAATGGCTCATTACGATGCTTCAATAAAAAATGTTCAGCTAAGTTACGATATTGCCGATAAAATCGCCGATATTAATGTTGATGAAAGAAGCATAAAACATGTCATTATCGCTCTAATTAATTATTTGATGGAAGATGTGAAGAGTGGCAAAAAGAATTCTTTTGTTAAAATTGGAGCCAAGTCTAAGAAAGAAAAAGGCAAAAAATTCCTAGAGCTTATTTTTGAAGATAATGGACATGGAATTTCAGAAGAAATGCGCATGAATTTTCAGAAATCTAATGCAAAAGAAAGTGAAAATAAAAACAACATTTCTCTTAGCCTGCAAGCAATCAGATCAATATTAACCTCTCATAAAGCAACATTAACAATTAACAGTGAAGTTGGGCTTGGAAGTGTTATATTGGTGAAAATTCCCTATCACACAGAAGCAGCAAAAGGAGAAGCTAATTCAGCTAAGAAACATGAAAATGTGATAGATCTTTTTCCTAAGAAAAAATAAAAATGCAGGGTATTTTACTACTAAAAACCTTCATAAATAGACATAAAACCAGAATGGAAGCTGATTAATTGTTATATTTTGAAAGCATAAATTTGGCGATGAAGAACGCATTTAGGGTAGTTATTGTGATGAATGGCAGTAAGTCTGATATCTCTTTATTTTAAAAAAACTTGATTCTATTTTATTTAATCTCTATTAATTTGTCGGGCTAAATTAATTTTTAGTCTAATTAATCACTTTTTAACCATTAAAACCAATTATAAAAATATGTTAAATAAAAAATTATTAGCTGTTGCTTCTGTTGCTGCAGTTCTTTCTTCTTCTATGGCTTTCGCTAAAAATGACGGTGGACACGTTGTTAGTCTTGAAGGTTCATTCATAGACGTAGATCAAAACCTAGGAAATGCTGATTATCTTGGTTCTGATAATCAAATTCTTCCAACTTTAAGATATGGTTATAAGTTCCAATTTGACAAAATTTTTGTAAGACCTTCTGCATCTTACACCATTGGCGATATCGACATAAACGATACAGACGGAACTTCTGATAAATCAACTGTTTCAAATATTTATACTATTGAAAGTGATATCGGATACGATATTACCGATGCAATCGGAGTATTTGGTACCTTAGGTTTACAGGGATTAAGTCTTGAAAGAGAAGTTAGTGGATCAAAAGACGATGCAAATTCTATTGGCTTCCTTTTGGGTCTTGGTGCTGAATATAATATCAATGATAATCTTAGTGTGAGCGCAAAATATCAATATTCAGAAGTGAATGTTGATGTACAAGGTTCTAACTCTGATCATGAGCTTGAGTTAAACACCATCAAAATCGGCTTTTCTTACAATTTCTAATTTTTAGAAATAAAGCTTAGATTTTTAAGATTTTTTAAAAGGGTTGTTATCTATTTTATTAGATAGCAGCCCTTTTTTACATTCAAAATTAAGTGATATTTTTAAATAATAACAGATTCACCTGCGCGAAAATGTGATGAATTTTGATATTATTTGGTGATTTGTTTTTGGAATTTTTCAAAGCATTTTGTTTTTGCTTTTTTAAAAATTCCTGCGACCACTTCTGACTGATTAGCAATTTGCTGCAATGTGTAATCATTATCTTTTTTATCATTATAAGAGCAGTTAGATTTAAAAATAACTGCATTGGTTCGCCTGTCAATTAAGCGAATATAGACGCGATAATTGGTTCTAAAATCATTGAGACGGAAGGGATAATATTTGCCAGAAATTGATGAATTGGCATCTAAAATTAAATCTCCCTCTGGATAATTTTCAATTATCGCATTAACCGAATGTTTTCCTATTACTGGATCTTTCGAACTTTGAATTATTTTTAAATCATATTTTTGCGCTAAAATTTCGCCAATATTATTTTTGAAATAATTTGCAGGGTCATCATTATGACTTAAGCTAATCAAGCCTGTACTTCCAAACACAAACGATCCCGCAACTCCTCCAATTGAAGCTCCCAAAACTTCTGAAGCAGTGAAGTAATCGGCATTCGGAATTGTGGTTTTGTCAGTTATTTGTAAGGTTTTTTCATCTCCACTTAACGATGCTTTGATGTTATTTTTGTAAGAACAAGCAGATGAGAATAGTAAAAATATTACTGCAATAATTTTGAGGAAATTGGGCATTTTATTCTTTGAGTAATTAAATCGAATGCTTTTTGCTTATCCTTAATTGTGGTTCGGGGAGTTTTAATTTCACCATTTTTTAAAGTGAATTGAAATTGACCAAATGAATCTTTAGTCATTTCTAGAGATTTAACATCAGAATAATTTAACTCCAATATTTTGCCGTTAAAGAATGTAAATATTAATTTTTTATCTAAAACTTGCAGAAGTTTAGTTGAGGATCTGGTTGCAAAATAACAGACTATTTGGCCATAAAGTAATATTACAAAGAATATTCCCGTAAGCCTTATGTCTCTTAAAAACATCCCCCTAAACATCTCACTAAACATAAAACCTTCTCCAGAAAATAAAGGCCTTATTATCATAAACAACAGCATTTCCAAAAACATCGTCACTCCTGCGCATACCTAGTATTATAAGTTCTCCAATCTGCTTGAAATTCCATAAATATTTTAAAATTAATTTAATTAGAGTCTGCTGATTTTAAAAACCCCTAACTATCAAAATGCCGTTATTCTGATAAAATCAGATTCTTATCCAAGCATTCCTGAAAACACAATTTATAATCTGTGGATTGATCTGAGCAAAGTGTTTCTCTGCAATATATTGTTGTAGAGAAATCTTTTACTCCTATATAAATAAATCCAAACCACACAGTTGTGGCCAATAAAACTGCGTAAATTAAATATTTTATTTTATTTTTCATAATCTTTAAATCCTTGAATAATTCTTCTTGTGCTATATGGAATCTCTTTTCCAGTATTTGGGTCATGTAAAGCTCCAGCCTTATCTAAAGTAAAGTTACGCCAAAAATTATTAGTAACGATAGGAGGTCTTGCTTGAGCCGCATTAGCTCCAGCCAGATAATTACCAGCACTTCTGCCGCTAATATATTTATCATTTAATAAGTAACCATCGAATGCCCCTAATGTTGTTTTAACATCAAATTTCCCATTCTTCAAAGAATCATTTTTTAAATCATAGATATCATATCCAATAAATGACCAGCTTACATCTGATCCGCCACTATTGACTAGGCCCTTGATCTTATCATCAATTGTCTCTCCGAAATGAATTTTACCCTTGGTTGGGATATTGCCGCTTTCTGGAATTATAAATTCATCAATGTATTCGGTTTCTCCTACTCTCTCATCTTTTGTACTGCCTCCATCTTGATTATCGATATAAACTCCTTTATCTCCATCTCTCTTTACATCTAGAATATTGCCACTTCTATCAACCATCAAAGCATTATTTTCCGCAGCATTACTCCCAATTCTTTGTCCCGCGAAAATGTCGTTAGCAATATCCGCATCATCTTGACCCATTCCAACTCCGGTTGCTAAAGAAGCGGCAGCTCCGGCTAGTCCAGATATTTGAATTGCGGTTGATCTTTGCATTGAGCCAGATTGAACATTATCTCTTAGAGATGAACCAACCATTTCTCCAACAATTCCTGACATTGCTCCACTAGCACAACCGCCTCCACCTGCCATTCCAAGTCCACAGCCTAATGCTCCATGAAGCGCTAGCTGTTCTATGGTGTTTATTTTTGGAACTGTTTTACCCGTTAATGGGTTAACTAATGTGTTAGGATCATTAGGGTCGGGGTGAGCCAAGCTTCCAATTTGATTCGCAGCCATCTGACCCACAACACTTAGGATAATATTTTTAGCAGAATCTTTCAATGAGTCACTAAAGGATTCTCCATTAACAACAGATTGAGCAGCGGAGGATGCGACGGAATTTATGGCTGCATTTTTAAAGGCTGTTGATAATTGGCTAGTAAAGGTTGTAGATATTGTTGCGGCTGGAGAAGCTACTGAACCGTGGGCCGCATAATTTCCTCCAGCGGTAATTCCTGCAGTTATGCCTGCTGCTGCCATTGAGATAGCAACATTTTTTAAACTGTCTTCACTAAGAGTTTCCTTAAAGGTGGTTTTGCCAATATCATCCAATGATCCTAATATATTTCCATCGGCGTTCATTGTGGCCGTGGTAGCTGAGATCACCATTGTGGTTGATAATGATACTGCCGCCGCAGTTAACATTGCCGAACCAACTGTTGCTGCCCCTGCGGCAATTGCTCCTCCTGCCGCAGCTCCTGCTGCTGTTGCAGTTGCAGCTCCTGCTGCTGCTCCTGCGGCGCCAAGAGCCGCTCCAGCAGTTACTGCAACAAGAGCCACCATTGCAACTGCAATTAGTGCCATACTAACTCCTGTTAAACCTCTTGTAACATCGTCCCATTCATCGTGGGTTTCTGCTACAAATTGTTTAATTGTTTGCTCAGAATTAAGAGAGGCAATATAAGCTGGTAGGCTATCAGTATTTTTCTCATTCAGTTCTACATAATTCTGATTACCAGTATTAACCTTGATTTCTTTGGTGTTAAGGCCATTTACCATTCCAGCCGAAATGGCGGTGTTAATAACTTCTGTGTCGAAACTTCCTCTGTTGATATTTTTAAAAGTGAAGGTTCCTTTCTCCTTAATTTCTTCCGAAACTAAATGTGAGTCAGTAGCAGTTAAAATTAACAGGCTATTGGCGCTGTTAATTTCAATATCACCATCATCGGTGCTGATATTGGCGGCTTTAAGAATGGTGTTGTTGCCGCTTGATATTACGAGATCTTTTCCCGAATGGATGTCGGAGGAAACATTAACAGTATCATCAACAGTTTTGGTTCCGCCTTTTCTTTTGTTACCCCATTTGGTGACGGTTCTGTTTCTAAGTTCTGCCGTTTCAATATTAACATCACCGTTAATTGCTTGTATGGCAGCCGAACCTGCAGCTGAAACATTGGCGCCAGTAATGGTGATGTTGTCATTTGCAACCATAATTAGGTCACCTCCAGAACTGATGTCTCCTTGATTGGTTAAAGTGGAACGAATTTTGTTCGCTTCTTGTACCATCGCTCTTTCTCTTGTTGCAGCTTCAAAACCAACTTTGTAATCAATGGCAGCTCTATTAATGATATTTCTTCCAGCAATTAAGGCTAATTCCTCTCCAGCTTTAATTTCTCCACCAACATTATTAATATCTTCTTTGGCATTGAGCATCATTCCCTCTTCAGCCACAATGGAAGCCTGACTAGTTTGCAAACCCTCATTAGTTAAGGTGGCAATGGTTGATTTATTATTAATGCTTCCAGCAGCATCTAAAGAAGCAGTTCCTCGAGACTTAATTTTTCCACCGAAATTATTAATGTCAGAAGTGGAAGCGATTTTCAAACGCTCTTTTGCTAAAATATTTCCAGAGTTGATAAGGTTTCCAGCTTCAATATTAACATTATTGGCCAGAATCATCGAACCTCCGGTTTCTAAATCAAAATCGTTGAAATTGTTGGACGCAAAATAGACTTTGGGCGTCAGAACTGTTTGGAATCCACCTTTGCCATCGGCAATTTGAACTTCTTCATACCAAACAATATCGCTTCTAAGAG